>CAZGSC010000022.1:0-3030 GCA_964528325.1 uncultured Chloracidobacterium sp. | reverse complement strand
GCGCGTCTGCGACGTTTGAAGCGGACGGAACGCTCAATATCGCTTCGACCTGGGATGGCGGTAATGTAGATCTTAAGTTCGGCGGGACTGCCAACCAACTCTTTGCCAACAACGGCGGAGCGAATTTCAGTGGGACGTGGACGATCAACAAGCCGAGCGGAACGGTGACGGCTACCACCAATATGATCCTCGGCACAAGTCAACCGTTGAACATTACGTCGGGAACTCTCTTTATCAGTGACGGCGCATATCTTACCAGCGGTAACCTGACGATCGGCGCGAACGGGATGCTCCAAAATATTTCATCGACCACGATCACGCTTGGCGGCAGTGTGACCAATGACGGCATCATCGATCTGCGAGCCGGCGCTTGTCCCGGCCCGGATACGATCCTGCTGCGCTCAAGTTCAACAGGCTCGCAGCGCCCATGGTCAGGTACAGGAATTTTTCGCCTTGTAAATGTGGACGTCAGGGATCAGGGCGGGTCCGCTCCAATCACGGTCTATAACGGCATGGACAGCGGCAACAATAGCGCGAGTTGGACCTTTGACGGTTTGACGTGCCCGCCGTCGCCAACACCGACAGATACGGCAACGGCAACTCCGTCGTCAACCTTCACTCCGACGCCAACGGCAACTAATACGGCGACAAATACGCCAACGATCACGGCTACGAATACGCCGACAAATACGGCTACGAATACACCGACTGGGACACCGACGCCTTCGCTGGGCAATTATCCAGCGACATCAATTTCACTCAGTTCTGACACGACAATTACGCCCGATGCTCCGCCGATCAGTGCAACGAGCATTGCAGTTTCTACGTCGACTAGTTTCAACGGAAGCCTGGAAGGTGATCCCGCGACTGGTGTGGTGCGGGTCACAGACGCTCATCCCGCGGGGACATACACGGTGACGGTCACGGCGTTCATTTCCAGCGGTTCGAATAGCAAGAGTTTCACATTAATAGTGACGACGCCCCCAACGTGCAGTGCTGTCAGCTTTGCAGGGGCGATTAACTACAACGTCGCCGCTAATCCTCGATCAGTGGCGATCGGTGATTTTAATCGTGACGGCAATCAGGACTTGGCGGCGGCAAATGGGAACTCAAGCAACGTGTCGGTCTTGCTAGGCAATGGCTTGGGCAATTTTAGCTCTGCGACCAACTTCGACGTAGGCACAAATCCCTTGTCAGTAGCAGTAGGTGACTTTAATGGCGACGGCAAGCAGGATATTGCCACCGCCAACTTAGACTCAGCAAACGTGTCGATCTTGCTTGGAGACGGCATGGGCAATTTTGGAGCCGCCACCAATTTCGCGACTGGTACTCAAACGGCCGCCGTCGCGGTTGGTGATTTCAATAACGACGGCAAGCAGGACCTCGCGGTTGCCAATGGTGGGGTGTCAAACAACGTTTCCATTTTGCTGGGCAATGGAATCGGAGGTTTCAGCGCGGCCAGCAACTTTAGCGCCGGCATCGGTCCTCATTCAGTGGCTGTGGGCGATTTCAATGGTGACGGCAAGCAGGATCTCGCCGTTGCTAATAATGGATCGGCAAATGTATCGATCCTGCTAGGGGACGGGACGGGTGCTTTCACCACCACGACTTTCCCTGTTGGAACTGGTCCTTACTCGGTAGCAATAGGAGATTTCAATGGCGACGGCAAGCAAGACCTTGCTACGGCCAACTTCAACTCCGCGAACGTATCGGTCTTGATGGGCGATGGCACGGGCAGCTTTGGTGCTGCCGTAAACTTTGCTGTCGGCGGTCCTACCTCGATAGCGTTAGGTGACTTCAATGCCGATGGAAAACAGGACCTTGCAACAGCCAACGCTGGCTCAAACAACGTGTCGATCCTGCTGGGCAATGGTCTGGGAAATTTCAGCGCCGCTACTAACTTTGGCTCCGGCGTTATTGCATTCTCAGTTACGGTGGGGGATTTCAACGGCGACGGCAAGCAAGACCTCGTTGTTGGCACTAACGGTGCCGGAAATAATTTGTCGATATTGTTGAGTAACTGTGTGTTGGCACCGACGGATACGCCGACAGCCACGGCGACCGCTTCGCCGACACCTACGGATACAAACACGCCGACGCCGACACCGACTGCAGGTATCAGCGGAACTGTGACCTACGGCAATGCACTGTCAGGGCCAACGCCTCCGCGTTTTATTTCGAATGTAACGATAAATGCGGCAGGTTCGCCTGCTCTCTCGACAACGACCGGAGCACCAGGGCCGACTGCTGGCCAGTATTCGCTGACAGGATTTGGTTCGGGTTCGTACACCGTCACGCCGACTAAGACAGGCGGCGTAAACAGCATCACTTCAAACGATGCGGCGAGGATCGCACAGCATGTAGCCGGGACGCTTCTCATTACAAACAATAACCAGAAGATCGCTGCGGACACCAGCGGCAATGGTTCGATCTCATCTAATGATGCCGCGTTGATCGCGAGGTTCGTGACATCGCTCGGGCCGCCAATAGGAAATACAAGCCAGTGGAGGTTCTTCGTTCCGAATCCTACGTTCCCGATCGGAGCATCGCCGACGACGCGAAGCTACACAGATCCGATCGGCAATCAGACGGGCCAGGACTACATTGGCATACTGATCGGTGAAGTGACCGGTAACTGGACGAATACCGGTGCGAGGCCGGCGGGAAGAGTGGAAAGCGGGAAATGGAAAGTGGAAAGTGAAGACGGCGGACCGGAGAGGGGTATTGCTGTTGAGCTGCCGTCGCTTGTTTCTTCAGTTGATAAGGAGATCATTGTGCCAGTAAGTGTTCAAGGCATTGCGAACAAGGGCGTGATCTCGTATGAATTCGATCTCAGGTATGACGCTTCGGTGATGCAGCCGATTGCTGAGGTCGTAGATGTGGCAGACACAGCGAGCCGCGGGCTTTCTGTCGTGACGAATGCGACCGAGCCCGGGCTTTTGAGGATCGTGGTTTACGGAGCCTTTCCAATAGACGAGAACGGCGTGCTGCTGAATCTGAGATTCACGGCGGTTGGTGCTGCAGGTTCGG
>CAZGSC010000021.1:0-31201 GCA_964528325.1 uncultured Chloracidobacterium sp. | reverse complement strand
GTCTTATATGACAATGGCTCGATGGTAACGAATCCGACTGGCGGGTTTGGCGGAGCACCGCTGAGTGCCTTACAGACCGGGCTTGGATTGAATGTACTCGGATTTGGGTCAACGACAACGGCTCCGGGTAATACACTTGCTGATGATTTTGTTGTACCGGCGGGCGGTTGGACCATCAACACGGTAACGCTCTACGGATATCAGACCGGATCAGCGACATCACCCAGCACATTCACCACTGCACGTGTCCAGATATGGAACGGTGTTCCGGGAGGAGCAGGCAGCACAGTCGTGTTTGGCGATCTGACAACGAACCGGTTTGTGTCTTCGGCATGGACTGGCATTTATCGGGCTACAGATACAGCCCCGACAGGAGCCACACGGCCGATAATGGCAACGATAGCCAATGTTGGGACAACACTTCCCGCAGGAACGTACTGGCTCGAGTTTCAATTGGGTGGAACGGGAGCCTCAGGCCCGTTCGTGCCGCCGGTCAGCATCCTCGGACAGGTGAACAAGCCCGGATCGAATTCGGTTCAGGGTACTATTGGCACCCCGACGACCTATGCTCCAGTTATCGACACGGGAACAGCGGCAGCACCACAGGATATTCCGTTTATCCTCACTGGCGGCGGAGCTTGCGGAACCCCGACGGCAACGTCAACATCTACGAACACGCCGACGAGAACTCCGACGGCAACTTCGACAAATACGCCGGCTAACACACCGACGTTTGCTCCCTCCGCGACGGCAACAGCAACCGGAACACCACCTGTAACGGTCGCTCTACCGAATGTCAGTGCTTCGCCGGGTGCTTTGATCACTATTCCGATCACCGCAGGCGATACGACAGGCCGGGGAATCATCTCGTATGACTTACATGTCAGCTTTGATCCCGCGGTCATACAGCCTGCAACGCCGGAGTTCGATCAAGCCGGCACGCTGAGCAGTACAATGTCGATCACGCCGAATGCGAACAATGCCGGACATCTTATTATCTCGGCATTCCAGGCGCAGTTTTTGACTGGAGCGGGAACGTTGTTAAATCTGAGATTTAACGTTGTCGGTTCAAACGGGTCTTCGACGACACTGGCTTTCACGGACTACACCGATCCGGGTCAAGTTTTCCATCCGGGATTCGCGTGGAACGAAGGTGATCCGCCTGCATTCACAACCAACGGAAGCGTAACAGTCGGGGCGATCGGAACACCGACGAGCACAGGTACGGCTACTGCAACCGCGACGGCGACCCCAACCGGAACGCCAGTAGGACAGGTCTTTGCCAATAGCGCTGCGTTCTGTACGACGCTCGGATCTCAAGCGGATCTGTATCCTTCGACGATCACAGTCGCTGGCGGGCCAACTCAGATCAACACTGTACGCATTACCCTGTTCAACGTCGTGCATCAGTTCCCGGATAACATGGACTTCCTTCTGGTAAGTCCGACGGGACAGAGAATGATCCTGATGGCCGATGCCGGCGGAGCACTGCCACAGGCGACACCGGGTGTGACGCTGACCTTCGACGATTCCGCAGGACAGGTACTTCCTGATTCTGCCGCATTGACGACTGGTACATTTGAGCCAACCTCGTGGGAGCCCGGCCAGGCAAGTTTCTTTGCCCCGGCTCCTCCAGGACCTTATAACGAACCTGGAAGCACTGTCGGTGGTACTGGAACCCAAACGTTGTTTGGCAACTTTGGCAACACAAACTCCAACGGTGTTTGGAGCCTCTATATGCGCGACGATGCGGGCTTATTAGTTCGACCGTCGGCAATTACAGGCTGTGTGAATGGCGGTTGGCAGCTGCAGTTTATCCAGTCAACTGCCGCAAGCCTGGGCATCTCCGGCCGCGTGGCAACCGCGGATGGAGCAGGCATACGCAATGCGAAGGTCGTCATTACCGGCGGTTCGCTCAGTGAACCTCTCGTAGCAACAACCGGATCATTCGGTTACTACTCGGTTGAAGGCCTGCAAGCCGGTCAAACGTATATCGTGACCGTCATTTCGAACCGTTACCACTTCAGCAATCCGACCCGTGTTATCAGCCTTGTTGATAACATCATCGATGCTGACTTTACGGCCGATCCGCAGGAGTAACGGCGGTTAAAAATCAGCCCCGTCAATAGGCGGGCATTGACACGGACAGGCGCGTTGCGTCTGTCCGTGTTTCATTTGAAACGCGAGGTGAACGGCTGTGACATTCCGTTAAGCCGCGTTGTGCGACGGGAACTTTAAATCCCCCAAGAATTAGCATATAATTCGAGGAAACAGAGATAGTAGTTTGGTTTTTGGAAAAAGTGGAACGCCTAATGGATGAAGAGTAATAGGCGGGCGATGAAAAAAGGTGTCGCTAAAGACAATATTTGAGGGAGTCAAAATTATGTTAACAGGTAAGAGGCGGAGTGATTCGGGGCTGATGAGAACAGCGATAATAGCAGTTATTGGTGTAACTTTTCTGACGCTAGCGGCGGCAGGGACGAGAGCAGCGGGTACGTCATTCATTGATGCGGTAAAAGGGTTCTTTGGCCTACAAAGCCAGGCAGTAGCCGTTGAGCAAAGTGAGACGGCGGCAAGTGTGATCGACCGTGATCGGACGGCTGGCAGGGCAACAGCTTCGACAACCTTTGTCATCAGCCAGGCATACGGCGGCGGCGGCGGTACCACAGGAACTTATCTTAAGGATTATGTCGAGCTGAAAAATATTTCATCCAGTCCTCAGTCACTCGCGGGTCTATCTTTGATGTATGGCTCGGCGACAGGACAGTTTGCCAGTCTGGCGACCAACGCTTATGCTCTTACGGGTGGAACAGTTCAACCCGGACAGTATTATCTTGTCGAGCTTTCGCCTGCGGGAACAGGCGGTGTCGCACTGCCTGTTACGGCTGACGAATCAACAACGAACCTGAATATGTCGGGCACGAACGGTAAGGTCGCTCTTGTGACTAGTGCGTTTGTGGCAAACACATGTGGAGGGGCCGCGACACCGTGTACACTGCCAAATCCTGATATTATCGACCTTGTGGCGTGGGGCACTGCAAACAATGCTGAAGGCGGGGCCGCAACCAATGGGGGGGCATCGATCACTTCGGTCCAGGGGAACGTCAGAAAACAGAACGGCTGTCAGGACACAGATAACAACAACAGCGACTTTGACATCGTCACGGCACCGGTTCCTCGCAATTCGACCACTACGATCGCGTGCGGCGGGCCTACACCAACGTCGACCAACACGGCGACAGCTTCACCGACGCCGACGCATACCGCGACTCCGACGTCGACAGCAACATTGGCAGCAACACCGACGGCTAGTCCGAGTCCGGTTGCTGGCTCAACATTTGTCATCAGCCATGCTTACGGCGGCGGCGGCGGTACGACGGGTACATATCTCAACGATTATGTCGAGCTGAAAAATATTTCATCCAGCCCTCAGTCGCTCGCGGGCCTGTCATTGATGTACGGTTCGGCAACAGGAAATTTTGCGAGCACTGCGGCTAATGCGTACGCCCTGACAGGCGGAACTGTTCAGCCCGGCCAATATTACTTGATCCAATTAGGGCCGGCAGGAACCGCCGGTGCCCCGTTGCCCGTAACGCCGGATGAAACAACGGGCAACCTCACCATGTCGGGAACGAACGGTAAGGTCGCTCTTGTGACCGCCGCATTGGCACCGAATACTTGCGGTGCGACGGCTACGCCCTGCACCTTGCCGAATGCTGCTATTGTCGATCTTGTAGCATGGGGCACTGCAAATAATGCTGAAGGCGGAGCCTCTACCAACGGTGGAGCTTCGCTGACATCCGTTCAGGGGAACGTCAGAAAACAGAACGGCTGTCAGGATACAGATAACAACAACAGCGACTTTGACATTGTCACGGCACCGGTTCCTCGCAATTCGACCACTACGATCGCGTGCGGCGGGCCTACACCAACGTCGACCAACACGGCGACAGCTTCACCGACGCCGACGCATACCGCGACTCCGACGTCGACAGCAACATTGGCAGCAACACCGACGGCTAGTCCGAGTCCGGTTGCTGGCTCAACATTTGTCATCAGCCATGCTTACGGCGGCGGCGGCGGTACGACGGGTACATATCTCAACGATTATGTCGAGCTGAAAAATATTTCATCCAGCCCTCAGTCGCTCGCGGGCCTGTCATTGATGTACGGTTCGGCAACAGGAAATTTTGCGAGCACTGCGGCTAATGCGTACGCCCTGACAGGCGGAACTGTTCAGCCCGGCCAATATTACTTGATCCAATTAGGGCCGGCAGGAACCGCCGGTGCCCCGTTGCCCGTAACGCCGGATGAAACAACGGGCAACCTCACCATGTCGGGAACGAACGGTAAGGTCGCTCTTGTGACCGCCGCATTGGCACCGAATACTTGCGGTGCGACGGCTACGCCCTGCACCTTGCCGAATGCTGCTATTGTCGATCTTGTAGCATGGGGCACTGCAAATAATGCTGAAGGCGGAGCCTCTACCAACGGTGGAGCTTCGCTGACATCCGTTCAGGGAAACGTCAGAAAACAGAACGGCTGTCAGGACACGGATAACAACAACAGCGACTTTGACATCGTCACGGCACCGGTTCCTCGCAATTCAGCAACAGCAGCGGCACCTTGTGCAGGTGGCCCATCACCAACGGCAACTAACACATTCACGCCAACGAATACGCCAACTTCTACACCAACTGCGCCGCCTTCCGGTCGAACCGCATTCGACTACGACGGCGATCATAAGACTGACATATCGGTTTTCCGTCCGTCAGACGGTGCGTGGTATCTGCAGCAGTCACAGGCGGGATTGTTTGGAATGTTGTTCGGTTTTGGTTCGGACAAGATCGCTCCGGCTGATTATGATGGTGACGGCAAGACGGACATTGCAGTTTATCGGCCTTCGACAGGTATCTGGTATGTGCTAAAGAGCACTGACGGAACCGTCGAGTACTATGTCTTTGGACTTGCAGAAGACTTGCCGACTCCGGCTGATTACGATGGCGACGGTAAGGCTGATGTTTCTGTTTACCGGCCTTCGACCGGAACGTGGTATCGACAGGACAGCAGCGATGGTTCATTCCACGGCATCCAGTTCGGAGCGACTGAAGATAAGCCGACCATCGGCGACTGGGATGGTGACGGCAAATCGGACATTGCTGTGTTCAGGCCATCGACCGGTGCTTGGTATCGGATCAACAGCGGTAACGGATCGATCTATGGAGAGTTGTTCGGGTTTGGTACAGACGTCATCACGCCGGCTGATTTCGATGGCGATCATAAGATGGACCTTGCGGCATATCGCCCATCGACCGGAATCTGGTATGTAAAATTTAGCTCGAATTCAACCTATGACTATAAAGTCTTCGGACTAGCGAACGACATACCGGCAGTGGGCGACTTTGACGGCGACGGCAAAGCCGATGTTTCAGTGTTCCGACCGTCAGATGGCACATGGTATCGGCAGAACAGCTCGAACGATGCATACGTCGCATTCCAATTCGGAGCCAACGGCGATAAGCCAACGATGACCGCATTTAGGTACTAAACACACCTAATTCGCAGCTTTATATAGAAAGGCCGGTGAAGAGATCATTTCTTTTCACCGGCTTTTTATCTCAAAAATCCATCATTGGTCTATTCAATATTGAAATACTTTGCATCCGGATGATGAAGGATAATTGCCGAGGTCGACTGTTCCGGATCGAGCATAAATTCGTCTGTGAGTTCAACGCCTATGCGGGCAGGATCGAGCAGCTCAAAGAGCTTTGTTTGGTCTTCAATATTAGGACACGCCGGATAGCCAAAGCTATAACGTGAGCCCTGATAGCCTTGATGAAACAATCTTGTGAGTTCGGGGGCGTCATTACCTGCAATTCCCATCTCTTCACGAACGCGTTTGTGCCACATTTCGGCGAGAGCCTCAGCGGATTCGACAGAAAGGCCGTGGAACAACAAATAATCAGTATAATTGTCAGCCTTGAACAGCTTTGCCGAATGCTCGCTCGCCTTTCTACCCATTGTAACGAGATCAAATGCAACAACGTCAATTTTACCGGACTCGACAGAAGCAAAGTAATCTGCAAGGCATAGATTTTTGCTTCCACGCTGTTCCAGCGGTTGTCGGGGAAAGGTGAATCTTATTCGCTCAGTCTTTTCGTCGTCTTGATAAATGATCAGATCGTTGCCGCTCGACTGACACGGAAAATAGCCATAGACAAGTTTTGCTTCAAGCAGTTTTTCGCGTATCGCTTTTGCTTTGATCTCAGAGAATTTTGGATAAACCGTCTCATCCAGGATCGATTGATATTCTTCGGGTGACTTCCTTCCCTGCTTGTATTGCCATTGGCCTTTGAATAATGCCGTTTCGTTAATAAAATCAAAAACCTTTGTCAGGTCCTTGATCTCAACAACCTTCGAGCCGTAAAACGGTGCTTTCGGAATATCAATATCTATGGAAACATCAGATCGCGTCGTATGCGTCGTATCGCCAGTCGAACGCGTTGAGACGCGAGCCGCTGCCTTGCCCAACTTGGCGTCTTCACCCACCAGATCTTCAGCATCTGTGACAGTCTCTATACTTGAATCTTGCGTTTCGTCAGCCCCGTTGGCAGCCGCATTTTTTGACTCAACACCCCTGTCTCCAGACTCCATACGCGTTAATTCGTCCATCGCATGCAAGCCATCAAAAGCGTCACGGGCGTAAAAAAGCTGGCCTTTAAATAACGGAATCAAGTCATTATCCACGTAACGGCGGTTTAAGGCCGCTCCGCCGAGTATCACCGGAACCTTAATACCACGCTCGTTCATCAGCTCGAGATTATCACGCATTATTAACGTGGATTTAACGAGCAAACCGCTCATTCCGATAGCGTCGCATTTCGTTTCTTCAGCAGCACGTAAAATATCGTCGATCGGCTGCTTGATGCCGAGGTTTACGACTTTATAACCGTTGTTTGTGAGGATAATGTCAACGAGATTTTTGCCGATGTCGTGAACGTCCCCCTTGACGGTCGCAAGAACAAGCACACCTTTGTTCGAACCCTCGACCTTTTCCATGAACGGTTCAAGAAACTTGACCGCAGCCTTCATTGACTCAGCTGATTGCAGCACAAACGGCAGCTGCATCTGTCCGCTGCCAAAAAGATCGCCGACGGTTTTCATTCCATCGAGCAGAATGTCGTTGATAATATCGAGCGGCTGATATTTTTCGAGAGCGGCCTTCAGCGAATCTTCCAGCCCGATGCGTTCGCCGTCGATGATGTGATGTTTCAGCTTCTCTTCGATCGGCAGATTTGAGATGTCGGGCTTGATCGACTGTGCCGACTTACCCTCAAACATTGTCGAAAACTCACCGAGCGGATCGTATGTACAAATGTCTCCGTCAAATTTTCGACGATCGTAGATCAGGTCGCGGGCTGTGTCGATCTCGAGTTCGCTAAACCGCATCAGCGGTAGGATCTTTGATGCGTTGACGATGGCTGAGTTCATTCCGGCCTCGACGCAGTCATGCAAGAACACCGAGTTTAGAACAACACGTGCTGCCGGATTCAGGCCGAATGAAATATTCGAAACGCCAAGAATGATGTTGGCTTCGGGCAGTTCTTCGTGGATCTGTTTTATCGCATTTATCGTTTCAACGGCATTTTTGCGGTCTTCCTCAATGCCTGTCGAGATCGGCAGAGCGAGCGGATCGAAGAAGATATCGTGACCCGGAATGCCAAACTCGGTCGCGTGTTTGTACGCCCGACGCGCGATCCTGATCTTGTCATCATACGAGCGTGCCATGCCTTGCTCGTCAATAAGTCCGATCACGACACTCGCTCCGTATTCTTTTGCCAGAGTTAGAACTTTAAGAAATCGCGGTTCGCCGTCTTCATAGTTTGTAGAATTTAGGATCGATTTGCCGCCAGCGTGTTCGAGGCCTGCTTCCATTTTCTCCCACTCGGTCGAATCGAACATCAGCGGGATCTTAACTGCGGTCGCAAGCCTTGCCGCCAGTGAGTGCATATCGGCGACGCCGTCGCGTCCTACAAAATCAACGTTGACGTCGAGAATATGGGCACCTTCTTTTTCCTGCGACTTGGCGAGATTAACGAGGCCGTCCCAATCTTCCGCATCAAGCAGATCACGCATCTTCTTTGACCCGCTCGCATTGACGCGCTCCCCAACGATCAGAAACGAAGCGTCTTGAGTATATGGCTGTTGAAAATAGATAGACGAGGCAGAAGGTGCAAGTTTTGCGTTTCGCTGTTTGGGTAACAAACTTCCGAGACGCTCAACCAGCAGCTTGATATGCTCCGGTGTCGTACCACAGCAGCCGCCTACGATATTCGCTCCAAAGTCCTTTGCAAAGTGCTCGACCTGTGCCGCGAAACTCTCAGGCGTCTCGTCGTAATGCTGCTGTCCGTCCTTCACTTCCGGCAAACCTGCGTTGGGCAGGATCGACACCGGCAGCGGCGAATTCTCACATAACCAACGGAAGCTGTCGGTCATGTGCTTCGGCCCGGTGCCGCAGTTCATACCGATCACGTCGATCGGAAACGGCTCAAGAGCCGTCAAAGCGGCTCCGATCTCAGTACCGTTTAGCATGGTACCAAAAACTTCGATCGTCACCTGAGCGATCACAGGGATCCGCAATTTTGTTTTCTCGAAATACTCAAAGATCGCCGCGAGCGCAGCTTTTGTTTGAAGCAGATCCTGACACGTCTCGACGATCAGAACATCCGATCCGCCGTCAACAAGGCCTCGAACCTGTTCGACGTAAGCGTCCTTGAGATCGCGGTAAGTTATATGTCCCAGCGTTGGCAGTTTTGTGCCCGGGCCGATCGAGCCCGCGACAAAACGAGGATGGTCGTGGGTTGAATAGTCGTTCGTCAGCCGCTTAGCAAGCTCGGCGGCTTTTTTGTTTACATCGTATGTTTTGTCTGCTATGCCGAATTCGGTAAGGACGACCTCGCTGCCGCCAAAGCTGTTCGTTTCGATCACATCGCAACCGATATCCAGAAAACTCGTATGCACACGCTCGACAACGTCAGGCCGCGTGTAAAGCAGATTCTCCGAGCAGTTCTCAAAGTTTGGCCCGCCCCAATCGTCAATCGATAGATTTGCCGCCTGCAGTGAAACGCCCATCGCACCGTCAAAGACGATGATCTTTTCTTTTAATAGATCGAGAAATGTGGTCATAAACAAAAAACTCTGTGCCAAACAAGCACAGAGTTTCCAAAAACTTTAAGAGTTGACTCTTTGCTGTTTAGCCGTTTATTTTACGTGGCCGCAAGTTGCAATAACTCACCACTCTAAGTTTAAGTTTATAGATGCTGCGATAGTAAGTCAATCATCAACGACCGGGTGCTGCTATTAACCGCGACGATTCAACGTAGAAATTCCGGTCAACAAGAACTTTGTCGATCGGCCCTTCATGGGTGATCGACTGCGAACTTGCTGTCGTTTTGAGCCAAATATCCTTGCCGTTGATGGCAACTTTCAGGGGCATCGCAAATCCATCAACAACATTGTTCCATTGAAAGGTAAGTTTGCTGCCTTCAATCTCATATGTGAATTTTGGTATTTTTGTAGTTCGCAAATACTGGTCAAACACCTTACTTAGATCGATACCGGCGTGCTGGGAGATGTAATTCTCTACCTGCCCAGTCGTAACGGTCTGATGCCAAAAATCCTTGCCCAACCCTCGAAGGATCGAGCGCCACTTCTCATCGTCGTTCACGACCTGGCGGATCGTGTGCATCATGTTGCCGCCTTTGTAATACATATCGCCGGAGCCCTCGCGGTTAGCTCCGTAGGTGCCGATGATCGGAAGATCATTTTGAATGTTCCTGCGAGTGCCGATGACGTAATCCGAGCCTGCTTTCTTACCGAACCAGTATTCCGTAAAGAGGTTTTCGGAATAATTCGTAATGCCTTCATGGATCCACATATCAGCGGCGTCCTTCATCGAGACATTATTGCCGAACCACTCGTGTCCCGATTCGTGAACGATAATGAAATCCCACTTCAAGCCCTCGCCCGTGCCGCTAAGATCGCGTCCGCGGTAACCGTTCATGAACCAGTTGCCGTATGTCACCGAGCTTTGGTGTTCCATGCCGAGATACTCAACCGCGACGAGTTTATAGCCGTCTTCGTAGAAAGGGTATTTTCCGAACCAGTGCTCAAAAGCCTTCAGCATTCTCGGCACTTCTTTGAAGTGCTGCATTGCGGCTGTTTTCTGCTGTTCAAGAACGTAATAATTCAGATCGAGCACGCCGCCTTCGCCCTGATATTTCTCCGTCCAGGAAACGTAATTGCCGATGTTAGCGTTGACGCCATAATTGTTGATCGGATTCACAACCTTCCAGCGAAAGGTGCGTGTTTTTTTTTCAGGATTAGTATCTATCTTTTGCAGGCGACCGTTCGAGACCGCAACGAGGTCTTGCGGAACGGTGATATTGATGTTCATTCCTCTATCGGGTTCGTCATAGCCGATGTCTTTGTTCGGCCACCAAATGCTCGCCCCGATCCCCTGACAGGTCGTATTAATGAACCATTTTCCAAGATCGTCGTGAGCCCACTGAATGCCTCCGGTCCACGGCGGATTTCGCGCCTCGACCGGCATGCCACCGTACCAAATTGACACTTCATCTTCGACGCCGGCCGGCAATTCCCGGTCAAACGTCACCCAAAATACGCTTCCCTCGCGTTCAAATTGAAGTTCGACGCCTTTGTGTGTGATCTTCGTTATCTTGAGCGGCTGTTGCAGATCGATCTGCATTTTGCGTCCCGATTTAAGAGTCTTGAACGTAATAACATTCGATCCTGTTATCGAACGTGTATCAGGCAAAAACTCGACCGACAGATCGTAATGCAAAACATCCCACCATTCACGTTCAGGTGTGATCGAGCCTCGAAGCATCTCTTGACGCGTGACCGGTTCAGTTTTTGTGACAACATGTGTCGCCTGGCCAAATGCTGTAATTGATCCAGCAAATACCATGAAAGCTGCGAGCAGCACGATCGTGTTTCTTTTCAGATGAAAATATCTCATAGGACCCGTAAGATTTTGCTATTGTTTCAAGGCTGCTTTGAATTGCACTTCATATCCCGTGATCGCGGCCATTGCACTGGGCTGATCTTTGAATTTGACCTTGAGGGCGTCGAAGACCTCCTGGCCGCGTGGATCGGCTATCTTGATGATCGCCTGAACGCTGTTGATGATACCCTGAATGTTCGTTGCAGCCAAAGCGCCTTTAAATTTCTGATAGATCAGCGGATAAGCACGCGGATCGCCTTTTCCCGTAGATCCGACAATAATGAGAGCTGTCGTTCTGAGATTTGGCGAAAGCGTCTTATCCGTAGCTGCCTTGTATCCAATATCAAAAGCGCGACTATCGCCTAAAGCGGCAAGCCCGTTCAATCCGGCAGCTTGAATTCTGCCTTTCCACGACGGCGTGTTCGTCAATTTGACCAATGCATCAAAAGCTCGCGGATCTTTTACACGGCCAAGAGCAAGTGCCGATTGGTCGATGACCGCATAGCTTCGATCATCCAGAGCCTTGATAAAAAGATCGGCATATTTTTTGTCCTGTGTTTCGCCAAGCAGTTCAATAGCTTCACCGCGAATGATCGACTGCTCGTCTTTTGTGAGACGCATCATCGACTGCTCGACATTTGTGTCAAGCGTCGCAGCGGGCCGTTCCTGCCCCGGCGGCGGGTCGGGCGAATAAATATTCGCGATCACAGACAATGCTGCCCTGCGAATGCGCCAGAACGGGTCCTTCTCTGCTGAGCTTATCAGAGCCTCGACAACACGCGGCTTATTAGCTGCATCAGAGGCCTTCTTTTCGAGTTCGTTCATTGCCCAGCGACGCCCAAGTACGTCCTTATCGTTTTGCATTTGGTAAAGAAGTTCATCGATCGATTTTTCAAACTTCATTTCCTTTAGCATTGTGCCTTCGTAATCAAAATTCACGAGCTTCGGTTTGGCTGAAGCATCAAATGTAAACACATTGTCGGCCTGTGGTTTTAGCCAAACACGCTCGACGCGATTATCGATCTCGACATCGACGTAGGACTGGAAAAATTCTGTCTGAGGATATTCGTTCGTAATGTCGACCTTTTGCGTTTGCTTTACGTTCAGCGTCAGCTTTTTCGACGCATCATCGTAATTTTGAGTTATCTCAAATATCGGATGGCCCATTCGATAAAGCCACTGATCAAAAAACCAATCCATCGATTGTCCGCTGGTTTCCTCAACTGCAATACGCAGATCTTCTGTGGAAACAGGCTGGTGAGCATTGGTTGTCAGGTAGTGATTGAGTGATTTGAAGAAAAGCTTGTCGCCAAGATGTTTTCGCAGCATATGGAGGACCGATGCTCCGCCCGGATAAGCGTATGTATCGAACATACCATCCTTGCTGGCGTAATATTTCGTTACGATCGGACGCCTGTTGCCCTGATTCCATGTGCCGATCGTTTGGTTTTGATTGCCGCGTATATCCGCATAAAGAAAATCATCGTGGCCTTTGAGCTTCTCGTTCCACATCGCCTGCATATATGTGGCAAAACTCTCATTTAGCCATATCTGCCCCCAATCGCGGCACGTAACATAATCGCCAAACCATTGATGGGCAAGTTCGTGCGACTGCAGCCCTTCGCTGTCCTGATCAAGCAATTCACGCTCGTCGTGGATCATTTCCTCGATCTGCGTTGTCGCCGAAATGTTTTCCATTCCGCCTCCAAAATCCTCGACAAACGCCTGAGAATATTTGGGATACGGATATTTAACACCGGTGATCTCGGAGAAGAATTTCATCGTTGCCGGAAGGTTTTTGACCGTTGCCGCGACTTCCTTTTTTTCATTTGGATACCCGTAATTGTAAACTGGAACACCTTCGAAATCCTGAACTACCGGATCCGTTTCACTCACAACGATCGACGAAAGATAGTTCGAATACGGCTGATCCATTTTCCAATGAAATGTTCGCGTGTTGTTGCCATTATCTTTTGTTTCGATCAGCTTGCCGTTTGAAACAACACTGAAAGGTTTGTCGACGGTCACACGAATATCGGACGTGCGAAAATCGTTTGGGCTGTCGTACGACGGAAACCAATAGCGATTAAATTCCGTTTCGCCCTGTGACCAAATTTGTTTGGGCTTGGTCGGGTTATCTTCAGTTGGCTTGATAAAACGCAGGCCGCGGCCAAATCCGCCTAAAATGCCTGCCTGGTCGCCGGTAGAATTAACGTAGTTCGTCCTGTAGGAGATCTTTACCGACGCATCTTCACCACTTCGGTACACACGGCCGAGCATAACCTCGAGGTTGTCGTCGCCATCCTTGCCATCGTAGTTGAATCTCAAGTCTCCGCCGTTCGTAAGCTTTACTGAATCGATCGACATCATCGCCGCATCAAGCGTCAGCTTGTCAGTATCCCGGAACGGGGCGAACAGTATCGTCGCCGTGCCTATCGCTTGTGATCTGTCCCAATCGAAACGAAGATCGACATCAATATGCTTGATGTCAATGTTCCGGCTGCGAACCCAATTGACCGGCGGCAGTTTTTTCTTTTCGTCTTGCTGAACAAAAACACTCGCCGGCATTGGTCGAGCCTGCACCATAGCCGACATGCCGAACAGAACGATCATTGCGGATGCAAAAATACGACGGTATAAGGTCTTTTGGATCATATATTCCTCTAAATAATTAGGATTCTATTGCGCCTTTTTAAAGCGGTTCTAATGTGAGCTTCTTACGAGAAGCCAAAGAATTTTGTTTCACAAATAAATAAGCCGCCGATACAAGCGAATATTCGGCGGCTCAAGAAAAACAGGTTGTGCTACGCCTTTATAATAAACCCGCGCGTTCTGCCCGGAGAACTGCCTCGAGCCTGGAGTGAGCCCCCAGCTTTTTTAGGATGTGCTGCAGATGATTGTCCACTGTCGAAGGACTGATACTAAGGTTGTCGCCGATCGTCGCCGATGTTCCACCCTTTTCTACTAGACGTAATATCTCAAGCTCTCTTGCAGTTAGAGATGCCTCGCGGACGATGGATGTTGTGGACGAAAGAATAGTATTGACCTGCTCAGGCGGGATATCGGTCTTACTTAATAGAAAATCGCGGAACAGTATATCCAAACGCTTGTTGGCATCGATCAACCGCATTATGTGAACCGTGTAAGGCCTCGCCGATCTCGCCACATCGACAATGATCGGTGAAACGCTGAACCACTTTTTCCCATTCGGAGTATCGATCTTCAGATCGAAATTACCCATCGGCCGCCGGTTTTTCGCCGATCGCATCACGATACAATCATTTGAGCAGATCGCGCCGTTTTCGTCCGTTCCGCAAATGACCTCACTGCAAGGCTTACCAACCGCTTCCACTGACGAAATTCCAAAAACTTCAGCCGCAGATCGATTCCATGCAGCGATTTCTCCCAACCCATCCACCGCAAATGCCGGATCGGAAGTTCCGGCAACAAACTGAACTACATCTCTCAAGAGCATAGTTACTTTACTCTACAAATATGATGCAGACAGATTATTTACCCAAATCATTTTTTTTTCAATAGTTATTGTCAGAAAAAAGTCATTTACAGCCCGGCTGAATCGTCCGGGGGAGGAGAAAAAATGAAACAGATTATCACGCTTATCACGATCGCTTTTCTTACTCTGGTTTGTTACCAGCAACAGGCGTTAGCTCAGAAAACCCAAGGTCCGGGCGTCGGCTCAAAACCCAAAGAAAATGTTGAGCAGATATTGACTAAAATGGAGCGAGACTGGGCAGACGCGATCCTAAAAAAGGACTTTGTCACGATCGATCGTATCGTCGCCGAAGACTGTATCTTTACCGTTCCGGACGGCCGAACCCTCACAAGGACACAAGTGAACGAAGAACTGAGGGCGGGTGTGTGGGTTCCCGAATCGCTGGCGTATGAAAATATGAAGGTTCGTGTCTTCGGTGACGCTGCGGTAGTCACCGCGGTACAGATCGAGAAAAGCAAAAGTAACGGGAAAGATTCAAGCGGCAGTTACCTCTTTACTGACGTGTTCGTAAAGCGCGATGGCCGTTGGCAGCTCGTGGCAGAGCATGGATCTCGCCTTGAGCAGGTGAAACCTTAAACTCGGTGCGGGCACAGGTCTATTTTTCAGTAATATATTTGCCGGCCATTGACGCAAGATCGTCGATCACGCTGCCATCGTGATCGCTGTCAAGCATGTTCGACGCCATATCAAGGATTGAATTACCCGACGACTGCGACTGAGTCTGGCCGCCGCCAAGCAATCCGCCGAGCAACCCGCCCAAGCCATCTGCACCGACACCTTGCTGCTGCTTTTGCCTGCCGAGATAACCCATCACGATCGGGGCAAGGAACATAAGGATCTGAACGACCTGATCCATACTGATACCAGATCTTTGGCTGACTTCCTCAGCGACCGTATCCTGTTTGTCACCGAGTATATGCCCAAGTATGCCGCCTGCATTCATAGCGGGCGTTGGCGGAGTTTGGCCGCCGAAGATCATTCCCGCAATGCCGCCGATATTATCAAGAACACTGCCGTCGTGGTCTTCTTCGAGCGCATTATTCAAGCTCTCAGCACCTTCCTGCGTCGATGTGTTATTGGCAAGCCCGTTTATTAACGCCGGCAACGCAGCCTGGATCGCGGTGCTGACCATAGAGTTGTCTGCCCCGACATTTTGGCTGATCTGCTCAATCGCCTGATTTCCCTGCTCGCTTCCAAGTAGATCTTGTAACGAAAACATATATTGTCCTCCTGATCCGTACCTTCGTTCATCGATATTCCAAGTTTAGCAAACATCATAAATCAAACCAACGTGGACGATGTTGAGGTCGGCAAGTTGAAAATTGGAGCATAAAACAAGCACAATTATTACAACTTGGAAAAAGACACAAAAAACGAGACAAACGAAGACATATCCTTACCGTTGATTATCGTCAATCCGAAGTCGGCGTCCGGTTCGACGCGCGAAAGATGGTCACAGACGGCCAGCGACTTACGGGCGCATTTTGGTCCGTTTAGCGTCACATTTACAAAAAGCCATGGCGATGGGATTGACCTTGCCGAACGTGCGGCCAATGCGGGCAGGCGTTTCATAATAGCATGCGGCGGTGACGGCACTATCAATGAGGTTGCAAATGGCATATTGCGATCCGGAAAAGATGTTGAGCTTGGCGTGTTGCCGTCGGGCACGGGCGGCGACTTTCGGCGGACTTTAGGGCTGCCGTTGACAAACCGCGATGCGGCGGCGGCTCTCCGCGATGGCAAAACTCAACTGATAGATGTAGGCAAGGTTACCTTTCTCGATCTGAACGGCAACTCTGTCACACGTTATTTTCTTAATGTCTCATCGTTCGGCCTCGCTGCGTCGATAATCAAACGGGTGAAATCAGCTAAGATCTTTGATTGGCTACCTATAGATGGCGTTCGCGGCCGTGCAAATTTTGCCGCCTCGACGCTTCGCGAAGTACGCGATCTTGATTCAACCACCGTTCGTGTTCGGATCGACGATAAAGAAGAAAAGACGCTGCAAACTATTAATCTCTGCATCGCTAACGCCCGATATTTCGGCGGCGGTATGATGATCGCTCCCGATGCCAAAATAAATGACGGTTTTTTTGACGTCGTGAATATCGGCGACATCAGCACCGCAAAAATTCTCATGAATGCCTATACTCTGTATCGCGGCAAACATACCGACCTCAAAGAAGTCAAAAGCACACTGGCCCAAAAGATCGAAGTCCGCGGCTTAGAGCCATCTGACGAAATACTGCTCGAAACTGATGGCGAACTTCCCGGCAAGCTGCCCGCGACCTATGAGATCGTCCCAAATGCACTGCGTATTCGTGTTCCTAAAAGTTATCCGAAAAGATAAACTCGTTATCCATTCCTATCTGTTCAAGGGCGGCCAAATCTAAATTCTTGCCTTTCCTCCCGTATTTCCGTTAAACTTCTATTAAACAATAGGCCGAAGTCACGATCTCCACGGGATCGTGACGCGGGGGATCCAATGGTTTTGCAATTGGCAAAACAGGGGCGTATCTGGTTTACAGGAGAAGACTTCTTCGCTTCCAGCCCGACAGCTAACCTCGCAGGCATCGACGGAGAAGGACACTAACGTTTTATGAGGTTGTGAAAGTGTGCTTCACAGCCTCTTTTTGTATCTTGCGAGTATGAAGATCATTGCCCCGATCATCGTGTTTCTGCTGACGGCCGCTTGTCTTCCCGGCCCGCCGTCGGATACTTCAACATCGCAAACTATCACCATTTACGGCTTTTCCATCATGAAGGAAGTAATGGAAAAAGCGATCTGTCCTGCATTCGCGGCAAAATGGAAACGCGAACACGGCGTTGACTTAAAATTCGAATCGTCATTTGCCGGCTCTGAGACGGTTACAAATCAAATTCTTCAAGGAGTGCCGGCCGATATTGCCATCCTTTCGATCGATCGTGACGCTCAGCGGCTTTTTGACGGGAAAGCCACAACAGTAGATTGGCACAACTATCCGCATAAAGGCATTATCAACAAAACGCCTTTCGTTATCCTGGTTCGCAAAGGCAACCCGAAAGGTATCACAGATTTTGCCGACCTCGGCAAACCGGGTGTAAAGGTGATCCACCCTGATCCGGTGAGTTCCGGCGGTGCTCAATGGTCGATCCTTTCGATCTACGGTTCGGAATTAAAGAAGTCCGAAGCCGAAACCGGTGCGCAGGACACGGTCCGTGCCACGCATTTGCTCCAAGCGATCTGGAAGAACGTCATCTCAACACCTGGCTCGGCTCGCGAGGCACGGACGCAGTTTGAAACCGGATATGGCGATGCGTTGATCACATATGAACTTGAAGGCCTGCTAATGAAGTCCGCGAACGCTGAGATCGATATGGTCGTTCCACGATCGACCATTTTCAGTGAACATCCGGTCGTAGTGATCGACCGGAATATTAGCCCTGAAAAGCGCCCCGTTGTTGATGCTTTCATAAAATATCTATGGGCCGACGACGCACAAAAAGCTTTTGTTACGTATCATTTCCGGTCCGTAACAAATGACAAATTCAATGATGAAAATAGTGAATTTGCAAAGATCGAGCAGCCGTTCTCTGTGGAAATGTTCGGCGGGTGGCAGCGAGCCTTTCCCGAGGTCATCGAACAGATATTTCGCGATCAAGTGCAGGCAAAAAAATAGATGCGCGTAAACCTTACAGGATTTCGGCACACACGTGGTTTCGACCTCGTCAAGCCACTCAGCATTGCGACGATGATCGCGATCATGCTGCCGCTGATCCTGCTGCCGCTGGCATCCATATTTATCTTTGGGACAAGCAACGGTTTGGATAGCTTCTGGTTAGCGCTGAGGGCTCCCGAGGCGATCTTCGCGCTAAAACTATCGATAGTCACGAGTTTTTGGGCGACTGTTTTTAATGTAATATTCGGCCTATTTGCCGCGTATGTCTTGTCAAAATATGACTTTTGGGGACGCAATGCCGTCATCGTTACAATATCGCTCCCTACGGCGATCCCGACCGCCGTCGCGGGATTTGCACTGCTCTTGCTTTGGGGGCCATACGGAACGCTCGGCCGCCTCCTCGATCCTCAAGGAATTCAGTTAATGTTTACCGGCTGGGCGATCATATTGGCAAATATCTTCGTCACTTTCCCGCTTGCATTCGGCGTCATAAAGCCCGTTTTTGACACGATGAGCCGCTCACTCGAGGAAGCATCGGCAACAATGGGGGCAACACGCTGGCAGACATTTTGGCATGTCACGCTTCCAAGCCTTCGCGGTGCGATCGTTGGCGGAGCGTTGTTGACGTTTGCGCGGGCTGTAGGAGAATTTGGCTCAACCATCTTAGTTTCGGGCAATCTGGCATCGCGCACGCAAACCGCCCCGCTCTATATATTTGCGAAATTTAACGAAGGTCAGGTCGAGGCCGCAAACGCGATCGCGATAGTCCTCGCGCTGTTTTCGTTCGCAATATTCAGTATTCTATTTTTTGCCAGGGACTGGCTTGAGACTGATTAATTTATGGATCTCGATATTCATGTAACGCCAATGGATTACGGAAAAACCGCTGTAACGGTTGCCGGTATCAGTAAGGCTTTTGGTGGCACATCGGTTCTTGAAAATATCAGCTTTAGCGTCGATGAAGATGAGATCGTCGTCCTTCTGGGAGCATCAGGAAGTGGAAAAACCACGATCCTGCGCGTCATCGCCGGGCTGGAAATGCCCGATTCCGGAATGATCATCCTTCACGGCAAAAACGTGACAAAACTACCTGCCCGGATGCGTGGAACCGGCGTCATTTTTCAGTCTTACGCATTGTTTCCAAAAATGAACGTCGAAGAAAATATAGGGTATGGCCTTCGACTGAGGCGGCGAAAGAAAAAAGATATACAAGAAACTGTAGATCGGCTCATTGAGCTTGTACATCTGGAAAAGCACAGAGAAAAATATCCGTCGCAGCTCTCCGGCGGTCAACAGCAGCGAGTCGCAATAGCTCGGGCACTCGCCTACAAACCTGAGGTGCTTCTTTTCGATGAGCCTTTCGGAGCACTTGATGCTCAGATCAGGGTCAGCTTGCGCCGCGAAATTAGAGGCTTGCTAAAATCGATCAAAGTGCCGTCGGTCTTTATCACACACGATCAGGAAGAGGCTCTTGAACTCGCCGATCGGATCGCCGTGCTCAACGCCGGCCGTCTGGAACAGATCGGCACGCCTTTTGAAGTCTACAATGAACCGCGCACCGAGCATGTAGCCACATTTTTAGGAGCCGGCAATATCTTGGAAGGCATCATCAATGATCGATATTTTGTCACCGAAAATGTAAAACTGTCCATCGATCAAGATATTGCCTCGACCAACGGCGAGCATGTGAAAATGTTTTTTCGACCGGAAGATGTTTTTTTGCGTCGACCGGAGAACTTGACGCAGAATTATCAGAAACTGATAGATGGAACCATCCAGGAAGTCAGTTTTGTAGGGGCATTCGAGCGGGTTAGTGTAAATGTGGATCTGCCGGGCCGCGATACGATCATCGCCATCCGCCCCAAGACCGAAACTGCGGCTTTCCCGTTAACGCCCGGACAGAAAGTCCCGGTCGGGTTGGTTAGATTTCGGATACTTGGCGAAACCAGAAAGGTCTCAGGCAAAGCAGCATAATGAAACGCATCACAATAATTGGCGGGGGAGCAAGCGGAACGTTATTGGCCGTTAATCTCCTGCAAAACGCCGCACACTCGCCAATCGAACTCAATTTGGTAGAGAGCCGGAAGCGTATCGGCCGCGGAGTTGCATTCGGAACCACTTATGACACGCATCTGTTAAACGTTCCAGCAGCAAAAATGGGAGCGTTTCCCGATGATGTCGAACATTTTCACAAGTGGCTTGGCGAAAAAGGACATGCGTTCGGCCCAACTGATTTTGTTCCTCGCAAGATATTTGGAGAATACCTTCGTGAACTGTTCTCAAAAACCGCTGATTCTGTCGGAAATAATGTTCGGCTCAACCTGATCGATGATGCGGCCGTCGACCTGTCGGTAAACGGTAATTCCGCTGAGATAATGCTGCGGTCGGGGGAAATTCTGCCGTCGGACAAAGTCGTGCTTGCGTTCGGCAACTTTGATCCTCCGCAACCGAATGTCAGCGATCTTAATTTTACTTCAGCTGATAAATATTATTCGAGTGCATGGGATCCTCGACTCTATGAGACGATCTCCCCGAATGATTCAATTTTTATCATTGGCACAGGCCTGTCCATGGTAGATGTAGCACTTCATCTTCATAAACAAGATCATAAAGGCAAGATAACGGCGATCTCGACGCGAGGCTTGCTGCCTACAGTGCATAAACTTGGATTTACCTATCCTTCCTTTTCCGATGAACTTAATTCCATGGACCGGATAACGGATATGCTCAAGGCTGTCCGTCGTCACATTAAGAATGCTGAGGCAAATGGAAGTGATTGGCGAGCCGTGATCGACAGTCTGCGTCCAGCGACGCAGAGCTTGTGGCTTCAGTTGCCGATCGCAGAAAAAAGATATTTCATGCAGCACCTTAGCCGATACTGGGATGTCGCTCGACACCGCATGCCGCCTGAGGCTGCGGTCATCCTCGATGAAATGCAAGCAAGCGGAAAACTTGTAACATTAAAAGGAAGGCTCAAGGACATAACTTATCATGACGAGGGAAAATTTGAGATCGTTTACACAATACTTGGCGTCGAACAACGCGTTTCCGCAGACGCTCTGGTGAACTGCATCGGCTCGCATAATAATTATTCAAAACTCGATTCCCTATTCGTCAGATCGTTGATCGCCCGTGGACATATTCGCAACGACGAGCTTTCGCTCGGTATCGAAGCCTCGCCTGACGGCAGGATCCTCAACAAACACGGGGAACACTCATCTGTAGTTTTTACCCTTGGCACAGCTTTGAAGGGCATTTTGTGGGAATCGACAGCGATTCCTGAGATACGATCTCAGGCCAGACAACTTGCTCTGAATTTGCTGGCAGACTAAGCTAGACGAAACGCGCACGTTATGCCAAAAACATTTTGCGAGAGACTGATCGAGTCCTTCGAAACACGGCCCGATAAAACGGCAATGCGTATTGTCGGCAGCGATTCTGAGACATACACATATGGCCAGCTTCTCACTCGTGTTCGTTCTGTCGCTTATCGCCTTCGTTTGGAAAACGTTAAACTAGGCGACCGTGTCGCCTTGATCGGTGAAAATCACCCGTCGTGGGCAGTCGCATACCTCGGAACTGTCCTTCACGGTGCAGTCATTGTCCCTCTCGACCCGCATGGCGAGATCGAAACCATCACAAATTTTCTCGAGAATTCTGAAGCAAAGGTCGCATTTCTTTCACCCGACCAGACAGAGCGGTTTATTCAGATCGAAGAAAAACTCGGCCGTCACATCCCCGCTGTTGTATGGAGCCTTGATCATGGGTCGAATGGATTTCAGCCTTTCGAAGAATGGGCAGCAACTGAATTTCCAGAAAGCTACGCTAAGGAAACGCCGCCTGCAAGAGGAGACGATTTAGCTGCACTAATGTACACAAGCGGCACGACCGGCACACCAAAAGGCGTTCCGCTTAGTCACGACAATATTATCGCTGAACTCGAAGGCGTCAATCACGTCCTAAAGCTGTCGGACAAAGAAAAGATACTCAGCCTTTTACCGCTTTTTCACGCGTACCTACAGATCGTCAATCTTTGGATCGCTACAACATACGGCTGCGAGGTCGGTTATCTCAAGGAACTAACTCCTGCCGAACTTAGCGAAGCGATGAAATCGTTCAAACCGACGATCCTTACAACTGTGCCGCGGCTTTGGTATTTGTTTCACAAAAAGATATTCGATGCGGTCAAAGCCAAACCCGGATCAGTCCAAATGTTATTCAAGACAATGCTTAGTCTGAACGGCAGTCTCCGCGATGTGCTTCATATCAATCTCGGCAGAAAATTCTTCGGGAAAGTTCACGAGTCTTTCGGTGGAAATTTACGCATCGCGATCTCGGCCGGTTCGCGGTTTGACGAAGACGTGGCAATGGATTTCCATAAGCTGGGCTTTACCATCCTTCAAGGCTACGGCCTGACAGAAACGAGCGGAGCCGCGACCGCAACTTACGAAAACGACAACCGTGTCGGCTCGGTAGGCCAGCCAATGCACGGTGCCGAGATCAAGATCGCCGAGCCTGATGCCGATGGCGTCGGTGAAGTGTTGATCAAAGGGCCGATGGTTTTCAAAGGCTATTATCATAATCCGCAGGCTACGGCGGACGCTTTCACCTCCGACGGATGGTTTCGTTCAGGCGATCTTGGTAAGCTCGACGCTGATGGACATCTTTACATCGTGGGCCGCGGAAAGGACGTCATCGTTCTGCCATCGGGTAAGAATGTACACCCCGAGGACCTCGAAGTTCACTATCTGAAATGCCCGCTCGTCGCTGAACTAGCAATCATAGGAATAGAAGACGCGAGTGAAGCCCGGGCAGGAGCCGAAAAGCTGGCCGCAGTGGTCGTTCCGCATTTCGACTATCTCAAACAAGCTAAGGTCGCCAATTCGAAGGAAGCGATCCGTCACGCTCTCGACAATCTTGGCCGTGAACTTCCCGAATATCAACGCGTCCGCGATTACCTTATTCGTTCCGAGCCCCTGCCGCGAACTGCGACAAATAAGATCAAGCGCTTTCAGCTCAAAAAAGAGATCGAAACAGGCGTCATTGCGACCGAGGCTAAAGAAGCAAAGGCTTGGGAATTCTCAACCGAGGACAACGAACTTCTTGCAACAAACACCGCAAAAGCTGTTGTCGAAGCGATCAAGCAAAATGCTAAAGACCCCGGCATCGTCCATCCCGCGATGAATCTTGAGATCGACCTCGGTCTCGACAGCCTTGCTCGTGCCGAGACTTTCGCGGCTCTCGAACAGGCATTTGCGACCGAGTTCGAAAGCGACGAGGCCGCTCAGGCCCTTACCGTCGCCAATGTGATCAAACTCGTAAACCGACACGGCGGCGAGACCACCGAGGCCGTGTCTGTCGATCTCAAATGGGGCAAGATCGTCCGCGAAGCTGATGACGATTTCCCTGAAGTTCAAGGCATCTTGAAGAAACGGCCAGTGTTCTCGGTATTCGCATTCACGGTCTACAAGTGCTTTTACCTTTTTTTCCGTATCTTTACACGACTTGAGGTTCAAGGATCAGATAATCTCAAACAACTCTCTGAACTCAACGAATTCAAAAGACTCAAAACAACTTTCCTGATCTGCCCCAATCATCAGAGCTTTCTTGATCCGTTCGTGCTTTGCTCAACTTATCCGTTCGCGCTGTTTCGCAATATCTTCCATGTTGGAGCAAGTGAGTTCTTCAGCAATGCACTTATGCGTTTTGTCGCAAAGATGTTAAATGTCGTGCCGGTCAACCCCGATACCGAACTGATGCGGGCTATGAAAGCCGGTGCGATCGGACTTAAGAACGGCAAAATCCTCAACATCTATCCCGAAGGCGAACGTGCCTTCGACGGAGAGCTGCATAATTTCAAAAAAGGTGCCGCGATCCTGGCAACCGAGCTAAACCTGCCAATAGTTCCAGTCGCAATAGATGGCCTATACAAGGTCTGGCCTAGGAAATCATGGCGTATACGTCCAGCTAAAGTGAAAATAACCATCGGCAAGCCATTCTACGCAAAAGACGTGATCGGCAAGCACGGGGTAAATATGACCGACGACGACAAGTACTCTGCCGTTACTTCACATCTAAAACAAACAATAGCCAATGCGGTCAATGACATGCGAAAATAGTCGAGTCAGTATTCGGCTTTTCTTTTTAGTTGATTTAGGCGAAAATTTTGTTAGCCCCACGATGATCAACGTGGTTTGCAAAATACTCATATGAAAAATTTTAAACACGCTTCGATCTTGTTTGCTCTCCTACTTGCCTGCGGAATCTCCGCGGTTGCTCAGGACGCAACGGCCATATTTGACCGTGCAACCTCGCAGTTTTCCGCTAAGCAATATGAGGCCGCGATCGCCAGCTACCGCGAGTATTTGGTAAAAGTCCCCACGGAATCCGCCGCATATTACAACATCGGGCTTTGTTACTATAACCTCGAACGTTATGAGGAGGCCTTGCCGGCCTTCAAGGATGCCGTCCGATACAAGCCTGACTATGCGAACGCTTATCGTTATATGGGAGCCTCGTACTATGAGTTAAAACGGTATGAGGACGCCGTTGGTGCCTATCAAAACGCTGTCCGCTACAAGCCCGATCTTGTTAATGCATATATTTATCTCGGCAATTCGCTTGATTATCTGAAGCGTTACAACGAGGCCATTGCCGCGTATATGAAGGCGATCGAATATGATCCAAAAAACGCTGAGGCGTTTACAGAGCTTGGCGTTGCGCATAAGCGACAGAATAATCTGACCGCAGCGGCTCAGGCATATGAAAAATCAATAGCGTTGGACTCAACCGACGCCCGGACACATTATTTACTCGGTGTTGTATACAAACTGCAAAAACGCACGGACGATGCCATAAAGATGTTTCAAAAGGCGATCGACCTGGGCCACAAAGACGGAAATGCTCAATATGAGCTGGCAACGTTGTTTCGCGGAAAAAAATGGGATGCCGATGCGGTGCCGCTCCTCAAAGACGCGACCCGTCTCAACCCAAAATTTACGCTTGCCTATGTAGAACTTGGAAAGGCATATAACACTTTAAAGCAATATAGCAATGCCATTGGCTCATTTCAGGAAGCTATCCGCCTTGACCCGAAGAGCGAAGAGGCATACGCAAATTTGGGAAACTCCTATTACAACGACAATAAGTACACTGAATCGATACCCTATTACAAAAAAGCGATCGAACTCTCGCCAGAATGGGTCTTGATCCACGGATTTCTTGGAGACGCCTACCTTAATTCAAAGCAGTACAGTCTTGCTTTGTCTGCATACAACGGTGCTCTTGCCGTCGATGCTAAGGACGCAGCCGCAGTTTACGGCATCGGGCTCGTCTATATTAATCAAAAGAATTTTACGGCGGCGCGACAGCAAAAAACGAAGCTTGATGTTCTCGACCCTGATCTCGCTTCAAAGCTTCAACAAAAGATCGATGGCGCACTAAAGCCATAATAAACTAATGCCAAAAACTTCAATAATATTCGGATCATTGCTGGTATTGATCGGCCTCATTGGTTACTGTTACGGTTTGATGACCGGACACGCGAGTCCGACCGCGCTGATACCGGCCGCATTTGGGCTCGTTCTGGCGATCTTGGGATTAGCGGCCGGGTCGAACGAAGGCATGCGAAAACACCTAATGCATGCAGCGGTCCTAGTAACTCTTTTGGGTTTTATTATGACGGCAGGACGGCTTCTGATGAAGTTGAACGAACTCACCTTTGGCGCTGCGGTTGTGTCACAGATCTCGACAGCAGTTGTTTGCCTGTTGTTTGTTATCCTCTCTGTTCGGTCTTTTATCGATGCGCGGCGTAATGCTTGAGCCAACTATTTTCGTGCTTTAAGCTGCTTTTCGCGTTCAACAAAATGTCCTTTACACAGTGCTACGAATTCCTTCGCTATCGGTGAAAAATACCCACCGCGAAGCCTTGCAAGGCCGAGTTCCCAGTTGATCGCTGCTCCATCGATCTTCCATGAGATCAACCGGCCTTCGCGTATCTCGTCGGCTATTGTTTTTGCTCCTGCTGTGCCGACACCGAGATCGTTTTCAACCATCTGGTTGATCGCCTCCTGTCTGGAAAGCTCCATTATGACGTTCGGCGTGACGTTCGCCGAGCTAAAGAAATCATCTATCATCCGCCGCGTATTTCCGCCTCGTTCGCCAAGTATCAACTTTTCACGAGCTAGCTCTGCCGAACTGATCGATCTTTGATTTGCAAGCGGATGGTCGGGATATGCGATCGCCACGATCTCATCGCTAAAGAGAAGATCAGTCGTGATGCTAGCATTATCCACGGGCAGCGAGACGAACGCGATATCCAGGTCGCCGTGCATTATCTTTTCTACAAGCGTCTGGCTCGTTCCCGCGCTGACACTTATATCGGAGTGCGGGTATTTCCCCTTAATATTCTGCAAGATATGGGGAAGCTGGAGCGTCGCAAATTCGGCAGAAGCCGAACCGATCCGCAGTCGTCCGTGTTCGACACCGCCAAGTTCGGCGATCTCAGCCACAGCAGAATCATGTTCGCGCAGTATTGTCCTCGCCCGTTCGAGCAAATACTCGCCCGCTTCGGTCAAGATCACACGACGCGGCGTCCGCGTAAATAGCTGCAACCCGACCTCTTCCTCAAGCTGCCTGATCTGCATCGAGATCGCAGCCTGCGTGACATTTACGCGCTTCGCCCCGGCAGTAAAGGTTTTGGTCTCAGCGATCGCAAGAAATGCTTTGAGTTGCTTGATCTCCATTTGGCGATTATACGGTTCTTGTTAATATTTCGAGTCTGGCCTTTTCCGATTCAGAAAGATCGAAATTTGATCGCTGATATAAGGCACTCAACTTTGCAAGTTCGACAGCTCGACTACTTTCATCGCGAATACTGGATATCAGGTCGAGATTTTGGTGTGAGATCTCCCTCGCTTTTACAGTCTCGCCCTGATCGACAAGACGCTCAGCGATCTCGTTCAGAACTGTTGATCGTGCGCCAAGCTGCGGAACCGTCTCGACGAGAGTTGCCGCCTCATCCAAAAGAGACACTGATGCTTCTTTTTCACCTAATTCCTGCTTTGCGTCGGCCACTGCAACTAAGGCAAGGAGGCGATTTGAGTCTTCGGTGATGAGGTTTACGGTTTGGCGGGCCAGTTCATCTTCTTTTCGCAATACAAGTATTTGAGCGATCTGCGAAAGAGCCGCCATGCGCTCATCCTCATCAATATTTTCAAGTGCGGCATCAACGCCTCTGTCAGTATTGCCAAACCCTGCAAATTGAGCGGCGATCGAGGCAAGCAAACTATTCCGGGCTCGACTGTCACGTGTCTCGGCTTCACGCTGTGAACTCAAAATGGCGTAAGCCTCATCAAGCGTTTCGATGGCATCGTCTTTTTCGTTCTTGCTCCAATGATCGCGCGCAAACCCGAGCAAAGCCGACGCCATTTGCGTTTTGTCCGTTACAAGATCGAGGGTGCTGTCGGCAAGTTCGCTGCTGCCGGCAAACAAAAAACCAAGCGCACAGTTCACGAGAAAAAAGTCGCGATGAATATTGTCAAGAACCTCCGCAGACGTGCGTGCCATTTCAAAGGTCTCGATAGCTTTGTCGTTCCTCTTTGCTTCAATGAACAAATTGCCAATATCACAAAGCGTTCTGATCTTCTCTTCGTCGTGCTCGATCTCATTGGCAGCGGCTATTGCCTGCTCAAGCGAATTCAACGCCTTCTCGGTTTCTTTTGTTTCGATCTGTTTCGCCGCGATATGCTGCAACGCAGATGCCCGTGCCGTCGCAAATTCAATTTGCTGCAGCGTGTCCCCGGAACCGGCTTCGTCGCCATTAGCTGCCTGATGAACCGCAATACCCGCGTAGACAAAATCGGGATGGGCCATTCCATCAGCAACCTCAGCCGCCTGTTCAAGATTGCCTTTCCCTGCCATCACCAGCGCGACACGTTCGAAAGCCTGAGCCTGCATACCATGATCTTCGATAGCTTCCGTAAGCTGCATCGCATATTCATAGTCATCAAGTTCGGCACACTTTTCGGCAATGGCGGTCAGAAGTTTGTCACGCGAAAATGGATCCTCAACCGCATTTGCAAGCTCGGCGGCGAGATCTACATTGCCTGCTGCCAAATATCGCGGGACGATCGTTTGCATTGCAGTTGAATGCCCGTCACTGCTTTTTATGCGCTCCGCAAGGAATGCGGCACATGAAAGCAGATCATTCTTGGCCTGCTCAAAAGAAATAAAATAATCGGACATATTTATACAAAAACCCTGCGGATCGACGCAGGCATCCAGTCGCGGAGATCAGTTGCAACAGCCGCGGCTCCGGCTTCTCTCAATTCAGCCGCCGATACTGTATTTGTAACTCCAAGTGCAGGCAGGTCGGCATTTCGCGCACCAACGATCCCGGGCGGCGAATCTTCGATAACAAGGCATTCGCCGTGCGTCATCGGTAAATGGCCCTGCGATGTACGAACCTCATCAAGCTGTCTAAATCCGATGCGAAAGCACTCAGGATCAGGCTTACATTTCGAAACATCAGATGCACTAACAATGGTGGAAAAATGCTTCGCCAGACCGCTTTTATCCAGCACAAAATTGATCTCGTTCCATCCGGCCATGCTGACTATCCCGAGCGAAAATTCCTGAGCCATTTTCTCAACAAAATCACCGATCCCTTCAAAAAGGGGCAGTTCGGCGTCGACTATTGTCTTCCATTTTGCCGACTTGGCCGCGACGATCTCATCAACGTCCACACCTTCGATCGACTTGCCTGCGCGTCCGAAAGCCGCCTCAACAAAGGTCCGATCATCCATGCCTAAGGACGCATAATAATCCGCCTCGCTCAGTTCGATACCCTCATCCTTGAGCACATCTTGATATGCTCGCATCTGCACGGGTTCATCGTTGATAATGACACCGTTGAAATCCATTAAAATTGCTTTGATCATAATCTTCAGTCGGTAGCGGTGTTAAGACAAGCTAAATGCCAAATGCCAGGTATATCCTTTAACTGATATAATTCGTCACCACCGTGATAAAAAGATACATTCTCCACTTCCGCACAACGTTCGACAAACTGTAATTGTGATGTTTCTAAAGGGTGATGCAATTCCCATTCGTTTTGGAATTTTTCAAGAGTTCGTAGATCTGCTATGCGAACTAACTCTCCTGCGGAGAATTCTGCATCATATGATCCTTTAGTCTTTTTCACTGTGAAATCAGATAACTCTCGTCAAACATATTCCCGCGTCCGAGTATTCCATTAGGATCGAACGCCCGTTTTAAGTCTGCCATCTCGTTCAAATACCGTTCGCCCATCATGGCTGCAAGATATTTTCGCTTGAGTTTACCTATACCGTGCTCAGCCGAAACCGTTCCGCCCAACATGATCGCCTGAGCGATGCAGCGGCTGTAAATGTGCCGCGCTTTTTCCGCTTCGTCGGCATTTTTAGGCAGCATATTCGCGTGCAAGTGGCAATCACCAATGTGCCCAAAAATGACATAGTCGAGTCCGCTAGCGTCGAGCGTATCTTTGTAAAACTTTAGAAATGCGGGAAAGTTCGCATCCGGCACGGCCATGTCAGTTCCAAGCTTTCGCTGGCCGTGCCGGGCGATACGCTCATTGACCGCAACAGGCAATGCGTGACGGAACGCCCGCATCTTCTCACGGTCTTGTTCATTTGTTGTAAACCACGACCGTTCAAGATCGGCGTTGTGATTCTCTAGCAAAGCATTCCATACTTCAAGCAGCGAGTCTTCGGTTTCGGCAGTTGTTTCCTGCTCAAAAAAGATCGCCCCTGACATACCGCTTGGTGTTTCGGGAAATTTTTCCGAGATAAATCTCAAAGCATTGCCATCGAAATACTCCAATATCGTAGCGTCAATGTCATAACCGGGGGCGACGCCTGCAGTTGGGACAGGGTTCTTCCTTGTCACAAAAGAACATTCCCTCGCAGCGTCAATAAACTCAAGCAGATCACTTTCCTTACTAAAAAATACGATCCCGCTAATAAATCCTTCCGGCTTAGGAAGCAGCGTCAACTCTATTTCAACAATGACGCCAAGCGTACCTTCGGAGCCGACAAATAGATCGATCGCTTCGAGCGGTGTCCGATTAAAATAGCCGCTGACATTCTTACGCACGTCAGGCCGCTCGTAAGTTGGAACCTTCGCACAGATCTCACCACCCTTTGTCGCCAATGTGATCAAGCCATTAATATCAGCAAAGGAATTTCCACGCCGCAGTTCTATGATCTGCCCATCTGCCAGAACAACCTTTAACCGGGTAACATACTCACGCGTCGCTCCATATTTAAAACTCCGGGCACCTGAAGCGTTCGTCGCGACCGTGCCGCCCAATTGACAACTCCATTCGGTCGGGTCAGGCGGATAGAACAATCCTTCCGCATCAACTGCTTTTTGCAGATCGGCCAAAATAACGCCGCTTCCAACTATTGCCAGCCGCTGTTCCTTGTCAATACTGATCTTATTCAGCCTCTCAAGGGAAATTACACAACCGCCAAAAGGTATCGCCCCGCCAACCGTCCCGGTTCTCGCACCTGAGATCGTGACCTGAGTTTTGCTTTCATTGGCTTCTCGAACGATCTGCGAGATCTCTTCGGCAGACTCAGGAATAAACAGCTTCCCGGCATGTCCGCCCTGCATATTGCTAGCGTCGGTGAGATAGTTTTGCAGATCGTCCATCTGCGTTTTTACTTGCATACAGAACAATTTATCTTAATACCGTTGGAAATGCGAACGCCTGCGAGCGACGTTTTTTCTGTGTTCAAACGTCCCGTTTCTGCACGTCAAAGCTGGGACAAATCCTACTTTTTCCTACGCCGGTATGAAACTCTCATATTAATTCCCACTGTGCAACGGCCTTGAAACGCGTAACCTGTTGCCGCTACATAATTAACACGTTTTGTCCCGCACAGCCGCCATTTTACAGATATACATATATCTCTTAACGAACTGCCAACTCTCTCTCACGAAGATATTTCAGCCGGT
>CAZGSC010000020.1:0-31473 GCA_964528325.1 uncultured Chloracidobacterium sp. | reverse complement strand
AAATCCAAAATCCAAAATCCAAAATCGGATAGTCCCGACTCAACCTAGCGCATTTCGAGCCTGAGCGGAATACCAGCTTTCGCGATATGACGTGGTTTTCTCGATTCGACGCAACTTTCCGGCTGTAACTGCGAGCCGTTATTGCTGTTTGATCAGGCGTTGTTTCCCGTCCATTGCATCTCGATATGCTCCGATCTGGCCTAGTTTTATGGCTTCGTCGTAGAGCTTTATAGCATAGTCGTTCTTATTGAAGTGTTCGTAGATGCGTGCGAGAGCAACGTAGGTTAGCGAGAGCAAGGCTCGGTCGGTATCGGCGGTGGCATTGCGAATGACATTGTTGTATGCAGCTTGAGCCTCCATCAGCTTTTCCGCTTGTGCGTCAGCGTCCTCGATGCCGACGGCAACAAGCGCAGCAACGCGGCCGATGTTGTAGTAGATGCGCGGCTCTGACGGGTTTTGGATTTGGAGCTGTTTCAGGTCAGCGGCGGCCTTTGTGTAGTCCTTGGCGTCGATGGCCTTTTGAATTTCGCGAAGCCGGACGGTCACCGGATTTTCGACGACAGTGATCTGATCTTCCGGGTGGTGTTTGTGGGCTTCGCGTGCGGCGAGCGCTCTGGTTCTCGCCTCGGCGGTCGCGGCAAGGCGGCCGCTTTCTTTAGCCGCGTCAAATGAAATGAGCATTTCTCCCAGCGAAGCCGCAATGTCAAAGCCCGATTCCTCGATCTCTTTAAGCTTGTCGGAAAAGAAGAATGTCAGCACAAGGCCTTTTTCGTGATCTTCGTACAATCTGAGAATAGATTCGTCGGCTAACGTCTGTTTGAATTTCTCAAGTTCAGCCGAAACCGCGCGTTTCTCGGCATCGGTTTTCATCGTGTCGATCTTTTGACGGGCCTGAGCAGTGGCTATGTTCCTTTTTACAAATTCGGCCTGGCGGATATCGACAGCCGCAGCGAGCGAACGTGAAACAGTCAAAAATACGTCGGGCGTAATTCCCGGCACCGATTTGCGGCGCTCGTCTAGCTGCGTTTTGGCCCAGTCGCGCAGCGCGGTGATGTCTTTTGAATTGCTCAAAACGAGCGGATCGATCACGAATTGCAGAAATGCCCTGCGAACATCTGAAAAACTAAGGTCTTTGTCCGGCGGCAGAATTACATAATAATCGTCGCGGGCATTAAGAAAATTGACATTCCCCTGCGGCGCGAGCATTTCCGGCACAATGAAAAAATGACGCTCGTGAGTGCGCGTCTCGACCTTTTCAAGCCTGGTTTTTTTTGTCTTCTGCGTTTGGACTTTGATCTTTTCCGATGCGAATAACTGCGGCCGGGTATGTAGATAATCGAGTAATTCGCTGACCATTTCACGCGCCGAGCTTCGGAGCACGCCGTCAGACTCACGTGCATAGGCTTTAGTGTAATCTTCCAGCTTTGTACTTATCCCAGAGCGTCGATAAAATTCACGCGCCAAAGGTGCAAAATCGAGAACGTCCAGCAGGCTTCCCGGCAGGTCGTTCGTTATGACAGGATCGGCCAACTCCGGCGCCGGCGTCAGCGTAAACGCCATCGACATAAACGGAGCAACGATCTCGGCATCAGTTGAATTTGGGTGGCGCTTTTTATATTGTGCAACGAACGCCGTGATACGACGCCGCAGATCCGGATCAAGCTCGGCCGTGTCCTGCCGCAACTGAGCCCTGAATTTTGTTCCTTTTTCCGAGAGTGACGTGTTTATCAGCTTCTCGCTTCCGGCGTCGGTCCTTGTCTCGGCCATCTCAAGGGCGGCCAGAACCACGATCAACCGCTTATCCGCATCAATCTTTACGCCGTAATTGCTGAGGTCTATACCCTGCCGCACGCTTTGCCCGGCAACGCAAAATGAGAGTATCAGGATAAAAGCTAATAAAATTGTCTGTCGCATGAATTTAACTCAATTCGCCATAGGGCTTGTCTCTATAGTGATGAATTATCCGCCCGGTTAGATGTATTTTTGATCGCCAATAAAAGAATAAAGGACAAAGGAATAATAATATTCCTCTATCCTTTTATTTGCGGATCTGTTGTGGTGAATCCACGCAGCGCTTAGTTATAGCTGCTGAGTGCCTCGCCTTCGTCATCGAATACGTCAAAAACCGTCAGAAGCTTGGTGATGGCGAGAAGATCCTGGATCTTTTGCGTCAATTTCAAAAGCTTCAGCGTGCCGCCTTCTTTTTTGACGGCAGTAAAGCTCGAAACCAGCTCGCCGATGCCGCTCGAATCGACATAGCCGACACCCGCCAGATTGAGCAGGATCTTATTTTTGCCTTCGCCGAGCAGCCGTCGAATAGCAGTTCTCAATGCTACGCTGCCTTCGCCGATCGTCACTTTGCCTTCGAGATCAAGAATTGCAACGTCGCCGGCCTGGCGTTCAGTGATGTTAATATCAGACATTATTATCTCCTCAAGTTAGTTTAGTTTCGTTAGGTTAATAGCCGATTTTAGTCCACTCTGATCGAAAATCCAAACAGCCATCAGAGATTACCGTTTTTTGAACATTTTTACGACGAGACCGCCTTCGGGATGGTTTGACCACTCGATATCGTCCATGAATGAACGCATGAACAAGATCCCACGCCCGTTTGTCTTTAACAGGTTCTCAGGGTGTGTCGGATCAGGTATTTCATCGACCGCAAAACCCTCGCCAAAGTCCCGAACCGTGATGCCGAAACCGTCATCCGAATCTTCCATCTTCACTTCAACGTTTTTCGACTCATCGAACTTGTTGCCGTGCTTGACCGCATTGGCGACCGATTCGCGGATCGCCAGGTCGATGGCAAAGCTGAACTCGTCGCTGAGTGCACGCTCGCGGGCAAACTCGGCGGCTTTTTTCGCTGCATCTTCAACCGATTCGATACAACTCGGCAGTTTGATTTCACATACTTCGGTCACAATGTATGTTTTGTAAGTTATAGGTTTACTGCAGTTGCTGTCAAGACAAACGCCCGCGATAAATTCTAAAATTGTCGATATGAAGATATCTCCGGCCAAATCGCTGCACGGAACTGTCCATCTGCCGGGCGATAAATCGATCTCTCACAGGGCCGCACTCCTGGCGGCAATGGCTGTCGGCGAAACGCGGATAGAGAACTTCAGCACGGCCGAGGATTGCCGAACCACCGTCAAATGCCTGAGAGAATTAGGCGTGTCCATTTCACAAGACGGCACGAATCTGGTCGTAAAAGGTGTGGGCAAACGCGGTTTTCGTAAACCAACCAAACCGCTGGACTGCGGAAACAGCGGCACGACGATGCGTCTGCTCTCAGGCATTCTCGCCGGGCAGAATTTTGAATCTGTGCTGATCGGCGACGAGTCGCTTTCCAAACGGCCAATGGAACGCATCATCGATCCGCTCGAACTTATGGGTGCCGTCATCCATTCCAATTACGGATCTGCTCCGCTCTCAATTTCCGGCAAACAGCCTCTACGATCCATCGACTATACCCTGCCCGTCGCCTCGGCTCAGATCAAATCATGTGTTCTGCTTGCCGGACTCAACGCTGACGGCCAAACGTCGATCATCGAACCAGTACAAACACGCGACCATACCGAGCGGATGCTGCAGTGGTTTGGCGTTGAAGTTGAGATCGAAAAGGTCGATGCGTGTTCTGTCATTTCGGTGGACGGTACTGCTCTATTGACCGCAAAAGATCTCGTAGTGCCCTGCGATATCTCTTCTGCTGCCTTCTTTATGGTCGTAGCGGCATGTTTGAAAGGTTCGGACATTACGCTGCCAAATATTGGCCTTAATCCGTCCCGGCGCGCGATCTTTGATGTATTACAAAGCATCGGGACCGATCTAGAGGCCCTGGAAGGAAAGGAAGTTTGTAATGAACGCGTGGTGTCCTTGCGAATACGTGGAGGTTTGCATGGGACAGAGAAACTAATTCCGCTGATCTTGCGTGGCGAGATCATTGCCAACTTGATAGATGAGATACCAATACTGGCGGTGCTTGGAAGCCAACTCGAATCGGGCATTGAGATCCGCGACGCTGCCGAACTGAGGTTCAAGGAAACCGACCGCATTGCCGCGATCACAGAAAACCTAAAGCGAATGGGAGCAGATGTTGTCGAATTTGAAGATGGGTTCAAGGTCGAGCGGTCAAGCTTAAAAGGAGCCGTTGTCCATTCATTCGGCGATCACCGGATCGCAATGGCATTTGCCGTCGCCGGCCTATTGGCTGCCGGAGAAACCGAAATAATTGATGCAGAATGTGCAGAGATTTCCTTTCCCGGTTTTTTTGACGTGCTTGCCAGCGTCGCTCAGTAAACTTAACATCTAACAAATGACAAAGGACACTCGCATCGCATTGACCGGCTTTATGGGCGTTGGAAAATCCAGTGTGGCCCGCCATCTTGCGAATATGCTCAAATCAAAAAAGATCGATCTTGACGCGTTTATCGAAAAGAATGAGCAGCGTAAGATCGCAGAGATCATCGATGCCGACGGTGAAGCCAAATACCGTGACATCGAAAGCAAAAATCTGAAGGACGTCTTGACGTTATCCGAAATAAGGGTTCTGTCGCTGGGCGGCGGTACGTGGACCATTCCAAAAAACCGTAAACTCTTGAAAGAACATGGATTTACAAGCGTCTGGCTCGATGCTTCATTTGATCATTGCTGGCGGAACATTGCATTTTCGAGGAAAGACCGCCCGCTAGCGAGAAACAAGCAAAACGCCCGCAAGCTCTTCGAAGAACGGCAGAAAGTATATTGTCTGGCAGACTGGCATTTTGTGATCCGCCCCGATTTCACATCGTATGATGTTGCGCGGAAAATGAAAGAAGAGATTTTTTATTGATCTCTCCTCTCTGATGTTGCTAAACGGCGTGTTTTGCATCAATATATTTTTACTAGATAAATTAGTGATCTCCGAAATTACAGTCGGAAGGAATTTTTGCTTAGTAACGCCTTTAATTAGGCAATTTGCGATACTCAAGGAATAAATATTAAACGTTTTTGGAGGAAGTAATGAAAGTTAAAATTTTTACAATTCTTACTTTGGCCGTCGCCTTGTTTTTGAGTGCGTGCGGCAAAAGCGATGCTGATCTGCAAAAAGCGGTCGGCGAAAAGCTGACGTCCGAGAAGGTCTCAGGGGTCACTGTGGCCGTTAAAGACGGCGTGGCAACGCTCTCCGGCGAGGTTGCCGATATTACCGTCAAGACCAAGGCGGAAGCCGCGGTAAAGGGTGTCGAAGGCATTAAATCAGTGACGAACAATTGCACGCTGAAGCCGCTTCCGCCTCCGCAGCAAGTGGCCGAAACCCAGCAGTCCGACCCGATGATCAAAGGCACCATTGATGAGGTCCTAAAGAAAATGGGCATCAGCGGTGTTACTGTTGCGGTTAAGGACGCCGAAGTCACTCTAACCGGCACAGTTGCAAAGGATCGTCTCGCCGAAGTCATGAAAGCCGCTCAAGAAGCCGACGTGAAAAAGGTCAACAACAAGCTCACGGTTAAATAGGCCGATTAAGGAGGAAATATGTCATTACAAGAGAAATACCAATCACTTCTTGAACTCGCCAATTCTAACGGCACGACCTATGAGTTGAGCGAAGGAGACGGAGTTCTGCATATCGATGCAACGGCGCCTAGTGCCGAAGCAAAACAGGCTCTTTGGGATGAATACGAACGGCTCGACCCGGAATTTCGTTCGGGCGACCTGATCCTGAATGTCACGGACTCAAGCGCGGCCGGCGGCGGAGCAAACACCTACACCGTCGAAGCCGGCGACAACCTAAGCAAGATAGGCGCCAAATACGGCATCACATGGAAAGCCATCTACGACGCTAATCGCGACATCATCAGCAACCCTGACCTGATCCATCCCGGACAGGAATTAAAAATTCCGGGTTAGTCGCATCTTTGATGTAATTTGAAAAAAGCCTGCATGATATATCGTGCAGGCTTTTTTTTGGGGTCGATAGTTTTTGACGAATCTGTTAAATTTCACCTAATGTCTTTGGAAACCGATTTCATTGTCATCGGCAGCGGAGTTGCCGGATTGAGGGCTTCGGTTGAGCTTGCAAAAAGCGGAGCGAGCGTCACTGTTCTCACTAAGGATAAGGCGAGCGAATCTAATACCGAATACGCGCAGGGCGGCGTTGCTGTTGTGCTGTCGGACGATGATAATGCCGAGCTTCATGAGGACGACACGTTGGTCGCCGGTGCCGGGCTATGCGATCCGCAGGCTGTTGAGACGCTCGTCAACGAGGGCACAAAATACATAAAACAGCTTATCGATTGGGGAACCGAATTTGACCGCGAGGGCGGCAAGCTGGTCTTTACGCGCGAGGCTGCACATTCACGTCGCCGCATACTGCACGCTCACGGCGATTCGACAGGAGCAGAGTTTGTCCGGGCGTTGATCGCTCGTGCTGGACAGGAAAAGACAATAAATCTAACTCCTTTCGCTAATACCGAAAGCCTGATCGTCCGCGACGGTCGCTGCGTTGGCGTCAGGTTCCTCGACCCGATCCTGCGTGCCCCGCGTGAAATTTATGCAAATGCAGTGATCATGTGTACAGGCGGCGCAGGACAATTATATCTGCACACGACCAATCCTTCGGTCGCGACAGGTGACGGGATGGCAATGGCATATTTTGCCGGCGCTGAGATGGCTGATATGGAGTTTATTCAGTTTCATCCGACGGCTTTGAGCCTCGAGAACGCGCCGCGTTTTTTATTGAGTGAAGCCATGCGCGGCGAAGGCGGCATCCTGAAAAATAAGTATGGTGAACACTTTATGCCGCGTTACGACGAACGCGCCGAGCTTGCTCCGCGTGACATCGTCTCACGCTCAATAGTTGCCGAGATGCGTCGGACGGGAACGCGAAATGTCTTTCTCGACATGACGGCTCTCGATGAAGATTTCCTAAGACACCGATTTCCAAAGATCTACGAAACCTGCAAAGTGTACGGGCTTAATATTGCGACGGACGTACTTCCTGTCTCGCCCGCATCGCACTACTGCATGGGCGGCATTCGCACCGATCTGTGGGGACGCAGTACGGTTCCAGGACTGTATGCTGCGGGCGAAGTGACCTGCACCGGTGTTCACGGAGCAAATAGACTTGCGTCAAATTCCCTGCTCGAAGGCCTCGTTTTCGGAGCGAGAGCCGGTGAGGCAGCTCTTCTCGATCGTTCAGAGTCCAAAGTCCAAAGTCCAAAACAAGAAGATCAAAGATCAAAGGTTGAAGATCAGAAAAATAGTCTGGCAACAGCAGTCAAAAAAAGGGTTAAACGCATAATGTGGGAACGTGTGGGTATTCTTCGTGATCGTGATTCATTAAGACGGGCTTTGAAAGAATTCGATCAAATGTTGGCCGGAAATTTGAGCTCGTCGTCAAGAAACTTTGTAACTTTGGCAAATCTCGTCGCAACCGCTGCTCTTTGGCGAGAAGAATCGCGCGGCGGGCATTTTCGAACTGATTTTCCCGAACAGCACGAGGAATGGAGAGTTCACTCGATCCAGATAAATAACCAAGAGATCTCGGCCGCCCAAAGCATCAACTTTGTGAGCAAAACTGGTGTATAATTAAGATTCAAAGGAATTTAGATCACTTTTAAAGTTATGGAAGACACCGCCACAACTCTCAATCTGGCGTCGATAATTTCGCATCATGCCCGCTTGGCTCCGCAGCGCGAAGCAGTCGTTTGGGAAAGCGTGCGAATGACCTTTGGCGAGCTCGACGACCTGTCAAATAAGGTTGCGAATGGGCTGGTCTCAATGGGCATCGGTCACGGCGACAAGGTCGCGTTGTGCTGTCCGAATATTCCGTATTTCCCGGTTGTTTATTACGCGATAATGAAAGTCGGCGCAGTTGTCGTGCCGCTCAATGTCCTCTTTAAGCCGCGCGATATCGCCTATCATTTATCCGACTCGGATGCGAAAGCGGTGTTCACCTTCGAGGATGTTCCCGATCTGCCCATGGCTCAAAATGTTAAGGAAGGATTTGATCAGGTAGATAGCTGCCGCGAACTGATCGTAATGACCAAGGGCCTGGCAGGGCCGAGTCCACTTCCGGAACATCGAACGCTTTTGCAGCTGATCGCAGACAAAAGTGAAAAGTTCGAAAACTATCCAACACGGCCAGATGACACATGCGCGATCCTTTATACATCGGGCACGACCGGCCAGCCAAAAGGGGCCGAGTTAACTCACCTTAATTTGATGACAAATGTGACGGCCACATGGTCCACACATTTGCCAATGTTAGATTTTACCGATGGCGTTCAAAAAACGGTGCTGATCACGCTGCCTCTCTTTCACACAACGGGCCAGACCGTGCAGATGAACACTAATCTTTACGGCGGCTGCCGCGTTGTCCTGCTCCCGCGATTTGACGCGAAAACTGTCCTCGAGACGATGACCGAAGAGAAAGTGAATTTCTGGATCGGCGTTCCGACAATGTACTGGACATTGCTGAAGTTCGTTAATGAAACGGGCTACGATGTAAGCCGCATCGCAGAAAATATGAAGGTCTGCACTTCGGGCGGGGCACCAATGCCGGTCGAGGTGATGAAGGAATTTCAGGAAAAATTCGGCGTTCGCGTCAGAGAAGGTTATGGCTTGTCGGAAACCTCGCCTCTTGCTTGTTTCAATCATTTCGACATGCCCTCGAAGCCCGGAACTGTCGGTCAGCCGATCTTTGGCGTCGAGGTTAAATGCTTTGATGACAACGACAACGAAATGCCGCGAGGCGAACGCGGTGAGGTCGTCATTCGCGGCCCAAATGTCATGAAGGGCTACTACAAGCGTCCGGAAGCAACTGCCGAAGCATTTCGAGGCGGCTGGTTTCACACCGGCGACATCGGCGTGATCGACAACGAAGGTTATCTTGCGATCGTTGACCGCAAAAAAGATATGATCCTTCGCGGCGGTTACAACATTTATCCTCGTGAACTAGAAGAGGTCATAATCACGCATCCTGCGATATCAATGTGCGCCGTCATCGGCATTCCATGCGAGCGGCTCGGCGAGGAGGTCAAAGCATTTGTTGTCCTAAAACAAGGCCACGAACTCACTGCCGAAGAATTTATCGAATGGTGCCGCGAGCAAATTGCTGCCAATAAATATCCTCGACATGTCGAGTTTCGCTCTGAGTTGCCCGTCGGCGGAACGGGTAAGATCTTAAAGCGAGCACTTAGTACGGAGGCTTCCACCTCTGAATGAATCGATTAAAGCTGTTATTAATATTGCTTTTTACAGGTGCTGTTATTGTCGCGTGTTCTAAAGCCGGATCGAAACGTTACCTTATTGCCGAAAGCAAAAGCTACGAAGCATCACTTTTCCGTCAGAATTGCGCGATTTGCCACGGACCTGAGGGCGAAGGAAAAACGCTCTATGATGGCCGTGTAATTCCAAACATTCGCGACGGCGAGCATAAGTACAATACGGACGCAGAGATATACAACCACATAGCCAATGGCGGCAATGGAATGGTACCGTTTCGCGATATTTTGACGGCTCGCGAGATCAAAATGCTTGTCGATTTTGTGCAAAAGGACTTAAGACAGACGAAATGAAACTATAGATGGACACGGCTAAAACACAGATCTTGTTTTACGCTCATCTGTGTCTATCTGCATTCATCTGTGGTTAAATTATTTCTATGAGAATACTTATCACCGGTGCCAGCGGAATGCTCGGCCGGGCACTGCAAAGATGCTTTGCCGACAAAGGCTACGACATGCTGCTTGCTTCACGCAAAGAGCCGTCGGACGATCAGCACATTCAATGGAACATTGAGAGTGGTTTTGCCGAGCCGGAAAGACTTGAGGGCATAGACGCAGTTGTTCACCTCGCCGGCGAAAATGTCAGCGGCCTACGCTGGACCGATGAAAAGAAGAAAGCGATTCGCGACAGCCGCGTGCTCGGGACGCGCAGCGTTGTTGATGCGATCTCGAAACTAAAACACAAGCCAAAGGTGCTCGTCGCAGCATCCGCGATCGGTTTCTACGGCGAAAGAGGCGATGAAGAAGTAAATGAGTCCAGTGTCGCCGGAGATAATTTTCTCGCCGAGGTTGGCAAGGCTTGGGAATCGGAATCACGCCGAGCCGAGGACGCTGGTATACGAACAGTAATTCTACGGACAGGAATTGTTTTATCCAAAGACGGCGGTGCCCTCGCCGCAATGCTCACACCGTTCAAACTCGGCGTTGGCGGCGTGGTCGGAAGCGGCAAACAATGGATGAGTTGGATATCGCTCGACGACGAGATGGACGTCATTAATTTTGCGATCGAGAACGAAAACCTGCGCGGCGCCGTCAATGCTGTTTCACCAAATCCGGTCACGAATGAGGAGTTTACAAAGACCCTCGGCGAAGTTCTTTACCGCCCGACATTTCTTCCGCTGCCGGAATTTGCAGTGTCGATGATCTTCGGTGAAATGGGCGACGCCCTGCTGCTTGCCAGCACGAAGGTTCTGCCAAAACGCCTGGAAGAGTCAGGGTTCGAGTTCAAATATCCGCAACTGAAGGCTGCCATCGAACATGTCCTGGCTTAACCTTATGAAGACCTTTCTCCGGTTGCTTGTTGTTTTCGGACTTTTGGACTTGCTGGTCGCAGCAGTTGAATTCTTCAGTGGGAATGCGGTTTCCGCGAAGGTTATTCTCGGAGTTATTGTTTTAGCTATTGGGTCAACGGGCTTGTATCTTATGAAGTCCCGCACGCAAGATCAGTAGCTCGGAAAAGTAATGGACGACTGGGCGTGGCATCAGACGCAAATGGCGCGATCTGGAGATTTAACAAATATTCGCCATCCTCGATATCATTTGGCACATAGATCAATTCCGTTATAGTGTTATTGACTCGCGTATCGTTGTTAATTTCAAAACTTCCCTGTTCGACATTCCAAAAAATACGGTGGTTTGAGAGTTTGCCTTCGTCGAACAGCCTGTCGATCGACGGCATATCGACCAGCAAGTGTTTGAAGCCGCATTCGACAATATACTCCATCGCCTCAGTCGTAAAATATGGCGGGATGCTATTCCCGTCATAAGCGCGTGACAATTTTCTGTCGTCATTTGGCAGCGTGCGGACGATCAACGCATCAGGCCATCCATCCGCGGCGAGTGACCGAACCTTTCTTAATGACTTCAACGAGATAACCAAATCTTCTCCCTGCTCCTCAGGCTCGACGGAAGCCAACAGCGCGGGCATGATCACATCTTGCAAGCACTCTCGCACAGAAATGCGCTCCTTCGTAATGTGTCCGACACACTCGGTGTGTGTCCCATTGCAGTGTGGTATAAAGGTTATCTTCTCGAAATTGCAGCTTCCGCCTCGACGCGTATCACCAACAAGCTCGCCATATTCACAAGCCTTTGCCGACGCTGGCTCGACGCCGTATGCATTCGGCTGCAGCCCTTCAAAATGAAGCGGTATAGAAATATCGATCGGATCTTTGAAATCGAAATCAGTCATTGTGCAAAAGTCTTTCTCTCACATCTTGCAGATCAAGCTCATTTACATCTGAAACGTTCGAACACAACTCCATCAGCAGCTTGTCTTGCGCGTTTCCTTTTTCCTTCGCAACCGAATAAGGCAAGTCTTCACGAAATGTCACCATTGAATACTTGGAAAAATAATCTTGAAATGTCTGTTCCAGCTTTGTTTCTAATTCACGTTTTCGCTGAAAAACAGGATCCGCGGTCGCATCGCGCATCTCGTAAAAATTCTCTTGGGCCATGTCGGCGATAGCGTCAGTGTTTACCTTGCGAAGTTCCCCGTATTCCTTGTAAACCGTTTCCCATTCGGTGCCATTTTTTTCGATAAGCTGGTCTAGCACGCGGACATCTTCAAAAGCGCAGTTCATACCCTGTCCATAAAAAGGCACGACCGCGTGAGCCGAATCGCCGAGCAGCAAAGCTTTCCCGCCGATATTCCATGGAAAACATTTGATCGTACCCAAATTACCGACCGGATTGTGAAAAAAGTCTTCAGTCAATGTCGGCATCAGCGAAATGGAGTCGGGAAAATTCTCTTCGAAGAAGCTCATCAACGATGCTTCATCTGCAAGCTTGTCAAAACCGTTGTCACCCTTGTGTGAGAGGAACATCGTACAAGTAAAGCTGCCGTCAAAATTTGGAAGAGCGATCATCATGAATTTATGCCGCGGCCAAATATGGAGAGCGTTTTTTTTCATTAGAAATCCGCCATCCGACGCTGGAGGAATATGAAGCTCTTTGTATCCGTGCTCTAACCAAACTTGTGAAAAATCAAACCTATCCACACCGCCATGCAGCATCGAATTTCGTAATGCTGAGCCGGCACCGTCAGTTGCGATAAATGTGTCGGCTTTAATGGTTGTTCCGCTTGCAAATTTGGCTTCGCCGATCTTGCAGTCAAAATCGACGCATCGCTCGTTGAAATGAAATGTGAGGCTGTTATATTTCTCGGCCTCATTCATCAACGCAATATTCAAACCGGCTCGCGAAACTGAGTTTATGTATTCTCCCTGGCGTCCCGAATACGGCAGAAGCTTTGTCCCGCCTGCAACAGAATGGATCATCCGCCCATACATTGGCACGGCCTCGGCAAGCATGTATTCATCCATCCCAACTTCGCGTAGGGCCGCGATGCCGCGATCCGACAGAGCGAGATTTATTGAACGGCCGGCCGCAACTTCTTCGAGCCTCATGTCGCCGCGAGCCTCATATACAACGACCTCGATCCCGCGTTTTGCAAGATAGATCGCAAGCAATGATCCGGCAAGTCCCGCCCCGATAATGACAACTTTAGACATAAGAAAATTTCACCACAGAGGACACAGAGACACTGAGATCTTAAACCATTTTCTCTACCTCTTTGCTCTCTGTGTTCTCTGTGGTAGATCAATCAAGACAGCTTTTGAGAATTTCAGCAAAACGAAACACATCTGCGAACGAGTTATACAGCGGCACAGGGGCAACTCGAATAACATCAGGCTCGCGCCAGTCAGCAAAAACGCCGCATGCAACGATCCGTTCATGCAGTGACCTGTCACCGCCGCGAACGCGAATTGAAAGCTGACAGCCACGCTGCTCCGGATCGCGCGGCGTTACGATGCAAATTCGTTCATCGCCAATGTTGTCAATTAGCTTTTCCAGATAGCCCGTTAGCTTGCGCGATTTCTCGGTCAACGCATCCATTCCAGCTTCTTCAAAGATCTCTAATGACGCTCGCAGTGCTGCCATTTGGAGGATCGGCGGATTTGAGATCTGCCAGCCTTCAGCGCCGGCAATCGGATGAAACTCAGGCCCCATCAGAAACCGGGTTTTCTTGTCGTGGCCCCACCAGCCCGCAAAACGCGGCAGGTCAAACGATGCAGCGTGACGCTCGTGAACGAAGGCCCCGGCAACTGCACCGGGACCAGCATTGAGATATTTATACGAACACCAGCACGCAAAATCCACGTCCCAATCGTGCATGTACAGCTCGAGATTTCCAGCGGCGTGTGCCAGATCAAATCCGACCGTCGCTCCAACGTTATGACCGGCCTCAGCGATTGTCTTCATATCAAAAGCCTGACCGGTGTAATAATTTACGCCGCCAAGCATAACAAGTGCGATAGAACTGCTTTCGCGGTTGATCGTTTCAACGATGTCTTCGGTCCGCAACGTTGATTCCCCTTCACGAGGAGTTAATTCAATCAACGCAGTTGTCGGATCGTAGCCGTGAAAACGGATCTGAGATTCGACTGCGTATTGATCAGACGGAAATGCACCTTTTTCGATAACGATCTTGTGCCTTTCCGCAGTAGGTCTGTAGAACGACACCATCAATAAGTGCAGATTGACCGTCAGCGAGTTCATAACCACCGTCTCAATGGGTTTTGCGCCAATGATCGCTGCCATTTGTTCGGTGAGGAATTCGTGATAAGGCAGCCATGGATGTTTTGCGTGCAGATGCCCTTCGACTGCAAGATGTTCCCAGTCAGCTAGCTCCTGCTCTACATACTCGCGAGCTTTTTTTGGCATCAGCCCGAGAGAATTACCAGTGAAATAGATCGGCTCAACGCCATTCTCTGCCTCAGGAAAATGAAACCGATCGCGAAAGTCATGAAGTGCATCGTTCGCGTCCATCTTATCCGTCAGGTCAATTGCCAATGTTTGATCATTCATCGTCTTCGTCCAGCCACAGTGCGATCACATCAACATCATATTTCTCGAGTATTGGATCAGCGGTCATTAGCCTCAAACCGTTGTTTCTCGCCTGAGCAACCAAAAGACGGTCAAACGGGTCGTTATGATGCAAAGGCAGGTCAGAAACGGCCAAAGCATCCTTCATGCTAATAGATAGCTGGGACAATCCAGCAGTTGAGACAACACTGAAGATAATTTCCGCAGGTGTGGCAGGAAGATCCAACCGTCCTTTTGCGTACTTGATCATTATTTCCCAGGCACTGGCCGCTGAAAAGAATATCGGCTGGCCTGGATCCTCAAGTAGTTCGAGAGCTCCGGACGACAGCTTTTTCTGCATTCCAACAGCCCAAAGAAATACCTGTGTGTCGATGAGGATGCTCACGTATATCCCTCAAATTCCGGAAGCGGATCATCAAAATCTTCGTGAATCTTGATCTTTCCTTCCCACATTCCTATCCAACTGCGCTTTTTTGGAACTGGCGTTAATTTCACCGTGTCCTCGCCATTTCTAGTTATGACGACCTCTTCGCCTTCAAGAGCCTTATTTATCATCTGGCTTAGTTTAGATTTTGCTTCGTAAACACTGACTTTCATGATGAAAACCTAGCTTAGTCAGACTAGTTAGTCAAGTCAAATAAATTTTGATTTATCAAGATCAAGCCAATTTAGAGCTGCTCCATGAAGCAGCAATGTCTTAATTTCTTCCTCATAATCGGAATTTTGGATCAAATTTCCAGGCTGCGCCTCTCCGAGCGGGAAAGGATAATCACTGCCGAGCATGACTTGATCGGCACCAACCAGTTTTATTAAATAGTCTAGCTTTGACGCGTCGTGGACGAGCGAATCGAAATACATTCTGCTCAGATACTTTCGTGGGCTGTGCGAATTATCTACAGCGCAGAGGTCGGGGCGGACGGTAAATCCATGCTCGATTCGGCCTATCGTCGCCGGAAACGAGCCGCCGCCGTGTGCGAAACATATACGCAAATTAGGCAGTCGTTCAAGCACGCCGGAAAAGATAAGGGAGCAAATCGCCCGCGAAACTTCGGCAGGCATTCCGACAAGCCATGGCAGCCAGTATTTCTGCATATCTTTTTCGCCCATCATGTCCCAAGGATGAACGAAAACTGCCATACCAAGCTCTTCGCAAGCGGCAAAAAGATCAAAGAATTGCGGCTCGCCGAGATTTAGCTGATTAACATTCGTTCCTATTTGAACACCGACAAGCCCGATCTCACGGCAACGTTCAAGTTCCTTGATCGCAAGAACAGTGTCCTGCATCGGCACTGTTCCGAGGCCAATAAAACGCAATGGGAACTCGCTTACGACCTCAGCAATATGGTCATTTAAGAAACGAGCGATCTGGGCACCGTCCGGCGGCTTGGTCCAGTAGCTGAACATAACTGGAACCGTTGAGAGAACCTGAACACTTACACCGGAAGTATCGCACTCTTCTATTCGTTTTTCGGGGCTCCAGCAATTTTCTTCTACATCGCGAAACGACACGCCGTCGTCGCGCACCATCCGTGCGCAGCAAGGCTGATAATGGTCGAGCGTGATAAACCCGCCGTAGCCAAAATTTTCCTTCCATCTCGGAATTTCGCGCGGCAGGATATGAGTGTGAACGTCGATCTTTAGCATTCTCTTAGCTGGGAACGGGCGGCGGCTCCATCACTGCGCCGCATGATTTACACGTCCGGAGATTCGCATCGTCATAAAATCGCTTGAAAACGCCCTGAAACTGAGTTGTGATGTCTCCGAGCTGAAAATATTCTTCGTACAGCTTCGCGTTGCAGTTCTCGCAGAACCATAGCAGGCCGTCGAGTTCACCTTCGCGGCGTTTTCGTTCAATTACGAGGCCGACCGTGTTTGGTCCGCGGAGCGGATTGTGCGGGATGCGCGGCGGCAAGAGGAACATCTCGCCTTCGCGGATCGGCACCTCGACGGCTTTCCCGTCCTCCTGCACCTGTACCTTAATATCGCCTTCGAGTTGGTAGAAAAGCTCCTCGCCCTCGTCCCAGTGATAATCCTTGCGCGAATTGGGCCCCCCGACGACCATTACAATAAAATCCTCGTCTGAATAGACACACTGATTCCCGACTGGCGGCTTGAGCAAATGCCTGTGTTCGTCGATCCATTGTTTAAAGTTGAACGGTCGCCGTATTGGCATATAATAATCCTGAACTCAAATAATTCTGTGCGGCATCATTATATCGTGAAAGATGCATGTATATAAAACCGGCGCTAAATACTGTTCGCAAGCCGTTGAACAATGAGGAAAAGATGGACATCAACGAAGATAAACTAAATGAACTATTGGGAAAATTTGTAGGTGATCTCGGGGCGACGATGCATGCCGGATCGATAGTGATAGGAGAAAAACTTGGACTCTATAAAGCGATGGCCACTCCTGAAAAGCGGATCACGGCGGCTGAACTGGCAAAGCGGACCAACACGAATGAGCGTTATGTTCGTGAATGGCTGAACGCACAGGCTGCCAGCGGTTATGTCCAGTACGATGCCGAAGCTGACAAATATTACATGACGGCAGAGCAAGCACTCGTCATGACCAACGAAAACAACCCGGCATACCTCCCCGGAGCTCTCGTTTTGGCTACCTCTGCATTAAAAGCCGTGCCGAAGATGATCGACAGATTCAAAACCGGAGAAGGACTAGGCTGGCACGAGCATGACCCCGATCTGTTTCGCGGCACCGAGCTTTTTTTCCGTCCCGGCTACAACGCAAACCTTATTTCCTCGTGGCTGCCCGCGCTCGAAGGCGTAGAACAAAAACTAAAGGACGGCGCAAAGGTGGCAGATGTCGGATGCGGGCTCGGAGCTTCGACAATGATCATGGCCGTGGCCTTTCCCAATTCCGAATTCGTAGGATTTGATTATCACGATAGATCTATTGAGCAGGCGCGCGCTAAAGCAGCTGGAGCCGGCCTCGGCAACCGCGTTTCTTTTGATGTTGCCAGCGCCAAAGAGTTTCCGGGCAACGATTATGATCTTGTGACATTTTTCGACTGCCTGCACGACATGGGCGATCCGGTTGGAGCCGCCAGACATGTCAGAGGATCGTTAAAAGACGATGGCACCTGGATGATCGTTGAGCCATTTGCCAATGACCGTTACGAAGATAATCACAATCCGGTCGGACGCGTTTACTATTCGGCATCTACCCTGATCTGCACGCCGGCATCACGGTCGCAGGAAGTCGGATTGGGGCTAGGAGCACAGGCAGGCGAAGCAAGACTGAGATCTGTGGCTAATGAGGGCGGCTTTACGCGATTTCGCCGGGCGACGGAAACGCCCTTCAACCTTGTTCTCGAAGCGCAACCTTAACTCGGGGAAAAATATCCGACGCCCTAATGAATTGCCGGATATTTACGCCTCCGCAACCTAAAACCACAAAAAGGCGGTCCGATCCGCTTATTTGTCCGGATCGAATTTCGAGATCTTGGATCCTTGAATCCCGAGACCTCCCATTAGGCCTTTCTGGCCAAAAAAGAACACATAGATATCACTTCTCGCAGTGGACGTCGTTAGAGATCTCGCAAAGCCCTCATCCACTATGACAAAACTAGGCCCGACGCCAACCTCCCAACCCTCGCTGCTGTCGAGATATTTAAGAGCCTTGTCGTTCATCAGGAACATAGCGTACCCAAATTTCTGGCCGCCTGCCTGCAGGCCGAACGATGCAGCGGTAGTTCGATAATAATTCTGAGTTTTGCCTTTGATCCGCAAAGCTCCTTCGCCGGACTGTCCGCCGATCAAAAAACCGGCTTTCTTGACACTCGGGAATAAAAGTATGCCTTTTGCCGTTTTTGACAATGCCTTCGCAGCATCGGATGAGGCCAGAAGCTTCGTCATTCCCTCATCGACTTGCTTGTCGAGTTTCTGCGATTTTGTCTGCGCCTGAACCGCGGCAAACGCCACCGTTAAGATCAACGATGACAACCAAATATAGCTGATTTTCTTCATTTCGCCCTCCGTAGACAGAACTGTCTATTATCAATTTGTCTCGGTTTGGCTGCGAATACAACTGTCAAAATTGACAGGGAAAAGATCACCCGGTTCCGATGAAAGTAGATCTGAGTTATAGTCCGGCGAGCTTTTCTACTGTCCGCCAATTCCGGCCGGTGGCGGCGACCTTTAGCTTTTTGTCGATAAAGCCTTTACCGACCGCACTGTCCGTTATATGGATCTTAAGGTGGCAAGCGACATGACGGTCCAGAATTTCAAAAATCTCATTTTCGTTTCCCTGCTCAAGCAGCAGAGACTCTTGCTCGTCGGTCAACTCATCGTTAAGGAAAAACACGTGGACATCCTTGTGACTTTCAAACTGCCCTGCAAACGGATTCCACGCCACTACCTTTTCGATCTCAGTCATTGACCGCACCATTACCGAAATATCAAAACCAAATTCTTTTTGAATGGCGTCGTGGATCTTTTTAGCGAGTTTGCCGTCGTCGGTTTTGGCGGTATCGAACGCGATGTTGCCGCTGTTGATGTAGCTCGCTACATTCTTATATCCGAGCGACTCGAACGTCGCCCGGAGCGTCTCCATCTTGATCATGTTCTTGCCCGTGACATTAATGCCGCGAAGCAGGGCTACATAACGCATAAGAATTTTTGCCCACAAAACACACGAATGACACTAAAAAGCTATCTTTCGTGTTTTTGGTGTGTTTCGTGGGTCATGTTTCTTTAGGCATTTTTAATGTCGATAACAAATCGGTAGCGGACATCCGCTCTGATCGTTCGGTCATATGCTTCTTCGATACGGTCGGGCGAGATCACTTCGACATCAGAAGTGATGTTATGTTCGGCGCAAAAGTCGAGCATTTCCTGTGTCTCGGGAATGCCTCCGATGAGCGAGCCGGAAAGCGTTTTGTTGCCGAATATCAGTGACAAAGCGTGAATAGCATTCGGGCTTGGCGGCACGCCGACAACGACCATCGCTCCGCCGACGCCGAGCAAATTCAGATACTGATTTACATCGTGATCGGCAGACACCGTATCGAGAATGAAGTTGAAAGTACCTGCAAGCGGCGCAAGATTTGCCGCATCACTTGTCACTACAAAATGATGTGCCCCGAGTGCTTTAGCATCAGCTTCTTTTTTTGGTGAAGTACTAAATATAGTAACCTCAGCTCCCATCGCGACTGCGAGCTTAACTCCCATGTGGCCCAAGCCGCCCAAACCCACGATGCCGACCTTCTGGCCCGGCCCGACGTTAAATCGCCTTAGAGGCGAATAGGTCGTGATGCCCGCACAAAGCAATGGAGCAACACCGGAAAGGTCGCCTTCGGCCTTGACCTTTAGCGCATAGTTCTCGTCTATCACATATTTGTCCGAGTATCCGCCGTAAGTCTTAGTGACACGGTCCATCTCAGTACCGTTGTAGGTGAACGATGCCTGTTTGACGCAAAACTGCTCCTGGCCGCTCTTGCAGTTAGCACATTCGCGGCACGAATCGATAAAGCAGCCAATGCCGGCCGCATCGCCGATCTTGAACTTTGTCACCTCACTGCCAACCTGTGACACACGTCCGACGATCTCGTGGCCTGGCACCAGCGGATAATTCGTCGGCATCGAATCTTTCCATTCATTTTTCGCCTGATGAATATCCGAGTGGCAAATTCCGGCGTATTCGATGTCGATCAGTATATCGTGCGGGCCGACCTCGCGACGCGTAAATTCGAACGGTTCGAATTTGGCGTTTTCATCATGTGTTGCGTAACCTTTTGTTGCTGTTCCTTTTGCTTCTGCTGCTAACATTTTTACTCCTTTTGTTCTTATTCTATTATTGCAATAACTTTAAGTTCGATCGCGATCGGCGTCGGTAATTTATTGACCTCGACCGTCGTTCGGCATGGCTGATTATCAGCAAAATACTCGGCGTATATTCGATTATACACCGCAAAATCGTCCTCCATATTCGTCAGAAAGACAGTAACGTCAACGATCTTGTCCCACGACGAACCGGCGTCTTCGAGAATGTACCGAACATTCTGAAATACGGACCGGCATTGTGTCTCAATGTCATAAGAAGTTATCTCGCCCCGGTCATCGAGTTCCACACCTGGAATTTTCTTAGTTCCCCGTTCCCTCGGTCCCACACCGGAAAGAAACAACAAATTTCCAACACGCCGTGCATGAGGATACAACCCGACCGGCTCCGGAGCTTTCGAAGAATTGATAATGTCGTCGTTCATTAATTGTCTAAATTTTAACAGGAAGTTGGCTAAAAGTAGTAATGTCCTTATTTTGTGAGCCAGTTTTAAATCCGAATAGTAGAAAATTGCGAAATCAAACTTTTGGGAATAAGATGCGTGTATGGCGGCATATAAGTCTTTTGGAGTTATTTGAAATGCTATTTATTATCAGGATCATTGTTGTTTTATCCATCGCCGCAGCGATTGGCTGCAGCATCGTAAATAGTTCGGCTACAACCGCCGACCTTAGGGATATGGCTCCGACACCAGCGGTCGAAAACGGCTCCGCAGCTTTTAAAGGATCGCAAACCGCTGTCTTTGCAGGCGGCTGTTTTTGGGGCGTCGAAGCTGTTTTTGAACACGTAAAAGGCGTAACGGATGTAAGATCAGGCTACGCGGGCGGCGAAGCAAAAAGCGCTGACTACGAAAAAGTCAGTGAAGGCACCACCGGGCACGCGGAATCCGTTAAGGTCACATTTGACCCGGCAAAGGTAACATATGTTCAACTTCTGACCGTTTTCTTTTCTGTCGCTCACGATCCCACGCAATTAAACCGGCAAGGGCCCGATACGGGAACGCAGTATCGCTCGGCAATATTTTATTCGGATGAGGAGCAAAAGAAATTAGCTAAAGACTATATTGCTGCGATCGACAGATCGAAGGCTTTGCCAAAGCCTATTGTCACGCAGGTTGCACAGCTGAAAGAGTTTTATGAGGCCGAAAGTTATCATCAGGACTATCTCAAACGCCATCCGGACGACCCGTATATCGTCTACAATGACATGCCGAAACTCGAAGCCTTAAAGTCCAAGTTCCCTGACCTTTACGTGGAAAAATGATCTGTTGCAGAAGCCCGCACGTAAGTAAGGGCGTAACACACAACGTTGAATATTACGCCCTTACTTACGTGCAAACTTCTGCATTGACTACTTCGACTTTTCCGCCCAGATCTGAACAAGATGCACTAGCATTTCGGTAGATTTTTCCAACCCCTTTCGCGAGTTAAATTCGAGTTTGCCGTGAAAATTATGCCCGCCGGTGAATAGGTTCGGCGTTGGCAGCCCCATTGCTGTTAAACGCGAACCATCTGTACCGCCGCGAATCGGTTTGATGAACGGCTTGAGTCCGGCACGTCTTGTCGCCTCCATCGCATGATCTGTTACTTGCGGATAATCCTTGAGCACTTCCTTCATGTTGAGGTAACTGAGCTTCGATTCGTAATCGATCTTGACATTTGGATATTTTCGCTGCGTCCGGGCGACGATCAACTTCAGCAGCTTTTCTTTTGCGTCCACGCCCGACAAGTCAAAGTCTCTAATTAGTATCTTGATCGTCGAAGTCTCTTCATTCATCGCGGACGAGTACGGATGCACAAAACCGACGCGGCCCTCAGTTGTTTCGGGACGGTTCGGCGCGTTTACCGGAAAGTTTCCTAGAAAATCGCCCGCGGCATACATCGAATTGATCATTATTCCTTTTGCTGTTCCGGGATGCGTGTTCCTGCCGTGGAAGGTCACCGTAGCAGCTCGCGCCGACCACGTCTCATTCGAAATATCACCGAGTTCTTCACCGTCAACCGTATAAGCGAATTTCGCACCCCAGCCTTTGATGTCGAATTTGTCGACACCGGCGCCGACCTCTTCGTCGGGCGTAAATGCGATCGCAATATTGCCGTGCTTGATCTGCGGGTTTTGTTTGAGAATGTCGATCATCGTCATGATCTCGGCACAGCCCGATTTGTCGTCAGAACCAAGCAGCGTCGTTCCGTCCGCCGTGATAATGTCGTCGCCTATCAGATTCTTAAGATCGGGATTTTTTGCGACAGTTATCACCTGCGTTTTGTCATTCGGCAGAACAATATCGCCTCCCTGGTAATTTTTGTGGATGATCGCATTCACATTCGCGCCGGATACCGCAGGCGACGTGTCCATATGCGCTATCAACCCGATCGTCGGCACCTTGGAATTATCAGCCAGATTGCCCGGGATCATTCCATAGACGATCGCGAATTCACTTACGCGAACATTTTCGACGCCGAGATCTTTCAGCTCTTTTTCTAAAAGCCGTGCCAGGTCAAACTGCTTCTTTGTGCTGGGATTCATCGGCTGGTCTTCTGCGGATTGCGTGTCGATCTTTACATAGCGCAAAAAGCGTGACATCGCCGTTTCTGTGGGCGGCTTGGTTTGAGCAAACGCTGAAAATGTCAGCAGAAATGTGATAATTATCGAAAAGATGATCTTCATAAGTTCTTTTTGTATCGAGGACTGTATTCCTCGTAATAGTTTTTGTAACCCAAAATTCGTGCGGTCGGAGCCATAATTACTCGCATCGATTTTTGAACACCTAGAGATGGACCGTCCGCAATATATGTATCTGCTTCAGTTCCGTAAACCGAAAGCTGCATTAGCATTTGGAGTGTGTTCGGGCCTTGCGGATAACGATCCATAAATCCATAAAGCTGTGAGAGATGATAGCCAAATTCCACGGGCAGCGTTTTTTCCTCCTCACTTTCGACAATTACCGGCTCACTCGTCTCGTTAAAAGGCTTGTGCTTGATCATCGGCGGCACGGTTATCTTCTCACCTGCTCTGAGTGTCTTTTTTTCGCCGTTGACCAAAATACTGAGAGTGCCGCTTTTAACCGTAAATGTTTCCGCAAAGGCTTCGTGGAAATGCTCAGGCGGCCCGATGCCGTTCGGAGCAACCACAAGCCGCGTGTGCATCCAGCCGTCCTTGACTCCTAATACAGTCTGATCAAAGCCCTCGAATCTGCTTAGAAGCTTGTCACCTGGTCGAAAATAGTTAGCGTAATCAGGTTTCGGCGCAGAAAAAACATAAGTATCTATTACGATACCGAAGATCAGATACAGCCCAACGACACCGATTAGCCCGGCAATTATTCTCAAGAGTGTTTTCATGTCCCGAACGCTGTCCCGTTACAGCTTCACACAAACGTTTTTTTCCTCTGTAAAAAACCTCAGGGTCTCAAATCCGCCTTCGCGGCCGATGCCGCTGTCTTTGTAACCGCCAAACAAAGTGCGCAGGTCGCGGAGCATCCAGCTATTGACCCACACGAAACCGGACTCGATCTTTGATGCTACGCGGTGCGCTCGCGAAAGGTTTTCTGTCCAAATAGATGACGACAGGCCGTAGCGAACAGAGTTAGCGTATCCGAGAACTTCCTCCTCAGTATCAAATGGCATTATCGTGACAAACGGCCCAAAGACCTCTTCCTGATTCGTCCGGCAATCGAACGGTAAGCCTTCTATGATCGTCGGCTGGATAAACCAGCCGTCTGCACAGCGGCCATCCAGATGCTTCTGGCTGCCGCCTGTCAGCACGGTCCCGCCTTCCTGCTGAGCCAGATCGATGTAGGACATTATTTTGTCAAAATGCGGCTTTGAAACTATTGCTCCGACATTAGTGTCTGTTTCGAGCGGATCGCCGACTTTCAACGACGCAGCACGGGAGACAAAATCTCCCTTGAACTGTTCATACATCGGCCGTTCCACAAATATCCGCGAACCACACAAACAGATCTCGCCCTGGTTCGAGAATGACGAGCGAATCGTTGTCGTCAGCATTTCTTCGTAATTGCAGTCAGCGAAAATAATGTTGGGATTTTTGCCGCCGAGCTCAAGCGACATTTTCTTGAACATCGGAGCTGCTGTCCGTGCTATCTCTTCACCAGTTTTTGTGCCGCCAGTAAATGAGATAGCTTTTACGTCTTTATGCGATACGATCGCCGAGCCAACATTTGGCCCGGTGCCGTGGACAACATTCAAGACTCCGGCCGGCAATCCGGCTTCTATACAAAGATTTGAAAGCATGTAAGCCGTCATCGGGGTCATCTCGCTCGGCTTGGCAACAACCGTACAGCCTGCTGCAATAGCTGGCGCAACTTTCCACGTGAACAGATAAAGCGGCAAATTCCACGGTGAAATGCAGCCAACAACGCCAAGCGGCTGTCGAAGCGTGTAATTTAACGCTCCGATCGCATATGAATCGTAGGCTTCGTTTTCCGTATGCATCGCAGCCGTTGCGTAAAATTTGAAATTCGACATTGCTCGCGGAATATCGACCGAGCGGGCCAGAGAAACAGGCTTGCCCTGATCGATCGACTCAGCCAGTGCCAACGATTCCAGATCACGCTCGATCAGGGAGACCAACCGCATCAAAATGTCGTGACGTGCCTCGGCGGATGTCTGCGACCACTCCGGAAAAGCAACTTTTGCCGCAGCAACGGCCGCATCAAGATCCGTGGCATCCGAATCAGGTATCTGCGAGTAGACCTTGCCCGTCGAAGGGTCAAAATTGTCGACATATTTCCCCGAAACTGGAGCGGCCAACTCGCCGCCGATGTAATTTTCCAGATAAATCATGGTTTGGACGCTAACCAAAAAATTCGAAATGACTTACTATACTTGCTATAATTATATCAATCTCAAAAAAATATTGACCGGAAATGGTCGATTTTTTCGCCCTATTAAGCAGAGGAATCTGATCGAGCTTAAGAGACGATCGCCCAAGATACGGGAGACGTGAATATACAATGACCAAAACATGTCAAAAATGCGGTACGCCAAACCTCTCGCAGGCTGCCTTTTGCCAAAATTGTGCCTCGCCGCTAAACGCGGCACCTCAACACCCGCCCCAGCAAGCATGGCCTCAGAATCCCGTCGGCGGCCCCGTGATCGGCGGCCAGCCTAATATACCGGTACAACAGCCGTCGCAACGGCCTATGATCGCTATGATCCTGGCGATCGCTGCGTTCTTCTGCTGCGGCCCGATCCTCGGCATTCCTGCGGCAATTATCGCGTGGCTTGAACTGGATGCGATCAAAAACGGCAGATCGCCGGAAGGCGGCAAGACCATGGCTATGGTCGGGCTCTGGGGAGGAATCGCCGCAACGGTCATTCACGCCGTGCTGTGGGTAATATGGCTTCTGCTTGGAGCATTGTCTTCGGCTCCATACGGATATTAAGATGGCAGATAATGCGGCAAATCCATTTTGTGTAAACGGCCACCAGCAGCCGTCGGCCATCTCGCGGTTTTGTATCTATTGCGGCGTAGCGATAGCTGTTCCTCAAATCCAACCGCAGCAACAGCCGATGCAGCAGCAATTTTATCAGCCGCAGCAGTTTCAGCCTAAGCCTCAATATCCTCCACCGCCGGCATGCAGCTCATGCGGCGGTGACGGACGCGGCCTTGCCGAACGGGCTGTGTTTTGTAAGGAATGTAGATGGCTGAGGCCGTTGGTTCCGGGATATGCGATCGATAATACGACTTTCGCATGGGCCGCAGATGCCAAAGCAATGGCAGCTCTTCGAGCGGTCAAGCCTCTAAATTCTGCAGCGAAGATGGTTTCGGACAAGGTCGGGCGGCAATGGATCGAAGCTTCGTTCAACGGCATTTTACTCGGTGAAAAGCAGATGCCGCACATTTTCGGCCAGGCCATCAGGGCTGCAAGGATCCTTGGCATGTCGCATATGCCGGACGTTTATCTTTCCGGCGATCGGCCTTGGGACTGTCTGACATTTGGTAGTGATAAAGATTTCTTTATTGTTGTCGGCTCAGCCGTGGCGGGAAATTTTCAAGGCGTCGATATGCTCTATCTACTCGCCCGCGAAATGGGCCACTGTAAGGCCGGCCATGCCCTTTGGAAAACAGTGATCCGCTTCTTTCTTGGTGAACAAGGGCCGGCAAAAGGTGTTATGGCAGGCGGCATCTTTAATGCCATCCTCAGTCCGACAGCAATGATCGGCGGCGCCATCGAACTACCATTACTCGCCTGGGCGCGGCAGGCCGAGATCACAGCGGACCGGGCCGGCCTGATCGCGATCGGCAGCGAAGAAGTTGCCCGGCGCAGCTTGCTTTCGTGGTCGCTGAAATCTTCGTTCATGTTCAAGCAGATAAATATCGAAGCGTGGCTCGCTCAGCAGCAGGAGGACGACGGCGATATGATGCGCCTGTCCGAACTCACAACGAGTTCTACGCCTTACATCGGCCCGCGTCTAAAATTGTTGAGTCAGTTTGCAAATAGCCCAGAGTTTCTGCACACCGTCGCCCAGATCCGCGAGACACTAAAACGTGCAGCACCGCAAAAACCAAAACCGAGGCCAGCAGCGCAAGGAAAACCGGCCGATCTAAAGATCAAATGCTCCGCCTGTCAGGCGCCTATGCGCATTCCGCAGTCTGCACTTGCAGGCAAATCAAAATTGTCAGTCAAATGTCCAAACGCAAAATGCGGCAAGTTGACCGTAGTCAATAAGAAAGCAAAACCGGCTGGAACAAAGGCTCCTCCGGCAAAAATAAGAGAGGAGAACCAAAACTATGGCGAATGAACAAGATCCCGTAACAATAACGGAAGAGAACACCGAATTTGAGATCACGACCGAGGAGGCAGGCGAAGGCTCGTTGGCTGAGGAGATAATCGAAGCTCTGTTCGATGACGGCGCTACAGCGTCAGACGTCACCTACGCCGATACAGACGGCGACGGCAAGATCGACGCGGGAGCCGCCGATACGGATGGCGACGGACAATTAGACACCATCGCAGGCGATACTGATGGTGACGGAAAGGTCGACGCCGTATCCGCCGACACTGACGGCGACGGACAATTAGACGTCATCGTTATGGATACCGATGGTGACGGATCTGTCGATGCCGCCGGCGAAGACACAGACGGCGACGGAAAGATCGACACTGCATATATGGACACTGACGGTGACGGAGAATTTGATGTCGTCCTCGCGGACACAGACGCCGACGGAGAAGCCGACGATATCTCAGAAGATGCAGAAGGTCTCCCGACCGATGAAGAGATCTCGACAAACTCGATCGAATTCACCGTGGGCGAAGACGGCTTTCCAATAACCGAGGGCGAAAGCTCGGCGGCATTCACAGAGGGAACTGCGGATGAATTTATATCTGGATCCTCTGATTATCAAGCTGTCGATACCGGCTACGCTGTGGCGGGCACTGGTGTTGGCAGCATAGATTACCCGGATGCGGATGCGAATGACACAGCGGTAACTGATCAGCAAGCTCACGCCGATGCTGCGGCCGAAGCACAAGCTGCTGCCGACGAATTTGTTGCAAAGGGCGATTATGCGGCGGCGGCCGAAGCCCGTGAAACCGCCGAAAACGAAGCTTATGCCTCAGGCGATTCGTCGATGCTTGGATCATCAGATTCGACTGATCTCGACAATGCCGCTTACCGTCAGGAAATGGCCGAAGATTATAGGACGCAGCAGGCTGAGCATATTGCCGCGGGCGATTACGAAGCTGCTAAAGAAGATGCCCAAAATGCAGCGTACCAAACGGGAGATGCAGACTATTTGGCGGGCGGTGCGGACCACACGGGCCAGTCCGATCAGGACGCATACAATCTAGGCAATGCTGTCTACGACGAAAAGAACGCTGATTATTTTGCTGATAACGCGGAATGGTACGCACAACAAGGAAATGCGGACGCCGCTGCGAGCAGTCTCGACCAAGCCGCAGGCTATCAGGCATCTGCGGACACTTACGCGGCCGCCGCAGACCCGGCGTCGGCAATGTATGATGTTGATCCTTCGTCGGCTGTCGATGCCGGCAGCGGCTATGACATGGGAGCCGTCGATACGGGTTTGGACGCCAGCGTAGATATGTCAACGCCTGTATCCTATGATTCAGGTACGGACGACGGAACAGTCTGAGAGGATAAGTGATAGGACATTAAGGATAGCTCTTTTTAAATAAGGGGCTATCCTTTTTCTATTTACATTTTTGCAAAGGTCAAGCCTGACTGTCCTTGATATTTACCGCCTCGGTCGGCGTAGGAGACACCGCAGTCCTCGTCTGATTCGAAGAACAATATTTGTCCAATACCCTCGTTGACATAGACCCGAAGCGGAAGATTTGCGAGATTTGCTATCTCGACAACAAGACGGCCTGTCCAGCCTGCTTCAAGCGGTGTGGTGTTGACGAGCAACCCGGCACGAGCATAGGTTGATTTTCCAAGAGCGACGCCGGTTACGTTTCGCGGCATTTTGAATGTTTCGACCGTGACACCAAGGCCGTAGTGGTGCGGCGGCAACAGGTAATACTTTGAACCGTCGTCGGCGGTATTCAGTTCGGGCTCGATGAGAGAATATTGCTCATCAAAACGCTTTGGATCGATCTCCTTGCCGTGGACAGACGAAAAAATGCGAAAGCCGTCATCCGCCAAACGCATATCGTAGCCATAGCTTGAACAACCGGCCGAGATAATCCGCTTGCCGTCAACTTCGCGTACAAGTTCGGCTAGAAAAGGCTCGATCATTCCTTCTACTTCGGCCATTTTCCGCAGCCAAATATCTGATTTGATAGTCATAAAAAAGGTGATAAACCATGACAGTTTATCACCTTCCAAATAGAAAATTCGAATGCCGGATCAAAGCGGAAGCACAAGCGGTTCCATTTTCAATGTTCCGTCACCAACCGTAAATTTTAATGATGCACCGCCTACTGCGGCCTTTGCCACTATAGACTTATCTGTAAAAGTGACTTTGCGATTGCGGGGTTTTAGATCGGGAAAAGTATTTTCGATCGTGCCCGTTCGTAGAATTGTCGCGTCGATCTCAGCGCTCATGTTTGAGGGCAATTTAACTTTTAGATCTCCTTTGCCGACCTGAATATCTGCAGAACGCCCGCGCCAGCCTTTTACGCCAAGTGTCACGTTCACCTTTCCAGTGCCAACAATGATATTCGTTGCTCCTCTGATAACCGTGATGTCCGCATCTGTCTCCAAAAAATTTATGCGCATCGACCCTTCGACGCCTGATATCGACAGATCGCCTTTCCCGCCGTCTATCTCAAGATCACAATAACGCGGAACCTTTATCACGTAATCTATCCGCATCGGCAGATTCATAAGGTTTTTGGGAAACTTCTTCCAGAGTCTTTTGTCGCCGAGTTTGTTATAGGTTCCGTAGCTGATGATGCCGGTACGTCCGGTCATCTCATCCGTACCAAAGCTGGTGACTGTAGCAAGTTTTGCAATATCTGCATCACTCGCCGCCTGAAGTTCGATCTCAGCTGTGATCTCGATCTCATTCTTGTTTGATCCAACTATGCGGATAGAGCCATTAGGAGCGCCTGTAATCGCTACTGTTCCGCCGGCGCCAAACTCAAAACTATCAGTTTTTGTGATGGTTCTCTTGATCATTTGCGGCGTCTGCGCAAATGTTGAGAATGAAAATAAAGCTACGCACGCCGCAAAAAACAATATTTGGTATTTTTTCATTTGATTAGGTGTGTGGATCGAGCGGACGCTTTTATCTTACTGTCTTTGGTGGATCCGGGTCAATAAAAGTCTTATCGGCGAAGGAATGAGATATTGCCTCGTTGATTAGTTACAGTGATCGCCGCGCTGCCATCTCCAAATCGTCCGACGATGCGGCGTCCGGTTCCGAGGTAGTTCATATTCGAGTTGTTAAATGGCCCAAGAGATATATTCCGCGTCGATGGAGCGGTCGCAACAAGGCTGAACGAGGAATTGAAAGGGATCCTGAGATTTATCGTGCCCAGTCGCGATGAAAAGCGATAATTTCCGCTATTTAATATCTCACCGTCGAAAACAATGTCGCCAATTCCGTTTTCAGCCGAAACTGCCGCGGAAACAATATTCATCAGCGTGATGTCACCGTCGCTTGTAATGTGCGCCCTGACGAGCCCGCTTTGGATATTGCTGACTGTGAGATTGCCGACCATGGTTTCGATATCAACCATCGCGCTGTACGGAACCCGGATCGTAAAATTCACATTTCCGACATCGCGTCCCTGGTTATCACGAACAAGGTTCACGACGATCGTACCGCTTAAAGTTTGCGGAACAATGTTAGCCGCAGGAGCTTCGAGAGAAGCCGAAATATTTATCTCGGATCGATTCCAGCCTTCTACGATAACGGTTCCCGTTCGGTTCAATAGCTGCAAGCGCACATTCTGTCCCGCCGAAAAATTACGTGAAAATTTCTTCTGAGCCAACGCCTCAGAAGCAAAAATTGCCAATAAAAAAACTACGCTCAAAAAGGTCGTAGTTTTTGCGGCGGGCACAAATAACTTTTTCGATCTACAGATCATTTAACGCACTAGAGGTCCGAGAAATCACGGAGCAGATTCATTTTATCGTCAAGCACCGAATCAAGCATCTCACCTGAAAGCTCGTCGTCAGGATCCTGCGAGAGGATCATCGTGTAATCGTTGACCGATTCATCGATAACCTGCAGGTTTCGGTCAAAGGCATCGCGTGTTGCACGGTCCCACTGGACGCGTCGCGTCTGCACGCGAGCATTCCAATAGTCGATCGCAGCCTGCTGTTCCTTAAGCCGTTTTTCACGAGCCTTCTGCGGTGTTTCCATTAGGCCGATCTTTCCTAAGAACTTTTCAAATGTTGTCTGCGACGCGGCTGAACGCAGCGAAGTGTCCGCAGCAGCCGGCTGCAAATATGCCCGTATAGCAATTATTGTGAACAGCGAACTCACAACCGCAATGCAAAGAACAGCGCCGGCAACCTGTATGAACGAAAAGCGCCAAAGACGCCGACGAGGCTCTTCCGCAGGTTGCGGCATGATGTCCGTCTTTTTTTCGCTTTCAATAATATTATTTATACGGCACCAAAGGGCTTTGGAATTCGGCGGAAGAATGTCGGACGGCGATTCGGTCGTGCAAACGTCGAGGATCGATGCCAGATCTTCGCAGACACGAGCACACTCATCACACACAGCTAAGTGCTCTCTGACACGCGCCGACCGAGCCTCGTCGAGGTCATCGTCCATAAAGACGCTGATCAGATTTTTGCATTCATCGCAATTCATTTCACTCGAAACGCAGGACATCTTTTCTGTCTTGCGGCTGACATCGGCCACCTTTGCCCGTTCACAATGATAGATTAGCCACGGCTCTCAAAAGTTGCCTAATGAAAGGCATAATTTTGATAATTTCTCAATAAATATCGACACAAAAAACACGAACATCGCGTTTGAGGTGTTCGTGTTCTTTGGTATGAATTAAAAAGACTAATCCTGTTGTTTTATCAACAACCCTCGCAGCTTCAATCTAGCCTTGTGGAGTTG
>CAZGSC010000019.1:0-31605 GCA_964528325.1 uncultured Chloracidobacterium sp. | reverse complement strand
CATCATCGGGGTAATAGCTAAGGATGTACTGCTGCGCCAACTCCGCCGAAATGCGGTCAAAGGCGGCGTTCATTTCCCTTTCGTCGATCGGCGAATACACCGCACCGCCCGTCTGCGCTGTGATCTCGGCCATACGGCGTTCGGCTATCAGTTGCCGAGTGTTTGCGTTGCCGACTCTCTGGCCAGTTCGCTTGAAATTTTCAAAATCGGTTGTCTTGAGTACATAGACCTGACAGTCGTTGACCTGCAGAGCCTTGACCGCCGCATCAAGCGACGTACGCAGGTCGCCTGTGTCTTCGCCGTCCGAGACGATCACTACTACACGACGGCCATTCGTCGATCTTAGATAATTCGCAACTTCAACGATGCCATCGAGCAATGCGGTCGCACCTTCCGGCGGAGGAAAAAGGTCGATCGCCTGCGTGAGCAAACTGACGTTTGACGTGATCGACTGTTCGAGCCGCGTAGAGTCAGCTACCGAGAACAACGCCGCCTTATCTTTTTCCGGCCTTATCACGCGTCGAAAAAACCGTACGGCAGCTTCCTTTTCAAAATCGCGCGCGATCAAAACGCTCGCCGAATTGTCGAACAGCATCGCCATACGTATCGGCGTCTCGCTACGCGCGAGGTCGCCGATCTCGACTACCTTACCGTCGATCTTCAGCTCAAAATCAGTGAGTTTAAGATCTGTAACGGCTTTGCCCGACGTGTCCAAAACCGAAACCGGTATCGGCACAAGCACAGAATTAACTTTGATGATCTCGTCGGATTCGTCTTTTGCTGCGGGCCTCGGAGTCGAGGTTGGAGCAGGAGGAACAACTTGCGTCGGAAGATTTTTCACCGACGGGCCGTTGATCGTTTGCGGCGTCGGTGTCGGGCTCGGCTTCTTGCGGCCTGACTGCGCAAAAGAGTGAAACGCGAAACACGCGATACATAGAAAAACGGGAAATATTTTTTTCGAGTTCAACAAGATCGTATATTTGATTAGAAAATCCGAGCAAAGTATGCCTAGACAAGGATCAATTTAATGCCGGCAAACAATAGGACCGCAGCCAGCACTCGCCGCATCGTCAGTGAATCAAATCTCTTTGCTCCTAAAGTTGAGCCAAGCAGCCCGCCAACGACAGCCGCGATGATCCAGAACCAAACTTCTTGCGGCAGCGCCGATAGCGGCGCTCCTTTGCCCTGCAGCCAGTTGCCAAGCAGTCCTGAGGCAGAATTCACCAGTATGAATGCCGCCGAAACGCCCGCTGCGGTCTTTGTCTCGGACCAGTTCGCCAGTAAAAGCACCGGTGTCAGAAAAATGCCGCCGCCCACGCCGACAAGCCCCGACAGCAGGCCGATCACCGCTCCGATAGCGAGAGCGATCAAGATGTTAGGCTGTTTCGCCTCGATTCCTGCCTTTAGCTTCCACGCGAGCCTCAATGCTGCAAGCATCAGGACTACTCCGAGCACGATCTTGTAAACACTTGTCGGCAGGCTTATCATTCCGCCGATGAATGCCGCAGGTATCGACGCGACGGCAAATGGCCAAAATATGCGCCACGAAAAATATCCTGCGCGCCAAAATTGATACGTCGCTATCGACGCAACAAAAAGATTGAGCACCAGAGCTGTCGGACGCGTGACCTCAGGCATCACTCCAAGAAAAGCCATCACCGCCAAGTAACCCGACGCTCCGCCGTGCCCGACCGACGAATACAACACGGCGACGATGAAGATCGCGAGAATGATAAGAATTTGCGCCGCGTCCATAAATTTATCTGTTGCGATTCTTGTCGAAAAAAATTCGGTAGAGGATGAAGATAACTGCTACGGGCAAAACAAGAAACAGACCCAATATGCCGATGAATTCGGCCCCCGATAAATCACCAGGATGAAAGTACAACAGTATCATGCTCTCTGCACTTCCCGATCTTGACCGTTGATCTGTCCCAGCCACTCATCCCAATCGTTTAACGCTCGCTCGACTTGAACCATGTGCCGTTCGCGTTTATTGCGATGTTTCTTACGCAATTCGACCGGCAGCGGTTCGAGCAATCCAAAAGTAATATTTACGGGTTGAAAATTCTTAGTCTCGACATTTGAAACATAGCGGCAAAGCGCACCGATCGCCGATGTCGCCGGAGCCGTCAGCAAAGCTTCACCACGAAGTACTCGAACTGCATTTAAACCGGCGAGCCAGCCTGTCGCGACCGATTCCACATAGCCTTCGACACCTGTAATTTGACCGGCGAAAAAGCGTCGCCGATCTGCTCGCGTCGCAAGCGTTTCGTTCAGTATTTTCGGACTGTTGATGAAAGTGTTGCGGTGTATCTGCCCAAACTGCAAAAACTCGGCGTTTTGCAAACCCGGGATTAGCTTTAAGACACGTTCCTGTTCGCCGTAACGCAGATGATTTTGAAAACCGACAAATCCATAGGCGTCCGCCATCAGATTTTCCTGCCGCAGCTGGACACATGCGTAAGGCTCTTCGCCGGTGCGCGGATCGGGCAAACCTTTTGGCTTCATCGGGCCAAATCGCAATGTGTCAACGCCGCGACGTGCGATCTCTTCGATAGGCAAACAGCTTTCGAACCAGTGAGTTTCTTCAAAACGCTTAAGAGGAACAGACTTCGCCTCGATGAGCGCATCAAAAAACACTTGATACTCATCACGCGACATCGGGCAATTGATGTAATCGTTACCGCCCTTGCCATAACGTGCAGCTTTGAACGCGATCGACATATCGATCGAGTCCGCAGCGACGATCGGGGCGATCGCATCATAAAAATACAGCTGATCGTCTCCTGTAAGCCGCATTATCTCTTTCGTCAGTGCGTCCGATGTAAGCGGCCCGGTCGCAATGATCGTTACGCTGTCGTCAGGAATAGTCGTTACTTCTGCTCGAACGATCTCAATATTCGGGTGAGCCTCGACGCGTTCAGTTATCATCTCCGCAAACTTGATGCGGTCAACTGACAGAGCATTGCCCGCAGGAACGCGCGTCGCCGCGGCAACTTCCAAAACCAACGAGCCGCCGCGTCTTAACTCTTCCTTTAATAGATACGGAGCCGATCCCGGTTCGTCCGTCTTTAGCGAATTTGAGCAAACGATCTCGGCAAGCTGATCCGTCCGATGCGCCGGTGTCTGCAAAACAGGGCGCATTTCAAAAAGCCGCACAGACACGCCCCGTTCTGCCGCTTGCCAAGCCGCTTCGACGCCCGCAAGACCGCCGCCTATCACTTTAATTCCGTTACCTGCCATATAATTACTCGACAACACAGTATAAATGACTCGCGTTCAATTGAAAGGCATCTATACATATCTGTTTAACCATATATGTATAGATGCCTCGTTTTATGCGTCCCGGACGCGGTTTTTAGGTCACCGACAAGGTCAGGTGCCGTTTCGCCGCATAAATGCGTGCCATTGCCCGGCAGTTGTCAAAGACTTTCGATGTGAGTATGCCTGAGCCGGGCGGATCGACCTCCGTCAACTCGCATGCCCGGGCGGCTTTTACTAACCATGCGGCTGACGCAGCGGCATTGAGATCGTAGGTCGGTTTCCAATCTACATCAGTCGGAGCAAGTCCGTCGACATCAACCAGTGCCGATGCTGCCAAAGCAGCGTCAAGGTCGCCCTCGGAAAGTGTCGGCTCTGCGTCCCAGGCCGTTATTCGTTTTAATTTTTCCTTTGCTGTTTCCATAATAGTCAGTCTTGAGTATTAAGTCTTAAGTCTGGAGTTGAAAGACCGGCTTAAGACTTCCAGACTCCAGACTTCAAACTGAGATCACGATTTACTCGCGATCAGCTGCGCGAGGTTTGTCGGACGGACAACCTTTGCACCATAAACGTGCAGGCCCTTTACGGCGTCACCGAAACGCCTTTCCGGCTTGTACGTCTGCACATCGAGGACCTGTTCGACATAGGCCGTCGCGATCGAATGTCCGGCGATGATCTTGTATTTCGTACCGGTTGTATTAGGCACGTTGTTCGATTTTAGTATCGTAAAGCCCGCTGCTTCACCGACTTCGCCGTTTGCGAGCCGCCTGTCCGAAACAGTCGTTCCTGAGCGGATAAACCGTTCGTCCTTTAACAACAGCCCGTGAAACCACGCGGGCACGACAACGAATCTGCCGTCGATCGGCGTATTTGATTCGTCGAGCAGCACGCCCAGATCGACGAGATACTCATACGCGTCGGCCTTTGTCGGAACCTTGGGCGTGGTTGTCGAGCCGATCTTATTGCCGCCGGGCACGGCAGCGTCCATCGTGTTAGCGAGAAATGTGTCCGCCTCGTCGCGAAGTTTCCACGACGAACGCCGCATCGCTTCGTCGAGCACATTGACGTTCTGCTGTGCACGGTCGATGCTGTCAACGTAAAAATTAAAGTACTTCGCGTTGTTGATGAGCAGCGTCTGCTCGTCGTCCGTCAACGATTCCGGATCGTTAATGTCGCTGTCCTTGACGTAATCGTCAACTGTCACGTCGCCTATAGACGCGATCTTGACCGTATTTCCGGCCTTTCGTATCTCGCCCTCATAATCGCGGTTAGACACATTCGTCTGTCCATATATGAGAGCTTTTTCCAATGCGGTGAGCAATCTCGCCGCCCAAACTGTGGGTATAAAATCTAATGCCATGTTTCTCCTTTATAGTTAATAGTGAACAGTGAATAGTGAAAAGGATCAGCTAATTGTTCACTGTTCGTTGTTCGTTGTTCACTGTTGCAAAACGCGCTTCACGTCGTTCCAGTCAAGCTCGGCGATCTCAGCAGGCTTCATTTTCGCAAGCGCGTCCCTGGTGAGTTGCGGTGTCGTGACGATGCCTGCACCGGCGTCGATCGACGGAACCGCAACGTGCGTCCCAAACTGCTCAGGATGTGCGTCCCTGAGTTTTTTGACCAGCGCAGCCGAGTTCAGCAGCGTGCCGTCGTCGGCAAACTGCAGTGCGTCCCTGACGGAATTAAAGAGCAGTTCCGGCGAACGAGCCCCCGCCGTCGCAAGCTCGCCCGTTATCTGCCGGTGAGCCTCGCCAAGCCTTATCGTCGCCTTCAACTGTTCGTTCTCTGCCCGAAGCTCGTTAAGAGTTACGGCTTCAGCCGTGATCGTTTCACCACCATCAGCTGGCGGCGTATTTTGTGTTGTGTTTTCTGTTTGTTTTTTCATAGCGTTTTATTTGTCTCTGTCATTAATTGAATTCGTGTTATAAACATATGGGTATTTCTCATGGGAAATAAGATCAGACGACCGCTATCGGTTTGGATCGCACAGATTCTTCTCGCATTATTGGCGAGTTTTCTCCTTGTGATGTCCCTCTTACCTTTCGCATACCTTTTCGCCTCACCGTCCTTAGATATTCGGGTTCCCATTTTGATGATTGTGCTTCTTATCATTTTTCTGTCCGTCATTGCGTTCTGGGGAATGGCTCAACGCAGCCCCTATGGCCGCTGGCTCGGTGTTGGTATCTTGTCGGTTACACTCATATTTGCAGTCCGCGAACTGATATTTGTCATCCATGTTGTCCAGATCAACGAGTTTTCGCCCGGTTGGAGTGACATTCCCTTCACATTTTTCATCCCTGGCGTGATGGCTGTGCTTCTGTTATCACTGGTCGCCAACCTAATCCTCAGTAAAAAGGTTGCCAGCTTCTTCGCTCAGATTGTCGAGGAACCAGTCATGAATTCGCCTTTACCACCCTCATTCGATGCCTGATCCTTTCACCATCGCCTTCACATCCGCGGCGCCGTAACCTGCCTCCAATAACGCCTGCTCGACGGGCAGGCCGATCTGTTTCTTTAATAGAATGTTTTCTAGGAATTCGCGTTCGGCCATTGGTGCGGGGTCCTCCCATTCGGTGATGAGGCGGATGTTGCGTCCCAAACCTTCGATCTGCAATGCGAACGCCATCGCGTCGGCCCAGACTTGTCCGAAAGCCTCGTGCCTGTCGCGAACCTTTGCGAGGAATCGTGTCTCGGCCTTTTTCAGGCTTTCGCCGCTCGGAAAATCGCCCGAGTGCTGCAGGAAATAATGCAGCGGCGTCCCTGTGACCGAAGCCATATCGACGCGAAAGCTGTCCTTGACCTTCAAAAACTGCTCAAGCTCCGTCGCCTCGAAATCGCCAAACCGTGCCTCGGGCTTATCGCTGATCCAAAGATTCTCGATGCCCGCCTTAAACGGAGCGATCGGCTTGCCGTCGGCGTCGTACTCGATCTCGATGCCCGCCGCCCAACGCTGCCGATACGCCGCAAACTCCATCGCCACGAGCATATCGAGTACCGATTTATTCAACCCGTCCTGAACCGGCATCGCCGATTCGAGTTCCGAACGTCCATGCGTCCCAAGATCTGCATTATTCGCAAAATGAAAAACCGGAACGATGCCGTACGGATTTGGCACTATGAAATGCGGAGTTCGGAATTCGGAATTCGGATTTGTGTTTCCTTTTGTAATTCCACCTTCCGCCTTCCGCATTCCGAATTCAACGAAGGCATCGGCGTCCGGCAAGGTTCCTTCGGCTTCCTTTTTCGAGATATACTTTTCGATCCGGTCCGGATAAAAGAGGTTGAGCCGACAGTGCTTGTCCGCCGTTCGCCAGGCCTTTGCCGCCCAGCTGACTCTGCCCGGCAACGCCTCGTCCATCGCTACCGTGATATTCGCCGCCTTGTTCGGATAAAACGTCGCGGCACCATGTTCATTGGGCCAAACTATCATATATGCATCACCGCATATGAGAGATTCTTTATGTATCTCGCCCGCATGTGAGCCCATACGGTTCCGCTGCCAGATCTGTATTGCGGCAAGAGTTACGCCTTTAGGCGTGATGGCTTTGTCACGGCTAAAGCCGTCACTCTTACCTTCCGCCTCCACACTAAAGCCAGTCACACGCAGCTTGTCCCGCACCGCATCGCAGATCACCGGACACAGGTTCAGGGCAAACTCGCGAAACAGCGTCCCAAATGTGTTTTGAAATTTCTCGGTCGCAAACGCCAGGTCATGCTGTCCGTTGTAGTAACGCTCGGCCTTTGCGTAACGCTCGGCGTTTAGGCGAATATTCGTTATTGCTTGTTCTATCGTCTTGTTCATAGTTTTTCTCCCAGACATCTGCTCGTGTCAGTAGCCCGCGTGTAAACAAGGGCTCCTGTTCACTGATGAGCCCTTACTTACGTGCGGGCTACGGACACCTGTTATTTCAATACCGCAAAGATCGCGGCTCCGATCAAAATGTCGCCGATGCGTCCCAGAGGAGAGCGTTTTTTGCCCTTTAATGCTGTAACCAGCTTTTCCTGCGAGTCGATCACCTTGTCCTTTGCCGCGATCGTTTCGTTCTTGGCGGCGATCGCATTTCGAAGTGCATCGTTCTCGTTTTTCCGCGTTTCGTTCAGCTCTGCTAGAATTGCGGCCGTCTGTTTTTCGGCTTCCAAACGCTCGTTTAACGCACGGTTTTCGTTTTCTAAGGCGGAAACCAATGCCCGCGTATTCTCAAGTTCGATTGCCGCTGCCATACAAGCCTCGATCGAGTTGAAAGTGGAAAGCTGATAGCTGAAAGTTTTTGGCAGAACCACTCGGTTTTTTCCGGCACTATCCACTTTCAATTTTCCGTTTTCCACTGGTTCATTCGCAGGCGTGCCCGAGCTCGGCGAGCTTTGTACAGAGTTCGGCTGCGTCTGCGTCGATTGAGCGTGTACGTTTTGCACGCTCGACACGGTCGCGAGCATTGCGGCTGTTATTACCAGCTTTTTCCAATTTCTCATCTTGTTTCCTCGTTTTTGTCTGAATGTCGGCGAGCTGATGCTCGAGATATTCGATCTTCTGTTTGTACTGTGCGGCTTCGATTTCCTTTGCGGAGGCTTGCGTTTCTTTTTCTCCGGCGGCTTGTTTTGCGTCCCTGACGCCGCGTTCCAATTTAGTGATCGTGTGCGATTGCCAGAGGCCGGCCATAAGGGATGCAAGTGCCGCGGCCACGGCAATACCGATGTAGATCTTTGTTGTCGTTTTCATAGTTCGTTGTCCGGCACACTCCCTTCCGGTCGTGTTTCCGCCTCTCTTTTCTGAAGTAGATCTGCAGTGCAACGTCAACTGCCTTTCCGACTGTGAAAAACACTATCGGCAGCACGATCGCCGAGATGATCGTTATCCAGGTCCTCGCTTCGAGCGCCGTCCACACGGACGAAAGTGAGCTAACCCACGCAAGTAAAATGTTCTTTGTATCGTTCATATTTTTGAGTCTTGAGTCGTAAGTCTTAGGTCCTGAGTAAACTCCTCTGTTCTCTTATGCGTCCGAGTTCGATCTGTCTGTAGAGATATGCGAGCATCAGCGCCGCCGCGATCAGGGCAACTACGATCCAAACTTCACGCGGTAAACCGGCGACAAAGCCGAATATCGCCCACATGACCTGCCATATTGTGCCGACAACTGTCGTCCACAGTGATTTTGCCGCGTCCCTGCGAGTGGTAATTGTCGTTACGGCATTTGAAACCCGATCAAACTTTTCTGCAGCGGATGTGATGGCGTCTCCGGCTGATGCCAGGATGCCTTTTTCATCAGTAGAGCCGGTCGCTGTCTTTTCCGGTTCTGAAACGCTATGGTTCACCGGGAAATACGCCTCGGTCAGCTTGAAGCCATGCACCGCCAGCGGCAGGCTTAAATTCCAGTTGCTGATGGCTATCTGGTTAAGAAAGAACTTCGTCCGGTAGGCCGTCGGCCTCAGGCGTTGAATGCTGTATAACCACAAGTGCCGTTTTCGGACGTACTCGGTGATCCAGGCTTTTTCGTCGGAATGTAGGTCGCCCACGGTCCGGCTGATCCGCTCAAATGAGCCGTGCGTTAGCGAGTCGTAAACGACCGCTAACGATAATGGCAGGACGAACCCTCTCGCCTCGCAAATTTGCAGTGCTGGCAAAAGATACTTCTCGAAAGCGATTTCCTGCTGCGCTGCCTTCATCTCACGCGTGATCGCAGCGGCTCGCAGTGCATTTCTAAAGTTCGTATTCCTGCTCAGATTATTTATTGCCGCGGTCGATGTTCGGCACAGAACCGGCAAGGCCGCAGCGAAGATCTCTTTTCCAAGCTGTCCGCCGTTACGCAGATAGGCCTCGACAACCGCAGCCAGCGAGCCCGACCGATGCGTGAACTGATTAATGCCGTATGAAATGCCCGCTCCGTCATTGAGCACGACGCAGGCCGCATGATCGCCGAACGGCTGCGAGGTTTCGAAGATATTGACTATCGCGAGGGCTTTCAGTTTGTCATTTTCGGTAAATTTCATATTTGCAAATCTGTTATATGTTTGATATTTTCTAACAGTCGGACGATATTGGGCGAATATTCATTGTTCGAGGCTTCTCTTCGCCGCTTACATATCGTCCGACAATGATGACGTTAGCGCGAGTCTGTGAAAATTGATATGCCAACTTTCCCGATTTGACCTAACTTTCGCAATATGACTTATCTTTCCTAATTTGACGTGGATCTCTCGATATGACGCAACTTTCCGAATATGACGTGACCTTCCGGTCTATCGCGAGATCTGCATGGCCTTTCCCGCATCTTGCGGCTAAAAATTCAACTAAAACACACGAAACATATATGAACAACACACAACGAACATTGGATTTATCGCCGCGGCCGAAACTTCGCCTTGCCGAGATCGATCGCTTGATACGTAAACACCGAATAATCGTCCCGCCGCCCACACGTCGAGCCCTGGCCGCGATGTGCGAGGACGGAACCTTCGAAACCGTCGGCAGCACTCCGACAAAGATGGGCTGGCTGGTCTTTGAGGATTCGTTTCTGAAATGGGTCGAAAACCTTGACAGCGGCTCCTGAACAGACCGCATAAAAAAGGGCTGCCGAAATCAATTTTCGACAGCCCTAATTTGTAGACGATCGCCGCCCGCTCAAGGCTCGGCGATTATGTCAAGAGTTGTCGCTTGGCCGGCGGTGCTGATGGTCGATGCCCTGAAGGTGTACTGTTTTGAACTGACGCTGATCGTGTAGGTCTCACCTGTTTGCAGGCCTGCAAATCTGTACGAACCAAATCCGGTTGAAATGGCCGAGCGGCTGCGGCCGGTCGTGCTCGTCAGGGTAATGCGGGCATTTGGAATGCCGTCACCAAACGGAGTCAGCACTCGCCCGCTGATCTCGGCTTCGCCTGAAGCTGCAGCGGAAATTTCAATGTGTCCATCGGCGGCGGCGACTTGCGGATCGCCTTCGTTAAGCATCAGGCGTTCCCAGACGAGCCGGGTTACTGAGCCCGGTGCACCAACAGACTTGAATCGAAGATTCAGGAGCGTTCCGTCAGCATTTATGGGCATCGGGCCAAAAACTGTTACACGAAGCAGCCCAGGTTCCGAAGCATTGGCTACAGCATTAAGGCCGCGGCTGACAGTTTGTTTCAAATCGACCGGATCCGCCTGCGGCTGTATCACCGAAGGATCGTACCTGAGGCTGAATTCATAGGCTATGATGCCTTTATTGGCCGCTTCCTCAATGCTCACCGGTATTACGACTTCGCTGTCAGCGCGAACCAGCGTATCAGGAGCTTTTACCACAGCGCTGTTCTCCGGGCCGCCAAAGTTGGAAGGACGGAAACCGGTGCTGGTCCAGCTTCCGGAAACATCGCCCATCAGCAGCGCCGAGTAATTCTCATTCGCGATGTTGGAAAGAATCGGCGGATGAGTAATGCTCACCGGATTGAATATCCAATTACCGGTTACTCCGGTGTTAGGGAGTGATACCGAGTATTGAGCGATCATCGAAGAGTCAAATGACGAAATACCGCCGCCGCCGCTGACGTCAGACGAGGCAACCTGGGCAGGGCTAAATAAGATCAGCCCGACAACATACTGCGATACCATCGCTGCATCAAATCCGCTTACGGCACCATTCACGCCGCCCGACTTGGATGGTGTGATGATATACACGCCCGGCCCAAAACCGTTTAGCGAATAAGTTCCCAGATTATTGGTAACGGCCGAAACCGGCGGTGATCCAAAACCGCTGAGGAGCACGTCCGGCACATAACGTGGTGCCGGCGGCGCCATAACGTTGCCGTATGTTACCGTTCCGGATACTGTCCCGGAAACAACCGACAGGCTGCCGTTGGTGGTCGCCGCGCAAGGCGAACCAGTATTGTACTGAAAGGATGTGAAGTTCAACTGACTAGCGGTTCCCGGCAGTCCCGCCACATCGAAGTGCAGGTTGACCAATGCTCCACTGCCCTGAAATTCGTTTCCTCCGAAGATCGATACGTTTAGAGTGCCGGCAACAGGATTACTGTACGACAATGTCCGTCCGTTGCCGTTCGATGTGCCGACCGGACCAAATGTTACTCCGTTCGGCGTGATCAATCCCGGCGTATAGGTCACAGTGAAGCTCGCGGAAACGGCTCCCAGGCCCGCCACGTTAGAAACATTGACAGGCACCGTTGCCGGAACGCTGGTAAATGTCGTCGCATTTGGTATCGAGACCGAATTAGCACATGAAGGAGAGGCAGTTGGCGTTGCCGTTGCTGTTGACGTCGCTGTTCGCGTCGCCGTTGACGTCGCAGTCGCAGTCGGCGTGTTGGTCGGTGTTCCTGTAGCAGTCGAAGTGTTAGTCGGGGTAGCCGCCGCGGTAACTGAAATACTGCCGTTGGTTGTCAGAGCTGCAGGCGTACCGTCATTGAATTTAAATCCCGAATGAGGGAAAGAATCCGGGTCTACATAATCCTGAAAGGTCAAGGGGCTCGACTGTCCGGGCGTTCCGATGACATTAAATCGAAGGAAGATGAGCGTTCCGGAACCGTCAAGAGGCGAGCCCTGAAAAGCTCCGAGTATGAGATGCCCGGGAAAATTCGTATTTGTCGTGATCGCCATCGCGCTGCTTAGCGTACCCGGACTTACAAAGGCAGGTGAGGCCGGAGTAACGACCGCAGGGTTGAAAGTGACTTGAAGATCGAACGAAAATATCTGCTGGCTTGTAAGGTCGCCAACCGTGATCGGGACCAAAACGATTCCCGGCGTCGAGTTCACGTTTGGCAGAGAGACCGCTACATCTAACGGAGAGAGTTCAGCCGCGTCAAACGACGTACTGTTTGAAAGATCTGTATGAGAATTAGTTTGCAGGCCGAAAAGCTCAGAGAACGGATCAAGAATAGCGTACTGAGAACGGGCGGAGCCGAACGCAAAGACACTCGTAACCAGTGCCAACGCCAGCGTGACAAAAATAGCGCATTTTGCCCCGTAAAAGCGGACTGATCTCTCACCTTTTGACATTAACTACTGTCTCCTGCGGCCCTCGTCGCGGATGTAAAAGCATCTTGAGCACGTTACTCACCGATACTTGGCATTCTTGATTGCAGATGCCTTCATACATTTGCGATATTGTTCACAAGTATAAGCAAATATGGCTATTTGTCAAGATTATTCTTGTGAACGCGCCCGGGAATATACAGTTCGAAAGGGCATGCTACTTCAGAAAAACGAGGCTGTCGAAGACCAAGATCTCCGACAGCCCCTCTAATTTAACTATAAAGTTAATGTCAACGAACTTTTCCGGCCTGGCTTGGTGCCGCAGACGCAAGTTCAACCCGTCCATCCGTGACAAAAGTGCCGGGATCGCCTTCATTGAAAATAATGCGTTCCCACGTGAGCGGTGATGCCGACCCTGGCGTTCCGATCGCTCGGAACCTGAGGTTCAGAAGCACGCCGTTACCGTCGATCGGGCTCGGGCCATACACCACGACTCTTAAGAGTCCAGGTTCCGCCGCATTCGCAACCGCCGAAAGCCCGCGGCTCGCAGTTCCCGTCAGGTCGACAGGATCAGCCTGAGGCTGTATTACCGACGGATCGTAGCGAAGAGCAAACTCATAGGAAATGATGTCCTTTCCGGCTGCTCCCTGCACGGCTACGGGGATAAGCACCTCGCCGCCCGCCGGAGCCGAGAGACGCGGAGCATCGACCGACGTGGTTCTCTCCGGCCCGTTGGCCGGCCTTGCACCGGTATTTGCCCAGTTTCCGGAAACCTCACCCATCAACAACGCAGTATAATCTTGGCCGGTAACGCTGGAAGTAACCGCCGCATACGCCCTGTTCAAAGGATTAAATCTCCAGGTTGTCGTCACTCCGATTCCCGGAGCAGTGTAAGGCGGCCCGGCCGCAAATTTAGCAAGCATTCCTGCGTCCAATGATGAGACACTGCCATTATTACTGACATCGGCCACAGCCAGCTGTGTGGCATTCAGCACGGCGGAGCCCGCAACATGCTGCGAGATCTTTGCCGCGTCAAATGAAGTTATGGCCCCATTGATGCCGCCCGTTTTTGTCGGTGTGACGGTGTAAGCTCCGCCCCCGAAACCGGTAAGCGTATACTGGCCCTCGGTTGCACCGAGTCCGGCAGTGAGAGTCGAAACGTTCGGCGATCCGGCACCTGCGATCGTTACGTTTGAAACAAAACGCGTGGCTGCCGGGATCGCATTACCGTAGGTGACGGTCCCAGAGATCGATCCGCCGGGAGCCGTACATGTGTAATCGTTGGCTTCGAATGTCAGTCCCCAACCGCCGGAAATAGTTCCGACATCGACGCCGGCATCATCCCGAACGTAGAGGCTCCAGGTCCCGTTCATTGTTGCGCCGTCCGAGCCAAAGGTAGTAGCAAACGTCGCCGCTCCTGCAGGAGCCGGATTGTTGTACGGCGAAGCCGGTGCGGGCGCCGGAAAGATATCAGTTGTCGTATCGGTGTTTCCTGGTTGAAATTCACCACTCGTCAACTGAGATGTCGACAGCGGGCCTGCTGCACCGTCCCGAAGAACCAAGTTAATGCTCGACACGTCGCCGCCGCTGCCCATATCGGACATTGGAACAAATTTCTGTCCGCCCGGTCCCACCAAAAGCATATCAATGTCGCCCGGGAATGTATGGGTCAGGCCGTTAATGTTCATTTTGATGATCTTATTACCGGACAGGCCGGATACCGTGACGTTCGACGGATAAGGCGATGACGCTGCATTGTCGAGGATCGAGATCGCAGCGGGATTAGTGAACGTAGCCGGAGCTCCGCCTACAGGTACTCCAAGGCGGAATGAGAAATTCTGCGGATTCAGGGCACCGACTGAACTGGTGCCGGTTATTGTGATCTGGTGCATACTGCCGCAAACAGCGCCGGCCGGAACCTGATATGGGATCTGATTCGTCACCGTCGCTCCGTCAACAATATTTCCGTAGCTTACAGTACCGCCGCCGGTAACACTTCCGGAAACGTTATTGATGGTCGCACCGGAGTTATTGGTGATCGGTACTGAAACCAGAATATTCTCACCCGGTTCAGGGAATGTGTTGTTGTTGCCTGTGGAATCGCTGACCGAGATCGGATTGGTGATAAGAGCATTCGGCACGTCAAAAGCCTCGGTTACAGCCGTGTTGTTCGCACCTGTTCCGGCACTTTGAATGCTGGCAGAGAATCCTGCTCCGCGGACACGGAAACCATCCCGAACGTCAGAAACATCAGCCGACGCCTCCGGAGCGAAAGGCAATGCTGAAGCAGCAGCGATGATAGCATCACGTTCCTGAAGGATCGTCGGGCCGATCGGCGCGAGCTTCATGCCGTCGGTAACGACTTGGAGCACTCTGGTTGTTCCGGCAGCAAAGCCGAGACGCGTCACCATACGATTGCGGACTTCCCACAACATGCTGCTCCAGATCTCGCCAATATTGTGAACCTGGTCGCATGCCTGGCTGGCAGATGAGGTCGAAACTACCGGATTTCGCGGATACGCACTGTTCGGGTTCGTCGATGTAGTGCCAATTAGCGCATCACAATTGGAGTTGATGTATTGAAATGTGAAAGGATTATGCGGTTTCCCGTTTGGCCCGAGGAAGGTGATCGGCGCTCGCGGAAATCGGCGGATACCGTAATAGTAATTTGATGTCATACCGCCCAACAGATAGGTCGCATAACCTCCGGTAGTGTAGACACCGTCTATTGGATCTCCTGACGCGGCGAGCATCGTGTAACCATAGAAATCGCCCCATCCTTCACCCATGCCGCCTGACATATTGGTTGTTAAACCTGAAGAATTGCCATGCAGGCGATTAGAAGTTCCGTGCGTCGCTTCATGAATGATCACTTCGGCGTCTGCGGTCCCGTCATAATCAGGCGTCGGGCCTGTCCAAAGGAACATCTGCATGCGTCCCCTGCTGCCGTCTGCCGGCGTAGAAAAATTCGCATTGTTTGTTCCGGATGAATCCTGGCCCTCAGCCGACACGCGATCAGCCTGAGCTCCGCCGCGGCCAAAATTGTTGGCCTGGAAATTAAATGCCTGCTCCGTAAATCCCCGTTTGTAAAGTTCGTCGTGATATCGGTTCATTACGTAGAACATCTGAATGACTGCTCCGCGCTGTGCCTGCGCCGTCAGCGGATCATCTCCGGGTGCGGGGCTTCCGGGCGGAGGGTTCCAGGTCGAACTGAACACTCGATTCGGGCTTCCGGTCTGCGGTGCGTCTACGCCCTGTGTTCCGTCACGGTCGATGCCGGCTTCAAGAGCATTGCCGTCCGTAATATTTGCTCCGTCAGTGACCCAGCCGTTGTTGTTAAAGGTGTTCGGTGCTTCATTGCCGATCAGCGTCAAATTTGCTCTTGCAATGACAGGAGCCTGTTGTCCCAATGTCGGGTTGACCGGACCGGGTGAGAATGGCGCGGGATTATCGGCAGTGTCGATATATCCGGTTGCGTTGCGATACACATTATATGTCGCAGACTGAGTTTGATCGTTAGTGATGTTTTTGCGCCACAGCATCGTGCCGGTCGCGGCGTCAACGATGACATAATATGCATTTACCGGTTCCCAGATCAACACGCGCCATGCAGGAACGGCAACGCCGGGCTCTGTCGGAAAATACATTTTTTCGGCCGTTGTCGCCCAGTCGCCTGTTCCAAAAACCGCTTTCAGATCGGTTGACTCTTTGCCGTTAAGCGAAACATCCGCCGGCTTCAGTTCATGATCAATGTTACGCGCTGCAGCCTTCACCGCATCGAGCGGATCACGAAAGTCGGTCGAGAGCATGCCGTAATCAAGTCCCGGAGCGAGATTGTTGATAACGCGAATTATCCTGCCGTCCTGTGTAAATCCAGCCTTAACTTCACTTCGGAAAACCGGAATGCCGTTCGGCCTTTGCTCAAGGTGGGCATAGGAAAGATTGCCGTCCGGATTTGTATAATCGGTTAAAACTACCAGCTCATCCGCCTGCTGATCCGTTACACCTACTAGACTATTATTCTGCTTTACGAAGTTGCGGAGAATTTCCGAACGCTTCTCACTTGAACGGGCGGTGAGACGTGCGATCTTTGCCTGCCAGACATCAGGCGAAATGACCTCAGGAATTCGGATGTCTTCGTTATATTCGACCTTCAATGTCGGGACTCTGGATCTGAGTGCTTCCTCGCCACGGGTAAAACCGTCCCGAATATCTGCAACCGCAACGGCATCTTTGCCTGATAAGTTACGGGCCGCTTCAAAAAAATCCGCTATCTCATAGCCTTTAGCGGTTCGGATGTCATAATTAGGCAAGCTCTGGTCGGAGCTCTCCGTCCGGGTAATAAGCCCTTTCGCTTTTCCCGATGCTGCACTTGCCCCAAATTTGTACGGCAGCACGATGACCGCCGTAATTAATGCCAAAACAATTATAGATAGAAAAAGACCTCTGCGAGTCTCCGATTTGGATCGCGTTATCATTGAAAATCCCCCCGAAAATTTTGTTTCTTATTTATACCCAGCGAATCTATTTCTTCACTAAATGACGATAAATGATCGATTCGCAAAAAAAGCAGAGAAAGTTCTGCTTGACGAATGATAGAAGTGACAAAAACTATTGTGTGTGAAAAGTGCCGATATGGTCAAGCAATTTTTGGGATAAATGAAAAAAAGAGCCGTCATTTTTTGACAGCCTTTTCATTTTTGTTCGATCAGAGACGTTTTTTAGTATCGAAATGCCGTTTCTGTCAGCACGTCCGGCGGTTTCAAACGCACACAAATGCGTGTTAGCTCCATAGAAAATGATGGAAATTATTGTAATAAATAGGTTATTCTATTAGTTGTTACTCCCTCCCCTCCGACCGCGACTCGGTCTATGAACAATGCCAACACACTAAGACGCGACCTTAAGCCCGCGCTGGTTTTTCTAAGCGGTGAACTGATCGCCGTGCCGATCCCGCTCGAACGCGAAGAGGTGATCCTGGGCCGAGCTCTCGAAGCGGACGTTCGAGTAAACGACACACAGGTCTCGCGTCAGCATGCACGCATTATCGCTGTCCCCACAGAATCGAGGGTTGCGATGCAGTACATTCTCAACGATCTCGACTCGAGAAACGGCACTTTTCTCAATGGCCGCCGTGTAAAAAAGGAAATATTGGAAAATGGCGACAAGATAACCGTCGGCGAAACTATTTTACGCTTTGACCTTCTTGACGAGATCGACCGCGAATACCAGCGGCAGATACATCGCCTGATCTCACACGACGATCTGACCGGCTTGCTCTCGAGCCGTTCTTTTTTCTCCGAGCTGCGTCGTGAGGCTAGCCGCGCCAAAGCTGAGAAACGCCCGTTCTGTGTCCTCATGATGGATGGCGATAATTTTAAAGGCGTAAATGACAACTACGGGCATTTGACGGGTAGTAAAACACTCGAAGAGGTCGGCTTTGCAATAACTACCAGCCTTCGCAGCGGCGATGTGGCCGCGCGTTTTGGAGGCGATGAATTTGCAGCGTTCTTACTCGACGCCGATCTTGCTCAGGGAATCGTCGCAGCTGAACGTATTCGCTCGGCTATTGAAGAATACAAATTCAGCGTTGTTCGCCAGGGTAGAACCGACGAAGATCATCGCATTACCGTAAGCGTCGGCGTCGCTTGTTTTCCGGACGATTCAAAAGATCCGATCGAGCTTGTCGAAATGGCAGATTCTGCTCTTTACCGCGCCAAACGCCAAGGCCGCAATCGCGTCGCCGCCTACCGCGACATCACTCTCGAGGAACTCAGCTACTCCGATCTGCCGCCCCGCCGCAAATAGTAATTTGCCTGTAGAAGTCTTACTTTGTGCCGTCGAGGATCCTCATCAATTGGCGATGGTCGAGCAATTCCAGCTGAAAGTATGGGAAATCAGGGAAACTGGATTTCGGGAATCTATCCGCTGATACCGGTTCACTCGAAACTTTAAAGTTCTCGTCCGCCTCAAACATCCGGATAACTTCCCACTCGATGAAATTTCTTACTACCGGTGCGATCTGTCGGCTTACTGAGCACAATAGCCCCGAGATCAGGTCGGAGTTAAAGAAGATATTGATCCTGAAATTATCTTTCTGAAACTTCCCTTTGATGTTGGTCAGATCTCGCCAGCCTGGGTCGCGCGTAAAGTTATCCAAAAATTTGACTAGCCGGCGTTCATTCTGTCCGGTCCTAACTTTGAGGAGATAATTCTGAGCACGAAGTTTTTCGATCAGCGACACCGACAAGCCTTCATAAAACCGCGCTCCTTTCTCGCTTGCCAGCAATGACCCGACGTATTTTGTCGGAGCGATGAGAATTCTGCTTTGCATCAATGTTACGAGTTCGCGGTAGGTTGTATCAAAGCCAAACAACTCAGGCTCGCCAAACAACTGGCCCTTGGTTACGAGCGCATCGACCGAGGCCTCGTCCCAGGTGTCGCCCCAGGCAGCCAGACAACCGTCGAGCAGCACCATGAAGTACTTCCATGGGCCTTCGCCCTTGCGCCAAACGACGTCATGGTGCCCGAATCGAACAACCTCACATTTGCATACAAAATCAGTGAGAGTCTCAACATCAAAGGCCGAAAAAGCGGGCTTTCCCCTCAGTGTCTCAACAACGACGCCGATCTCTTCCTTCGACAAGAACTCTCGTGTGCTAACCGCATCAAAAGGCTTCATGGTCTTAATTTTTCTGTTCGAATTTCGCGTCAGTATATAGCCCAATGCATGTTAAATGCAAGTTGCATTCAACATGCGCGAAACTTGCCCTCCATTCCGCGACAAATTTTCCCCGATCTTTTCCGGATTCTAAACTCAACAGATTCTAACGATGCAGCCTTTCAAAGCCTCCAGGTAAAGCTACTATCCACCTGCAGCATTATCTGCCAGACAAAAAAGGAGCGAAGAAAATACAATGAAAAGGATCTCAAAACATTTATATACGTTGGGAATTATGCTTATTGCATTGAGTTTTGTTCAGGCAAGTTTTTCCCAGATTAATCAAGAAACTTTTACCAATGACAATAATTCAGAAAAAGAGGCTGAACCGATAGTTGAAGCAAAGATGCTGTCAGACAACCAAGGGTGGGTGCGTACAGAAAGCAAAATACTATCGACAACTGATGGCGGCTCATCATGGTCGGATATCACGCCCCAACCGGCATCGACCGCGATTCACGCGGCCTTTTTTCTTAACACTTCGCAAGGTTGGATAGTCAGATCTTTCCCGAGAGAAACATCGGCTGATCCGGTCACAGAAATTATGCAAACGAAGGACGGAGGGAGAACATGGAACAAAACTGCTGTGCCAGATCCGGGCGAGGATTTTGCATTACTGTTTGGTAGTGATGCATCGCTATGTTTTGTTGACGAAACTCACGGCTGGCTTCTCTTACGACAAACAACCAATTCAAATTTCAGTCTCGGCAAATTGTTTGTAACAGACAATGGAGGCATGAACTGGAAAGAACTTCCTGCCCCGCCGATCTACGGCCAGGTCCAGTTTATTAGTAATAACGTCGGCTGGCTTGCAGGCGGCGTTGGTGGTGATGAACTGCACGAAACACGCGACGGCGGAAAGACATGGTCGCGAGTCCTTTTAAAAACACGCGGTTCCAATGCGGCAGCAATTTACGGCATGCCAAAGTTTTTGAATGAGAGTGTCGGAGTGTTACCCATTTCATTTCAGCTAGCAAATAAACTCCAAGTTGATTTCCTTGAAACAACGAATGGCGGGCGAAATTGGACCTTTAGAACATCATTGAAATTTGAGGCGGATCAGAGTGGACTGACGGCAAGCAAGTTCTCACTCGTTGACCCGGGATCAATCATAGTCGCCTCGCCGAATAGCAAAGAACTAAGGCTGGGAGCGGCAAACGGCCAGTTCCGCAATGTATTACTAGATTTGCAGGCAGCAGAATCGATCGTGGCCATAGAATTCAATAACAAAAATTCAGGGTGGATGCTCACATCCAAAGGATCGTGTAAGGAGTTTAAGAGAGATTGCTCACAAAAAACTCGGCTTTTAAGGGTAGGCAGCGAAGGTGTTATGCGAGATATTTCACCGCTTGTCGAGAAATCAATTGGAACCCCTGCCGCGGATCCCATGACGGAGTTAGTAGGCGTCAGCGACAAAAAAGGATTCGACAAATGCACCGCCGCAACGGTCAGTCAAATGCAAACTTGGTGGACCAGCAGCCCTTACTGGGATGCGAATATTTATATCGGTGGAAATAGTCGCTCGTGCAGTCAGCCCAATCTTACTGCTTCTTGGGTTTCTCAGATTTTTGCGCAGGGATGGCGAATTATTCCAACATGGGTGGGGCCTCAGGCACCTTGCAGCAGTTTTTCAAACAAAATTAGCTCCGATCCAACGACTGCCCGATCCGAAGGCATAAACGAAGCCAATTCGGCTACGACTGCCGCATCCCAATTAGGCCTGAGTCCGCAGACAGTCATCTATTACGACTTAGAGCACTACAATACGACAACCTCCTGCAGCGCGGCGATCAAGGCGTTTCTTGGTGGCTGGACCCAGAGAATGCACGAACGAGGAAACATCGCCGGTGTGTATGGGTCACCCATAAACGCGTTTGGCGATTGGGCTGGTGCATCGCCCGTCCCTGATGCGGTTTGGATTGCTAAATGGGATGGCAACGCAACGGTTTGGGGATTAACCCCTTTGCCGGATACCTACTGGAACAACCACCAGAGAATTCACCAGTACGCTGGCGGACATGATGAAACATGGGGCGGTGTTACGTTCAATATCGATAACGATATTTCTGACGGGCCGGTTGCAATAAGCGGCAGCGGTGGAACGCCGACGCCAACACCGGCGCTTCCGAATCTGACTCCGTATAAACCCAGCGGCTGGTCGGATAAGATTGTTGTGTCCAACGTAACTGGAACGAATACGGATAGCGGTATCCTGGGTCCAGCGGATACGCTGTACGTGGACTGGGCTGTTATTAACGATGGAAACGCCGCAGTCAACAACACTTTTTATACTGATCTTTATGTTGATGGAGTAAGTAGAACTTTCTGGTTCACGAATCCGCCGGTCAACGCGGGATTCTATACTTATGTGCAAGATTATCCTCTTGGAAGCCTTGGACCTGGGGCACACACGGTCAAGATCGTTACCGATTCCACCAACCTCATTTCGGAAAGCAATGAATCGGATAATGAATATACCAAGGTCATTAATATTACAGCGTCAACACCTACAGCTACGTCGACCAATACACCAACTAAAACCCCGACCAATACTCCGACACGCACGGCAACAAATACACCAACGAAAACGCCGACAAATACTCCTGCCAATTCGCCGACCGCAACTTCGACGAATACGCCCAATTCCTCGCCGACGGCGACCTCGACCTTTACTGCAACTGCCACGCCAACTGGATCACCGATCGCAGTATCGATTTCTGCCGTAAACGGAGGGACGGGGTCGGTAGTAACCGTGCCTATAACGGTTGGGAACGTGTCTGGATCGGGAGTAGTTTCCTATGAGTGTCAGGTCAGTTTTAACCCCGCAGTCATTCAACCGGCTTCGCCGGCATACGACAAGCTCGGAACTTTAAGTTCTGATATGTCGATCACGTCCAACGCTAACCATTCCGGACATCTGATAATTTCCGCTTTTCAGGGCACCTCAATGAGCGGCTCGGGAACACTCTTGAACTTGAGATTCAATGTTGTCGGTTCGAGCGGCCAATCAACAGCGTTGACATTCGAAAACTATACCGATCCGAATGGTCAATTTCACCAAGGATTCATGTTCAACGAGGGAACGCCTCCGGCCGCGACGACGAACGGTAGCTTAACGGTCGGGGCCTCAACTTTATCTGGCACTGTTACTTACGGTAACGCAATAGGCGCTCCGAATCCGCGCGGCGTGCCAAATGTCAACGTTTGTGCTCAGGGTTCGCCAACCGTTTGCTCGACGACCGGCCCCGATGGTACTTATCTGCTGAGCGGACTTGGTTCTGGCCCGTACACGATAACAGCCTCAAAATCGGGCGGCGCCAATGGAATATCGGCTTTCGATGCTTCACGGATCTCGCAGTATGTTGCCGGCATGATAAGTTTGACTCCGAGCCAAATGCTCGCCGCTGATGTGAGTGAAAGTAACACGGTCTCGTCCTTCGACTCCGCGCAGATCGGCATTTATGCGGCCGGTTCCACACCAGCGGGCTCAACTGGAAGTTGGAAATTTACGCCTCAAAGCGTCCAATTCCAATCCGTAAATGGCAATACAGTGCAAGACTTTTCTGCGTTACTTATGGGTGATGTTTCCGGAAACTGGTCAAATGCTGGTGGACGTCAAGTTGAGATCAACGGCTTGGACGAAAACGTTGGTGTCAGTTTCCCCAAACTCTTAACACCCGCAGACGGTGACGTTATCATTCCGGTTATGGTCGATGGCGCAGCGAATAAAGGGTTGATCGCATATGAGTTCGGCCTCAGGTACGACCCTACTGTCATACAACCACAGGCCGATCCGGCCGATCTGGTCGGGACGGTCAGCCGCGGGCTCATCGCGGCAGCCAATATAGAAGAACCTGGTCTGCTGAAGGTCGCAGTTTACGGCCCAACGGCTATCGCCGAAAATGGGCTGCTGTTAAACCTGCGATTTCGAGCGGTTGGGACATCCGGCTCGGTTTCACCATTGGCCTGGGAGCGAGTAATGTTCAACGAAGACGATCAACAGATTCGGGCAGGCGACGGGCAGATCGAACTCTCTGACGCCATGCCGGATCAGGCTGAGATCAACGGACGGCTTTTGAATTCGATGGGACTGGGAGTGCCAAACTCGCGCATCACAATAACTGATACCGCGGGCCAGAGCTACTCTACCATCTCAAACGGATTTGGATCATACCGCTTCGGTGGTTTGAAAGTTGGTCAAACCTACACTTTCAATGTTGAGTCGCGACGATATTTATTCACGCCACTCACCGTCAGCCTTTCCGATCAGCTTCTGACACAAGACATGATCGCCGAGCCATAAACTAATCGGCCAACTACCAAAGGCTGTCTCGGACACACGGTCCGGGACAGCCTTTTTTGTTGTCAAAAGTCATTGATCATCTTATTAAACCCGCGGGTGTTATTTTATGGCGTCTTCCCTTGCCTTAAAAATTGCAACATTTTGTCGATTTTTAGCGTGAGAGGCGTAGGTTTTTCGTGCTAGAATCATAAATTGCTCTTTTTGCGTTCTTTTTTGCATCTTATTTTTAAGTAGTAGTAACTGTGATAACAAAGCTCAATCTATCAACTCATCCGTTTCGAAACCGGATGCTTCCATATCTCGCCGCGGCGTTGCTACTCGTTTTGAGTGTGGGAGTAGGCGTGTATTGCCTTGCCCGGCTTAACGAAAACAGAAAGGAAAACGCGTTGTTGGCAACGGCAGTTAAGGAACGTCAGGACGAGATCGCGCAGCTCAAAGGCGAAGGCGAAAAGGTACAGCAGCTTTTGACGCCCGACCAAAAGGCCCTTCTCACCGCTTCGCACAAACTCGTGGCAAACAAGGCCTTTGGCTGGTCGCGGCTTTTCGCCGACCTCGAAACCGTACTTCCCGGCAGCGTCAGTGCTTCGCGTATCCTCGTAAATAACGTCTATCAGGACGGCGAACGCATAAAGGCCGATCTCGAATTTGCCGTGATCAGCAAAGATTATCCGGCAGTGATGACGATGATCCAGAATATGAACAACTCAGGCCTTTTTCAGGCTGAGCTGCGCGGACAGGACCTGCAGAAGAACGAGCGTATAACCTTTACTGAATATACCTTCAGACTTATTTACACTCCTGGCTACAGCTATTCGGCTGCACCTGCGACCGATGTCGCACAAAATACGGGAGGTGCACAGTAATGGCGGAATTTGACCAGCAGCCTATCCCGACAGAAGACGCTCCGGAAACACCGGTTATCGTCGAAGAGAGACCTCTAATTATTCCGCCTGATCGCCCGCGAAAAGTTTACGACGGAATGTGGGGCCCACTTGAGATCGGCGCCGTTGCCGCGGGAGTTCTCGCATTTGTGATGGCGCTCGTGGTGTATTTCTTTTGGGTCGTGCCGTCAAACCGCGAACTCGCGCGTAACAGGTCTGAGGCCGACCGGCTTGAGGCAGAACTTGCCTCGGCAAGATCGAAATACGGCGATATCAAAGACACCCAAACACAGGTCGACAAACTTGTCGGCAGTGTCGACGATTTTGAAACCCGTTTTCTGCCGATGCAAACGAACGGACAGGCGGCTCTTTATCAGCGATTGAACGGCCTCATCAAGGCTTACGGCCTCGAAAATACGACCGGCCCTGATTATGCTCCGCTCGAGAGCGCAAATTTCGATACGGCAAAGCAGACCGATGAGGAAAAGGGCCGTTCGAAATTCAGGAGCCTCTACCCCGGCGTATACGTTACGACCACGGTCGAAGGTACTTATCAAAATCTGCGCCGCTTTATTCGCGAGATCGAAACGGGACGCGAATTCGTTGTCATCAGTGCCGTCGAACTTGCTCCGTCCGATACGGATGTCAAAAAAGATAGCGGCGATACGAATGCACAGCCTGATCAGGCGGCCTTGAATCAGACCGCTGGTGCTGCGAAAGGCAAGGGAGTTGTGCAGCAGCCGGTAAATCCAAATTTTGGTGCGGGCCAGCAACAGCAGCAGGCTGGTCCGAAAGGAAAAACACACGGCGAGGTCGTCGCTCTGCACATCGAAATGGCCGCGTATTTTCGCCGGCCCGGCTTTGTGCCAATGGCATCCGCTCCGGCGGAACAATAGTTAATAGCAATGGCTTTTTTAGAAGGCAAAACTGAAACAGAAAAGAAGCAGATCATCGCCGCGGCGGTGCTCGGCGTTGTTGCGCTCATCGCTCTCTATTTTGCATTCGGCCGATCGCTTTTCGGCGGCAGCACAACGACGGCAACGGTAAAAAGCTCGCCGACACCAACGCCAAAGTCAGGCAGCCCTGCTTCGACGACGCGGCCCGACGCAGCCTTGCCGACGGCGTCTGAACAGATCTTTATTTATGAGACAACGGCGGTTCCAAGTCCGGGAAGCATTTATGCTCCCGAGGCGGGCCGCAACATCTTTGCCTTCTACGAGCCGCCGGCACCGTGCAGAGGCGAAGGATGTCCCTCGCCGACGCCTCCGCCGCCGTCACCGATAAAAACTGCGCCGCCGCCGCCGCCGCCGCCGATCGTCCTTGCAATGTTCAATCCGCAAAGCGTATATGCCGGAGCGCGCGGTTTTCGACTCGAGATCAATGGCGACAAGTTCACGCCTGACTCGCATATATATTTCAACCAAAGCGAGCTGCCGACGACCTTTATCAACACCCAGAAACTTGCGGCGGACGTTCCGGCGAAATACATCTCAACCGAAGGCCCTCGGCAGATCATTATTCAGACGCCGGACGGCAAACTATATTCGAATCAGGTGATGATGACGGTTCAGGCTCCGCCGAAACCTACCATCATCTATATTGGAATGATCGGCCGCAAACGCTACAACAACGACACCGCTTACCTGGCCGAGAACGAAAAAGCTGCTCCGTTCGGTGCCCGGCTGAACGACATCGTTGGCGGGCGGTTTCGTCTGATCGATATTTCGGCGGCAGAAGTTGTGTTTGAGGACACGAGCCTCGGCTTCAAACATCACGTTCCGATCTCGAAAGGAATCTTACAGGGCAGCATGCCGCCCGGAAGAGGCTCTGATCTAAGTCAGCCCGGGTCGCCTACCTATCCGCCCGGTTTTATACCGCAGGATGTTCCGGGCATACCGAACAATATTCCGCAGTACAATCAGCAAAATCCCGAGCAGCGTAAGATGGAAGTGCAGCGGCAGCAGAAGGAAGACGTTAACGATGAAGGTGACGGTTAGAGACAGGCACTCCGAAAGCGGAATGACGCTTCTCGCCGTTATGGGCATCATGGCGGTGTTTGCCATCGGCATGCTTGCCGTGGCACCGAGCATCCAGCAAGAAATTCAGCGCGATAAGGAACTCGAGGCGATCGCCCGCGGCGAAGAGGTCGCCGAAGCAATTCGCCAATACGTGGATTTTTATCGCGGCGCCAAGCTTCCCAATTCGATGGACGACCTACTCGACGGCCTGCCGCAGGGCACAAAGAAGCGCCAGATACTGCGTGCGTCCGCAGCCATCGATCCGCTGTCGGAAGACGGCAAGTGGCGGCTGATAAAAGCTGACGTTCAATCGCTCGGGCCTTTTGCCCGCCGCGTGCAAAAGTACAACGGCGGCATTTTGCCCTCGAATCCCGGTCAAAACCTTGACCGTTTCGGTCTCGTGGTGGTTAGCGCTGTGAACACCGAGGCTGAAACGGAAGATGAGGAAGCCGAAGAGAGTATTGAAGTTCTCACCGAAAACACTCCGTTCATCGGCGTCGCCAGCCAGAGCCGCAGTAGATCTTTCATCGCCTACTACGGCATCGAAAATCATTCAAAATGGATCTTCACGCCTCTCTTCCGCGGCACCGGCAGAAACATGTCCGTCCCGCCGCGTGGCAGCACGTCAGGCTCAGGTTCCGGCACTATACCAAGGTAATAAGCAGATCCGGTTAGACTTAAACCTGCAGCATAGAAACCTATTCGGCTTTTTTAGCTTTTGTATTGCGCGGCGTCATTTTTTTTTCTGCGGCGGTGCAGGTCGTTGGGTCGATCGTCGAGGCTCCGTTAGCGATCTTCCAGCCTTCGGCGGTGCGCACAAGATTGAACTGATCGATGCCGCAGTGCGAGATCTTGCTGCTGACAAAGAAAACATATCTGCCCCAAACCATCGCCCAGTCGCCGTCGACCACAACCTTTGGGTCGTACATATATTCCTCAACAACGGCGGTCTTATCCTCAAAGAATTTTGAAAACTCTTCGCGATTGATCACATCCAGGCTTGTCTTACCGTCCTTCTTTTTTATTATCGCGGCAAGCTGCGCTTCGGGCGTGTTCAGGGCAATGATGCCCGGCGGATTTGCCGCGGCCATTTCGGCAAAGAGCTGGTTAACGACCCCGAGCACGGCTGCTTTATCATCGGTTTTCTGCCCCAAAGCCGCTGCGGCAAATGCGAACAAGATTGCAGCGAAAAAAATGATACTTTTCATAATTACTATAGCTCCTTATAAACCATCATGAATGATCGTGGATCATTCGCCAGCCTTTCTTTGATCTCGTCCACACGGTCGTGAACCAGCCTGTTCGGTCGGGCTTGCCTGCACCTGACAAAATAAATTGTCCTGTGACAAGAGCGTTGTCTTTGCCGAGCATGCGAACGACGATGTGTTCATAACGAAGCTGCTGAATTGGCCGTCCTGTTTTCCAGAAGCCTGACTTCATCGTTGTTTCTATAGCCTCGACACCGCCGGCCGGACCCGTTGAGCGCATTTCGGTCGCTTCGGGCACATAGGCATAAAGATATTTTGAAAGATCGCCAGTGTTCCATCCGAGCGCCGTGTATTGAAGAACGGCATTTATCTGCTCCTGAGCAGTTCCTTTTCTTGACGGGTCCTGAGCGATGGCACCGACTGTCATCGCGACCAACAGAATGAGTAAGCCAGCGAATCGTTTGATCATAATTTATTTGTCCTTAAGTTCAACCGAATGAAATCGCGGAGCGATCTCGTCGAGCCATGCGTTCATCTCGGCCTGAGTGTAAAACTTGCCCTTTAGCATCACGCCCGAACGCTTTTCAGTATTCGTAATATCATCGAGCGGATTTGCATCGAGGAGAATGAGATCGGCATTTTTGCCTTTCTCGACAGTGCCCGAGCGTCTTATCGAGCCGAGATATTCGTGAGCGTTTCGCGTGCCTGCAGCAAGAACAGCATAATTAGGCAAACCTGCGTCTGCAAGCGCTTTCAATTCGCGGTGCATCGAAAAACCGTAGAGCCATAGAAATTCCGGCGTGTCAGAGCCGGCCATTATCTTGCCGCCCGCGTCATAGATGGCCTTGATCAGCTTGTTTCTGATCTCGACCCAGCGTGCGCGTTTTTCTAGCGGCACTTTATTGAGCGGCGTTCGCTTTAAATAGTCGATATAAAAATCCTGCGTCTTTGTCGGATAAAATCTGAAATCAGACTGCGCACGTATCGATTCTTCGCTGCGCGGCAAACCGAAGGTGTTCTTCATAAAATGCTGCGTCGGATCGACGTACGGATTTGACTCGACCGTCATTTTCGCTGCCCACGCGATCTTTGCTTCATCAACGTAGTCGAGACTGTCCCAGTTTTTTGGATTGTAGATGTAAAGGTCTGAGACCGAGCCGTTCATCGGCGCGTCGTCGCGCAGCAGCACTTCTAAATATCCGTCGAGGTGTTCGATCTGCTGGCGAGCCCTCCACGCACGCGGCACCGTGACAAAGCGACTGTCCGCGTGGCCAATGACGCGTATGTTTTGTTTCGCCGCCTCGTCAACCGCTGTTTCATACAAAAGCGATTTAAGAAATGTCGTGATCTTGATGAAATCATATCCGGCCGCTTTTGATCTGCGAACCGCTTCGCGCGCTTCTTCAGGGGTCGTGACAACAAAATCATTACCTTGCTCGCGGCCCGTAAAGTGCGGGCTCGCGCTGTAGATCGTCGGAGCAATGATCTCGCTTTTTGCTGATCTTGTCCGCAAGATCAATTGCTCCGGCGTGCCGATCATAAACCGGCAAGTCGTCACGCCATTTGCGACCATTATCCGCAATTCGTCCGGCGCAAGTTCGTCCGGAAACGCCTCGTCCGACATCAGATGCGTGTGCATATCGACAAGGCCCGGAATGAGATACTTTCCCTGCCCGTCGATACGAACAGCATCCTTTGGCACTTTGACCCTGGCAGCATCACCGATCTCTGTGATCTTGCCGTCTTTAACAACAACGGTTTGATTTGAAAGGACGCGTTCGCGGTCCATCGGAATGACACTGACGTTAATAAATGCAGCCGTCTGAGCAGAAACCGCATAAACTCCTGCCGTCACAACACTCAATAAGATGATCAGGGCCTTTTTCATCATAATTACTCCAGGACGAACTGTAATACGAGATTGACTGAAAAATGGTTTCGGTCAGTAGTCAATTTTTAAGTTTTGCTGGAAATAACACTCCACACAGAAAAAGCGCCGATGACATTTTCTGGATCGTCATCGGCGCTGCTTTTGAGTTGGTTGGCGTGTTTGCCGGTTAAGGCGTCATCGGGATCGACGGTATTACGCTTACATCACGTGAGCAATGGTCGGTATTATAGATCACGACCCCGCCGCCCTTTTGCACGCCATCTTGTACCGCACCGGTACACGGCGGATCGGCGATGTCATTGCGGACCAGCAAGTTCAGATCGACGCCCGGCCGCAAAGGATACTCTCCGATATACTTGTACTTATCCTGATACTTGGCTATCGCCTCGGCATCCTGGTCTTTCTTCTTGGTAACGACTATCTCTGCATTGGTATCGATAATGCGTCCGTGATAGCCAACGTGGTTGTAATTGACAACATACCAGGTCATCGGCCAGTAATCGGGCGACGTGATGTCGATAACCGCATCAGGGCCTTTTCCGCTCTTTTGGGCGTAATAGTCTATTTGGTTCATCATGTCGACGAAACCGCGCCGCGTGTGTGCATAAACGTACGGCATCTGGTCGTCATCGTAGCGGATCCAATTGCTCTGATAGGTTTGATACCCAAGAAGGACAGAGCCGACCACGATAAACACATACGCTATGATGTTCAAGCGGCGGTTCTTAGACAGAACGAGCTCGTTCAACCCGTAACCGGCAATGAGGCACATCGGCAGCACGTAGTTAAGAGCGCACCATGGCGTCTTGTAAGGAATGATCATATAGGCAGCAAAAACTCCTGCCGCCCATGCCGCACAAAAGGTCGCAAACCGGTGCTTGTTTTTGATCATCGTCACAAGTGAACCGATCAGGGACATGAAGATGATCGCGTTTTCGCCTTTCATTCCCCATTTCATATAAGCCCACGTGCCGTTTTGCGAGTGTTCTTTGGTACCTGTCTTTGTCCAGATGTTATACGCTTCGAATGCCCTCCAGAAAAAGCCTTCCTTATACGAGAAGAACGACGTGAAGAACAATATGCTGATATAGAGGGCAAAGATGAACGCCGCACCGACAACCATCGCCAGGTGCTTGTTGTTTCCGAGGCCCTCGCGGAAACTCTTCCACGACAATTCCTCCGGTGGATCAAAAACTGAGGTGTTGCTCTTTCCGAGGTCCGCTACATAGATAAACCACATCACGAGCGTTACCACCATACAGACTATCAGCGTATAGAAAAGGAAAGGATCCTGCGGCCTGTAAGCGTTCTTCAAAAACTCGGTGTATAGATATTTGAAGCCGTCCGCGATCGTCGTGTAAAAATAAAGGCACGCCGCCGCAACTACTCCGGTCCCGATAAGAGCGTTTCGCTGCAGGGTCTTTCTGAACGTCTTGCCGGGGCCGATCTTTTCCCATATCCAAACACAGGGAATGGCGATCGCCATCGTTCCAAGCGAAATAAAGCCGGTTTCCTTAGTGGCAAAGACCAATGCGACCGATGCCGCGGCAAGGAGGAAATAGATCGGCCGCCCGTTGTCCCATGTAGTAAGGAACTTCATTACGTACCACACGATCGCAACAGCAACTAAGAACAGGACAAACCTCAAACCAGAAACGGCTGTTTCATTCTCACCGCCAAGATATTTGCCGCCCAGCGTTGCGATCGGCAAAAAGCAAACGACAAGCAGCACCCACATCCAGCCTATCGCAACCGTGCCGGCCTTGCGTTTCTCAATAAAAAGGACGACCGCGACGACAAAGCAAAGCTGAAAAAAGACAAAGAATATCTCGTGAATAAAATAACGCGAAATGAAGACCATTCCCGGCGAAATGGCGACAAAGAAAGCCGCGATCAAGGTACCGACATTGCCCAGATAGCGCCTCAGAGAAAACACCATGATGACCATCAGCAGGCCAAAAAGTGACGACAGCCCGCGCAGAGGCCACGACACAAGTCCGAACATCTTCATCAACGGATATGCGATGAAATAGATCGTCGGCCCGTGATAGTTGGACGGATCGTACTGGTATTTGTTGTCACGGAGCAGATTGGTCAGCATCCAGCCGTTGACACCTTCGTCGTGGTGTATCGGCCTTAACAAAAGCATGAAAAATCTGAGGAACGCCGCAAAGATAGTGATCGCTAAGGCGCTGCGAAACCATGTCTTTTCGTCCATGTTCCGCCACTTCTCTTCGATCGGGTGGATCTTTGGCGCGGACTCTTGCGACTTAACGTCCGATTTTTTCTTCTTCTTTTTGGTCTCTGAACCCTGAACTGCTGACTCAGATCCCATATCCGTAGCCTCAGATTCCTGTTCACCGATCTCA
>CAZGSC010000018.1:0-31838 GCA_964528325.1 uncultured Chloracidobacterium sp. | reverse complement strand
TATATGAATCTGATATGACATTTTTTTGGCGCAATTCTTTCTCAATAATGCAAAGCGCAGCAAATATTTTCTCAAGGCAATGCAGAAATCTGTCGGGCTGATCCGTAATTAGTGCGAAGCAAGTGGAAGTTCGATCCGGAAGGTAGTTCCTGTACCGAGAACGGAGTCTACAAAAACTTCGCCGCCGTGGAGCCTGGCCAAATGCTTGACGATCGCAAGCCCGAGGCCCGTGCCGCCGATATCTCGCGAACGCGCCCGGTCGGCGCGGTAAAACCGCTCAAAGATCCGTTCTGAATGTTCTGGCAGCAGGCCTTCACCTGTATCAGAGACCGATATGAACGTGTGGCGGTCGTCGGCAGCAAACCCAACACTTACTTTGCCGCCCTGTCGGTTAAATTTGATCGCATTATCGACAAGATTTGTGATCATTTGTTCGAGCCGCACAAAGTCAGCGGGAACAACCGATCCATCGGGTACCTCATTTTTCAACTCCACGTCACGATCCCTTGCTTTTGCCGATAACGCTGTAAGCACATCCTGAACAGCCGAATTCAAATTGACCTCGCGTACGTCGATGGTGATATTGCCCGATTCGATCAGCGAAAGCTCAAGAATGTCAGCGATCAGGCTGTGCATCCGCTCGGCATTGCGGCGAATGATGCCGAGAAAACGTTCGTTGTTTTCCTTATCCTCAAGTCCGCCGTTTTCCAATGTCTCGACAAAAGCGAGGATCGATGTAAGCGGCGTGCGGAGCTCGTGTGAAATGTTCGAGAGAAATTCCTGGCGGACCGTTTCGAGCCGGTCGATCTGCGTTGTTTCGTAAAAAAATCCGATCCCAAAATCGACTCCGTCAAACTCGATCGGGGCAATATGAACATCAAATTTTCGATTGCCGGCGCGACTGAGTTCGAGACGCACATCTGAGGAAACGCGTTCCACGGCCGCCTTTCTAAAGGCTTCGCGCAGGCTAGTGTCACTGAAAACTTCACTCAAATGTTCGTTCTCAAGATCGAGGCCATCCCGGCCGAACGCAACAGCTGCCGGAACGTTGCAATTGACTATCCTCATATTTTTGCCGACAACTATCACGCCCTCGCGCGTCGTGTCCAGTAACTTTTGCAGGACATGAGCCGATGCCGGAGTTTCGACTATTTTGAGGCTTGTCGCTCTCATAAAATTTCACAGAAGACAAAACGCGGTGGTTAGAGCATGCGTTAACCTTTCATACTTCTCGCTGCGGTTATTTGCAGCCGACAAAACGATATCCAACGCCGACAACGGTCTCAATGCATGGCGCGCATTCGTCCAGTTTTTGCCGCAAACGGCGAATATGCACGTCGAGGGTTCGTGTGTCGCCGAAATAGCTGTACCCCCAAACATTATCGAGAAGCTGCTGACGCGAAGCGACGCGGCCTACAGCTTGGATCAGATATTCGAGCAGCGCGAATTCTTTTCGAGTGAGTATCACGGTCCTGTCGGAGCAGGTCACACGCATATCGGCAAAATCTACGGCCAGCAGCGAGTCTTCATATTTTGAAGCGGTTTCCGCCTCCGACCGACGCAGCACTGCCCGCACTCGCGCGATCACCTCTTTTATCGAAAAAGGTTTGACGATATAGTCATCAGCTCCGGCCTCGAGCCCCAATATCTTGTCGCCCTCGGCCGCTCGTGCAGTGAGCATTATTATCGGCGTTTTTTCGGTCAGCGTTTCGCGGCGAAGGCGGCGGCACAGATCCATTCCGCTGATCCCGGGCAACATCAGATCAAGCAGGATCAGCGAAGGCAGGTTTTTTTCATCAAGGGCAAGGCGGAGGCCTTTTTCACCGGATTCGGCTATAACCGTACGAAAGCCTTCGCGCTTCAGGTTATAGTGCAAGCCCTCGGCTATATCCCCATCATCTTCGACGATCAGAATTGTTTGCTGCATATCGATAGGTTAATTGTAATTAATTCTTAATAGATCCGCGACTACTCTAACGATGGGGATTTAATTGGGTATTAACAGAATGTTACAAGAATGTTAAATCTTTAGGCCGAAAAACACCCTCCGATCTGCCGCAGCCATCAACGGTCTCGTACCAACGGTCTATATTTAACTCGATCACAGCAAGAGCCGCGGTCGGCATCGGTTCCATATCTCCGGTGAGAAGACGAATAGAGCCTTCGATGCCGGGATTGTGGCCGACCAGCATTGCGGTCCGACAAGTATCGTCGATCTCGGAAACGACCTGAAGCAATGTACGTGCGCTGGCTTCGTAGATACGTTCGTCAAATTTAAGATCGGTCGAAAAATTGGCTGCTTCTTTTACAAGCTCAGCGGTTTCCTTTGCCCTGACAGCCGGAGAACTTATGATTATCGACGGTTCGATGCCTCTTTCGCGCATGAATTTTCCCATAATCGGCGCTGTTCGCATCCCGCGCTCGTTTAATGGCCGCTCAAGATCCGCAAGCTTAGCGTCATCCCAGTTCGATTTCGCATGGCGCATAATAAAGAGTGTTTTCATAGGCTTTGATCAGTTATGACACATCGTGAAGGTTTTACTGCTGTCGTGTCAACGAAACCATCCAAAAAAACCAGTGCCTATGAGTTGTTTGACAGCGGCGCTTTTTGAAACTTATCATTAACGCACTCGTAAGCAACTTGTTTGCGGCAATTGTAATGAAGAAAAACTACCGGTCAGCCTTAAGTCGTATTCGGACGCTTTTCACGCGTGCGTTGGCCTGTGTGCTGTTCGTTGGAATTGTTTACTCGGCAACTTTCGGCGTGGTTCACAGCCACCTGAATGCTTCTTTCCTGTTTGATGCAAAAGTATCAGCGAGTGCAGCGGCGCAAGCCGGTGCTTCTGAAATGCCGCTTCGCCGATCTTCGGATGGATCCGAATGTCTGGTTTGTGCACTCCATCGGGATTTTTCCAGCAGCACTGTCCATGCGTCGGTCTTTTTGGTCGGGCCTTCATCTCCGATCACAACTTTCAATGAGCCCCCTGTTTTTTACTATTCCGTCATAACTTCTTCTCGTCCGCTCATCCAACTCTCGGGACGCGCACCGCCTCTTCGCCTAGCCTAGTTCGGTGATCTGGCCTTCTCTCATATCGTAAAGCCAATATATCCCGAATTCTACGTAGTTGATCCGTTGACGGGCTTGAACTCCTGTTCAACAACTCGTTACGAGCGGACGGCTGTTATCTAAGCTGTGCTGTAAATGATCCTTAGGCTCGAAGGCACTAAATTGAAACACGAGGTGGTATGAAGAATATATTTTACTTTCTTTCTTTGTTTTTTTCTTTTTCCGTAGTTATTTCGGCTCAAACCAGTGGAAAGATAAACGGCACTGTTTACCTTGGCGCAGAAGACACGGTTTTGCATCAGGTTTCGGTCAGGATCGTCGAACTAAAACTGACAACTGTAACGGACGATCACGGCCGTTTTCTGTTTACAAATGTCCCGCCCGGTAAATATACGCTCGCGGCCCATCAAGAAGGTTTTCGTGATGCGTCGCAAAAGATCGAAATGACGGCCGGCGGAATTATCGTGGTCGATTTTCACCTTCAGATCGCGGGTGTAAGAGAAACAGTCACAATTACCGCGAGCGGCAGCGAACAGTCTACATTTGAATCAATAGAAACGGTGAACACGGTAGATTCGACCCAGATCGTCGCGCGAGCGGCGGTCGGTTTGGGTGATGTTTTGAACAACGAATCGGGCGTTGCAAAACGCTCTTCTGGTCCCGGAACATCGCGGCCGGTCATTCGTGGTTTTGACGGCGATCGCGTAAAGATCTCCTCAGACGGCATTGGCGTCGGTTCACTCGCTTCGCAATCTGGCGATCATTCAGAGCCGGTCGATACGCTCGCGGTAGAGCGGATCGAGGTCGTCAAAGGCCCGGCAACGCTGCTTTACGGTAGCAGCGCGATCGGCGGCGTAGTTAACGCGATCAGCGGTCACGACGAAGGCTCACATCCGGGATTTCGCGGCTACGTGTCCGGCATCGGCGGCACGAACAATTCTCAGGGCGCCGCGAGCGGCGGCCTCGAGTACGGCGTCGGAAAATGGATGATCTGGGGAAATGGCACCGCGCAGCGAACAGGTGATTACAAAGCAGGCGGTGATTTTGGAAAGGTCGAGAACACTTTTACACGAAATGCTTCAGGTGGAGGCGGTTTCGGCTACTTTGCAAAACATGCGTTTATTAATACCAATTACAACTACTACCAAAACCGCTACGGCATCCCGCTCGATTTTCATGAAACTGATCCCGAACAGCGCAGCATACAAATGCATCGGAACGATGTGAAAGTCAATTTCGGCTACAACGACCCCGATTGGTTTGTCAGCGGGATAAAATTTACGGTGGACGTCAGCCGTTATCAGCACCAGGAACTTGAAGAAGACATAGTAGGCACTACCTTTCGCAATAATGTTTCTTCCTATCGCGGAATGTTTGAGCAAAATCCGGTTAGCAGACTCACGGGCCGGTTTGGGTTTGAAGGTTTTCACCGCGACTACTCAACTGTCGGCGCGGAAACGCTAATTGACGGCCCGGTCAAGCAGAACGCTTTTTCTATCTTTGGGCTGGAAGAATTAAAGTTTGAGCGCGTTAGTCTGCAGTTTGGCGGACGTGTCGAGAATAACAGTTATGACGCCTTGAATCCGATGCTTCTTGACCGTGGTTTTACCGGCTTTTCGGGGGCCGCGGGGGCTCGTTTCGCTCTTTGGAAAGGCGGTGCATTTGTCGCAAATTACTCGCACGGTTATCGAGCTCCAGCCATAGAGGAACTTTATAATAACGGGCCGCACGACGGAACGCTTGCCTTTGAGATCGGAAATTCGGCACTGAGGCCCGAGATAAGCAACGGCATTGACCTCTCGTTGAGACAGCAAAATACTCGTGTCAAGGCCGAGGCAAATTATTATTATTACAGCTTTACGAACTTTATTTTCCTTGCCCCAACAGGCGATGTCGACATTGCCAGCGGCTTCCCGATTGAAAAATATTTACAGGGCAACAGCCGATTTACCGGAACGGAATTGAGCCTTGATGTCACCGCCAACAAATACCTTAACGTGTTAACGGGCCTCGATTATGTAAATGCTCAGATGAAAACCGGACAGCCTTTGCCGCGCATCTCGCCGCTTCGCGCTCGTTTTGGCGTCGACATTCATCGAGGTGGTTTGAGTATCCGTCCTGAGTTCGTCGCGGTTGACCGGCAGGATCGCGTTTTTACAAACGAAACGCAAACCGCAGGGTACGGTGTCGCAAACATATCCGGCTCGTATATCCTCACGCGAAAACACACGGCGCACGTTTTTTCTGTAAGCGGTTATAATCTGAATAACAAACTGTATTTCAATCACATTTCGTTCATCAAGGACATTTCGCCCGAGACCGGACGCGGTGTGAGAGCAAGTTATACATTGAGGTTTTTCTAACGGACCTCTATTGCAAGCTTGTTGGCTCGATCCGGTGGCTTATAATTGATTTAGAATGGCGGTCAGAGACAAAAACGACCCGGAACGCTGGAATCCAGAGCCGCGATGGCTCGCTGGTGTCGTAGTTCTTGCGGTCGCCGGCATTTATACCGCTTTGCCTGAACATTTGATCGTCGGCCCGCGATGGGGATTTTTCGCGATAGTGATAGCGTTGCTTGTTCCGACCGTTGCCGCGCATTACCTGAAATACCATCGTCTGAACCAGATCCTTGGTTTTGTCGAAAGCGGCGTGATCACGGCGGCAATGATCGTTTCGGTCGTGCTGTTGATATCGGGACTTCCTACTCATCGCGAGCGGCCGTCAGAACTGCTGCTTTCAGCGGCTGCTCTTTGGGCAACCAATGTCTTGGTATTTGCTCTGTGGTATTGGCGGCTAGATGCAGGCGGCCCGCATGGCCGCGACAAACGAAAAGGACACGGCGAGGGAGCATTTCTTTTTCCCCAAATGACGCTGCCTGTGAACGCTCCTATCGCGGGAAAACCTGACGAATGGGCTCCCAATTTTCTCGACTATCTTTTCTTGGCGTTCAACACAAGCACGGCGTTCTCACCAACCGATGTCCCGGTGCTAACTCGCTGGGCAAAAGTGCTGATGATGACGCAGTCGCTGATCTCTTTGACTGTCCTCGCACTACTTGCAGCAAGAGCGGTAAATATTCTCTAGCCGTTTGTTGGCTTTTTATATTTGGCTCTGACGACCGTTTTTATGTTCCCGCGAACGTGAAAATCGCCTTCGATCTCAACCTTTAATGGATCACACGCAGATACAAAATCCCCTAGAATTATATTGATCACGTGTTCATGAAAGACCTTTACCTCGCGAAATGAATTGATGTACAGCTTAAGGCTTTTTAGTTCGATACAGAGTTGGTTTGGGATGTAGCTCAGTCGAATTACAGCAAAATCCGGGAAGTCGGAAAACGGACATATTGCTGTGAATTCCGGCATTTCAAATTCGATCCATATCTTCTTGCCGGGGAATTCATAAGCAAAAGTATCGAGCGGTGTTAAGTCCATTTCGGCGCGCGGCGTCGGGCAGATAGCAAGCTGCTGGTTGTTTGCGGGTTGAGGTGACTGATTATCTGACATATCTGTGTTTTCGCGAGCCCAATTTTCTCACTGCCGCGAGATCATTCACGCCGCGATCGCTTAATTTGGTGAGCAGATTTACAAAAATGTGTGCCGTTGCATAGGCGTCGGCGCTCGCTCGATGGTGATTGGTGAGGTCAATGGAATAATGTTCGGCGACGGTCTTGAGTTTGTGATTTACAATGTCCGGAAGCAGTTTTCGCGACAGCAACACGGTGCAGAGGCACGGATTTGCCATTCTGTAACCGCCAAAGACGCGGCCGATCTCAGAATTCAGGAACCGCATATCGAACCCTGAATTGTGCGCTACAAGAATTGAGTCGCCAATAAAACTCAAAAAGTCGTGAGCGATTTCGGCAAATTTCGGTGCGTTACGGACCATTTCGTCGGTAATGCCGGTGAGATTTGTTATGAAGATCGGTATCGGCATTTCCGGGTTTACGAGCGTCTGAAAACTCTCGGTCACTTCGCCGTTGCGAACACGATACGCACCGATCTCGGTGATCCGACAAGGTGGGGCTTTGGCTCCGGTTGTCTCAAGGTCGAAGACGACAAACTCAGTTTCAGCCAGTTCGCGGTTCTCAAATCCGTCATCTGCAAGCTCAACAGTGTCAATATTTAAAATGAGGCGCGGATCGCGTTCGATCAGGTCGGCAACTAGCAATCTCGCAAGTCGCGGCTCGGGTTTCCTGATCTTCATCACAAAATCAACGACACTAACCGCCGATGCTTTGCCGCCGAATGAACGCAGCAAAGCAATGGTCTCGTTTATTAGCAATGACTCTGAAATTAAGTTAGGATACGGTGTCATCTCGTAAGAGTTTAGCAGAAGAGTTCCTAGAGTTTATAGAGTTCTTTGAGTTTTTTGAGTAAAAACAATTTGGATGGGAATACTAGATCAATTTAAGGAAACTAATGCCTTGCTTGAGGGGCATTTTGTTTTATCGAGTGGACTTCACAGCTCGAAGTATCTCCAGTGCGCTCTCGCATTGCAGCATCCGGCAGATGCCGAAAGATTTGGTGAAATGATCGCCGGAAATTTTACCGGCGACGTCATCGATACCGTAGCCTCGCCCGCGATCGGCGGGCTTGTCATCGGATTTGCAACGGCCCGGGCTCTCGGCGTGCGATTCATCTGGACCGAAAGAGAAAATGGCATGATGACGCTTAGACGCGGTTTTTCTGTGAAAGAAGGCGAGCGAATTTTAGTTGTTGAAGACGTAATAACTACCGGAGGATCGACCCGTGAGTGCATTGATGCTTTGGAAAAACACGGGGCAACGGTCGTGGCCGCAGCTTCGATCATAGATCGTTCCAACGGTACCGCAGATGTCGGGGTTACGCTCGTCTCTCTCGTCAGTCTGGATGTGCCGAGTTACACGCCCGAAGAATGTCCGCTCTGTGCCGCCGGGACCGAAGCCCTAAAACCGGGAAGCCGTAAGTTATGACTGCTGACGTTCAGAAATATTGGAACGAATTTCTTATACTAAATCCAGCGATCCCGAAGGACACGCCTTATCAGGCCTGGTTTTTTGGTAACACAATTGAAATGGCTTTTGAACTTGCGGAGCTTGTTATTGAGGGCAAGAAATTTGCGACCGCTAGTCTAGTTGCGGTTAACGATATCAAGCCCGAAGAAGCTCCGATACCGGATGGTTACAGTGTTGTCACTGATTTTCACGGCGTCCCGATGTGTGTGATCCAGACTGTTGATTTACGGTATTTGCCATTCGAGGATGTTGACTCACAATTCGCTTCAGACGAAGGCGAAGGCGACCTATCGTTAGAATATTGGAGAGATGTGCATTGGCGATATTTTGCCTGTGAAGCAGCTGAACTCGGTATTGATCTTAATAGACGTTCGCTAGTATGCTGCGAGCGGTTTCGACTTTTGCACCCGGATCCGAAATGAACCATAAACTTCTTATTCAGTACGACGGCACGGATTTTCATGGCTGGCAGGTGCAGGAAAATGACCGCACTATCCAGGGTGAACTAGAGCGTGTGATAGGAATGCTTGCCGACACCGAGGTCGCAGTTGTCGGCTCAGGGCGGACGGATGCGGGCGTTCACGCTGAGGGCCAGGTCGCGAATGTTCGCTTAGGCGGGAGCAAGTTCACGCCCGAAAAACTCAAACACGCGATCAACGGTAATATGTGGCGCGACATTCGGATACTAAAAGCTGAAAAGGCTCCGGACGATTTTCATGCTCGATTTTCGGCAAAGCGAAAGACGTATATTTATCGCGTGATAAACGCTCCGGTGATGTCGCCATTCTGGCGACGCTATGCTCATCACGAATCGCGGCCACTCGATATACCACGAATGAATGAAACAGCACGGCTGTTTCTCGGTGAACACGATTGGACTGCATTTGCCTCGGCAAAGGCTGACGGCGAAAGCCGTGTGCGCGATGTTCTTGATTTCACTGTTGAATCGCGTTGGGATGAGAGGGCGCAGGGTTTGATGATCGAGTTTCGGATCAGCGCAAGCGGGTTTTTGCGGTATATGGTTCGCTCGATAGTCGGCACAATGCTCGAAGTGGGACGCGGCGAAAAAGATTCTGATACAATTCAGACTGCAATTGTCACCGGCGACCGTAATCTGGCGGGCAAAACTGCATCGGCACATGGTTTAACGCTGTTTCGGGTCGAGTACGACTAACTTGAAATGCTCATTTACCACATAGTTTTGCCTGAGGTCTGGGCAGCGTTTGACGGCGATCTCTATAAAGCGCCGAGCCTCGAAACCGAAGGTTTTATACATTGCAGTTTTGCAGAGCAGCTCGATGGCGTGATCGCCAGATATTACGGTGACAATGGTCAATTAGTGGTCCTTGAGATCGATCCTGAGCGTTTGATGTCTCGAATGATCAAAGAACCATCGACGAATAACGAGATATATCCACACATTTACGGGCCAATAAATCGTGATGCGATCGTTCGAGTCGAAGAGTGGAAAATTTAGCCACAAAATGAACGCAGATTAGCATAAAGCCCTTCTTTGTTTGTGCTCATCTGTGGTTTCAGTCTTATGCGCGAGAATTTTGCCGGTATTGTTAAGCCCGATTCTGCCGAAGCCGAGCTATTGGCTGCGATAGACGAAACGCGCTTGCCGCAGCATATCGCGATCATTATGGACGGCAATGGGCGTTGGGCAAAACAGCGTGGAAAGCCGCGCATTTTCGGGCATCGTGCCGGAGCGGAATCGGTAAGGGCGATCGTTGATACCTGTCGAAGACTCGAAATAAAGGCGGTCACTCTCTATGCCTTTTCGACAGAAAACTGGAAAAGGCCTCGCACCGAGATCACAGGTTTGATGCAGATGCTCAAGCGCTTTATCCGCAGTGAAATAAAGAACGTTAACGAAAACAACATTCGCTTCCAGGCAATCGGGGACATTTCCGGCCTCGCGGAGGATGTGCAAAATGAGATCACGTCGGCAACACACACAACGGCGAAAAATACCGGTATGGTGATGAACGTCGCTCTCAATTACGGAGCGCGGGCCGAAATCGTCCGGGCGGCCCGTCTGGCATTTGCCGACATCGAACGCCGGAATGACACTATCGACCATTTGACCGAGGACGATATAGAGCGCAACCTCTATACTCACGGTTTGCCGGAAGTCGATCTGCTGATCCGCACAAGTGGAGAATTTCGCATTTCTAATTTTCTCTTGTGGCAGCTCGCGTATAGTGAGATATACGTCACACAAACTCTTTTTCCAGACTTTCGGCGTCCAGAAGTGTTTGGGGCGATCATTGATTATCAAAAACGCGAACGGCGATACGGTGACGTAAAGCCAAAATAGCCCAAAATGAAGACTCGAATATTAACTGCTGTCATTGCTCTGCCGATCATAATCGCGTCGATCATCTTGCCGTCTTACGTGCCGGAATCAGTGTGGCTTTTCGTTGGAATAGCGGCGTTCGCACTTGCGGCCGGGCTCTTTGAGTTTTATTCGCTTACAAAAAAGCTCGAGCTAAAAGCAGATGCGTCGATAGGTTATCTGGGTTCGGTGGCTCTGTTTATGGGCTTTGTTGTCGATGCACCGGCAAAAGCGTCCGATCTGTTGATCTTGCTGCTGGCCTTGATCGTTGTCGTGGCACTGATCACACAGATGTTCCGGTTTCAAAAGGATTTTTCTAAGATGCTGGCCGGCATCGGTGTAACGCTATTAGGCGTATTTTATGTAGCGTTTCTTGGCGGATTCCTTGTCGCAATAAGAACTGGATTTGAAAATCGAATATCATTATCAACCCATCTTTTAGGTTACTTTTTCTTGGTTTTATTTGGTTCTGACATCGGTGCCTATTTTTTTGGCAGAGCTTTTGGCAAACATAAACTCGCGCCGTCTATTTCACCGGGCAAAACCGTCGAAGGCCTGATCGGCGGGCTTTTGTTTGCAGCGGCAGGAGCCGCCGTCGCGACGCTTACCTTTTTTCAGGAGCTGCCTTTTCAATGGTCGATACCTCTTGGGCTTGTTTTGGCAGGGGTGGGAGTTTTCGGTGATCTAGCTGAAAGTGCGATGAAACGCGGCTCAAAAACAAAGGACGCGGCAAGTATTTTGCCCGGCCACGGCGGATTTCTTGACAGGCTTGATAGTTTGCTCTTTGGTGCACCTATCCTGTATTATTTTGCTCGGTTCTATTTTTAAGGTTTTATGTGCGCCTTTTCTCGGTTTAATGACAATAATTGACTGGCGGTTGCGTCAATTGATTAGCGTGCCGCCTTTCGTTATGTCTAAATCGAAAGGCGTTTTTATTTTTATGCTCGATGTTTTAGGAAATCTAGAGAGAACGCACACCTGCGGCGAGTTGCGCATTTCAGATGTCGGCAAGCAGGTTGTGCTGATGGGTTGGGTAGCAAAGAAGCGTGATTTTGGTGTTTTTACGTTTATCGATCTGCGTGACCGTGACGGTGTAACGCAGATAGTGGTCAGTGAAGAGGATGCCGCGGAAGCCCATTCGAAAGCAAAGAATCTCCGCGGCGAATTTGTGATCGCCGTTAAAGGCGGAATAGTAAGCCGCGCCGAGGGAACGCATAACGCAAAGCTTGCGACCGGCGATGTCGAGGTTAAAGTCAGCGAGATCCTTATTCTCAACGACGCTAAAGTGCCGCCATTTCAGCTAGAGGTCGCCGGCTCGGAAAATCTCGCCGACGAATCGACTCGGTTGAAATATCGTTATCTCGATCTTCGTCGACCGCAGCTGCAGCACAATATCAGGATGCGGGCGAAAGCCGTTGCAGCAATACGCGAGTATTTTGACAACCGAGGTTTTATTGAGATCGAGACGCCGATCTTGCTCAAATCGACGCCGGAAGGCGCGAGAGATTTTATAGTTCCGTCGCGAATACATTCGGGCAAGTTCTTTGCGCTGCCGCAATCGCCGCAGATCTTGAAACAGCTGACGATGATCTCGGGCTTTGACAAGTATTACCAGATCGCACGCTGTTTCCGCGACGAAGACCTGCGCGCAGACCGACAACCGGAATTTACGCAGCTCGATATGGAAATGTCGTTTGCAAATCAGGAAATGGCATATCGCGAAATACAAGGAATGTTCAATTATGTCCTTAAGCTGATCGGTGTCGAATTGCCCGCTGAATGGCCGCGAATGACATATGCCGAGGCGATGCAGCGATACGGCAGCGACAAGCCTGATCTGCGTTTCGAGATGGAGTTGATCGATCTCAGTGAAGAACTTCGCGATACTGATTTTGCTCCGTTCGCAGACACTCTCAAAGCGAACGGCCAGATCAAATGTATCGTCGTCAAAGGCAAGGCCGATTACTCGCGAAAACAACTCGACGAGCTGCAGGAATTCGTCAAACGTTACGGAGCAGGCGCCTTGGCGTGGATCAAGGTCGGTGATGAAACAACGTCTTCGCTTCTGAAAGTGCTTGGCGCATCAAAGATCGAGCAGCTTGCTGCTAAAGCTGAAAAAGGCGATCTGGTTTTGATCGTTGCAGGACGCAGATCGGTCGTGGCCGCAAGTCTCGGCGCACTTCGCAATGAGATCGCTCGGCGCGAGGATCTGATCGACCGAAGCAAATATGCATGCCTCATCGTTACAGAGTTTCCGATGTTCGAACACGACGAAGAAACTGATACATATGTCGCCGCCCATCATCCGTTCACATCGCCGATGGACGAAGACCTCGATATGTTCAAAACAGCGGTTAACGATCCGTCGCAGCATCATTTGCTTGGACAGGTGCGTGCAAAGGCATACGACGCCGTCATAAACGGCTACGAGTGTGCTGGCGGCTCGATCCGTATTCATCAGAAAGAAATACAGGCGCTCAATTTCAAAGCTCTTGGTTTATCACCTGAAAAAGCTCGTGAGCGATTCGGGTTTTTCCTCGACGCTCTCGAGTACGGCACTCCGCCGCACGGCGGTTTCGCGGCTGGGATCGAACGAACATGTATGATCCTCTGCGGCACCGAAAACATTCGCGACGTAATGGCGTTCCCAAAAACTGCCTCAGCACAGGACCTGATGATGGATTCGCCGGGTGAGGTTGACACTTCGCAGTTGAATGAGTTGGGGATAAAAATTGCGAACTAAAGCAATCAAACTGTCGTAAAATACGAAAGAGGATGGCGACAAAGTACGATACAAATCCGCTCGATCCGGACTTTCCGGAAAAGGTAAAAGCTGCTGCAGAAGCAGAAGTAGCGACTCAGGTGCTCAACTCTTCGGGGGCTGAAACGCGGCAATTTGCGGAGGCTGGCGAGGAGCAAACACGTAAGTTTGCAGGTGCAAACACAGGTTATGCCGCGCCGCCTTACACCGGCCAGTATGTTCCTGCTAATTACAGCCCGGCCGGATTTGCGAATTTCGACCAATCGATCTCGCGAAAGGTTGATAAGGTCGGTTTACCGGAAAATGTTCTCACTGCGCTGCCATACATACCTTGGTATATAGGCATGGTCGCCGGCCTTGTGATCCTTTTTTTGGTGCCGAGAAGCGAGGCAAAGGTGCGGTTCCACGCTGCACAAGGACTTGCGGCACACATCGGTATATTGATCGTGACCTCGATGCTCGGACTTGTCAGCAATATCACCGGCCTCGCCGGGGTTGGCAATTTCATTTTTCAGATCCTGATGACCGTTATGCTTTTTATATGGGCGTTTAGGGCATGGAAAGGAAGGCCGGTGCATATCGAATCTGTCGACGCGCTCACCAACTGGCTGGACGATAAGATCAGCCCTAAAGCTTAAATATTCTAATCAGCTAACTCCTGCCCTTTTGTTTCGATCACCAGCGGCAACAGCATAATACCGATGATCGGAACTATTCCGATCCAAAACAATACTCTCATCGCCGAGTCGAGCGAATTTGCACCGCTCGCGGCAATGCTGCCGACGAGAAACGGGCCAATGGCTGCGATCAGACGGCCTATGTTGTAAGTGAATCCCGCACCTGTTGCGCGAAGCCGTGTCGGAAACAGCTCCGGCAGATAGTATGTAAAACTGCCAAAGACGCCGAAGACCGTGACGCCGATCGGAAAGTAGAAATACAGGCGTGTGTGCGGAGCGAGGTCTAAGCCAAATGCGGCCATGATCGCCGCAGCTGAAAGCAAAAAATAAATAAAGAACATCTTCTTGCGGCCGAGCCATTTAGCCGCCGGGATCGTCAATAGTGTGCCGATCAAGCCACCGAGGTTAAAACTGTTCGTGGCTGTTTTTATCCACTGCTGGCCCATCGATTCAGTTGCAATGGCGTCAATGCCGAGAGCTTGCGCTTCGCGTGACGCCAGGCCTTTTGCAACTACAGGAATAAAGGCGTTACAGCTCCACCACATGATCAGAGCGGTCAACGCCATCGCAAATCCACTGATCGTGAGCCTGATCGTTTGCGGGGAAAAGAGTTCGCTGATTTTAGCGTGACTGTCTGCCGCAGCTTTTTTCCAGCGCTCGGGTTCCTTTACAAAGAGCCGTACGAGAAACGCAACTGCTGCAGGAATTAGACCGAAAAGAAAAACGTATCGCCACGAAACCGCAGGGTCATTAAAGTAAACGCCTGTCACCTGAAACGTGACAAAGGTTGCGAGAAACAGCCCCATCGGTGCAGATGTGTAGAGCAAAGCACCCGCCTCGACGCGACGTTTTTCCGGCACGACCTCGGCGACCATCGCAGCACCGGCAGCCCATTCGCCGCCGATACCAAGGCTTGCGATCACGCGGCATACAAGCAGGAACCAGATGTTCGGAGCAAAGGCGCACATCGCCGTTCCGAGAGCGTAAAGCAGCATCGTCAGGAGGAGCGTTTTTGTTCGGCCGATGCGGTCGGCGACCTTTCCGAAAATGACGCCGCCGGCTGCCCAGCCGATCAGCAAAACCGATGTAAGTATTCCGGTCCAATGGAGCGTCGCGGCCTTGGCCGCAGGCGATCCAAGCTCGAGGCCAAGCAGTGTTGGGACACAGTTTGGCGCAACATAATTGAAGAGCATGCCGTCGAAGACATCGAAACCCCAGCCGAGCCATGCGGCGAAAAGAACCGTCCATTGATAGCCGTTCATGTCGAGCAGTGTTCTCTGCCCGGGGCGGTTTGCTTGCTCCATAATTGTTATCGGTTTGTGCTAGTCTTGGAAAATATACTATGGGTAATCAACTATCTTTGCAAGAACAATACTCACCTGAGAGCATCTGCTTCGGCTGTGGGCCGGCAAATGCGAAAGGGCTGCATATAAACAGCTTTCCTCAAGGCGATGAAGTGATTGCAACATGGCATGCTGAGCCGCATCATCAGGCTTTTCCGGGAATGCTTAACGGCGGGATAATCGGTGCTCTGCTCGATTGCCACTCGAACTGGACAGCCGCATATTTTATGATGAAACGCGACGGGAAGGACAAGCCGGATTGCACGGTAACGGCAGATTTTCACGTCAAATTACTAAGGCCGACACCCAGCGATACTCCGATCAACTTGCGTGCAAAGGTCGTTGAGTCAAAAAAGGATCGTGCGACTGTCGAAGCCGAGTTGGTTGCCAATGATAAAGTTTGCGCAACGTGCCGCGGAACATTTGTTGCAGTCAGCGAAGGCCATCCTGCGTATCACCGCTGGTGATCTTTTGCAGTTGGTTTTGAAATTCGCCGGTTAATCCAAGCTTTTCCAGCCACGCAGTTTGCTCCGCCATTAATCGAGGCAAATGCACAACATCTGAGAGTGCGTAATCGACAAGTTCGCCTGTCCAGATGCCATCCCAATTGCGGCTGAATTTTGCACGCTGTGTTTTGTCGAGATCGACCGCGAAATATCGGTAGAGCGTTTCGGCAAGTGACGCCGATTGGTTAGCTCCACGCGTCAGGACCTTTTCGGCGATCATTGAATCGAAGACGTTTTCTACCGCATATCCGTTCTCACTTAAGAATTCCAGATCAAATTTGGCATTGTGAAAAATCTTCCGTATCGAATTATCTACCAGAATGTCGGCAAGACGTCCGAGCCTCACGCCCTCGCTTACAGGCACAAGTACATTGTATTCGCCGTCGGAAAATTGGACTGAATAGAGTTTTCCGTGCCGTGCGCTTAAGCCGGACGTTTCCGTATCGCACCCTAAACGTTCTGCCAAAGAGAGTTTCTCAAAAGCCAGATCGATATCGACATTGGTACGTGCAACTAGAACATCCATGCCCTAAATTGTAGATTAATACGATAAACTAGAAAACCGCATCTGACTTATGCTTGAAATACTCACTGAAATCGAAGCTCGCATCCTGGGTTCGCTCGTTGAAAAGCAATTGACAACGCCGGAATACTATCCGCTGACGCTGAACGCACTTGTTAACGCCTGTAATCAAAAGAACAATCGCGATCCTGTTGTTTCATACGGCGAGAAAAATGTGAGCGATGCTCTCGATATCTTACGCGACCGCAATCTCGTCTATGTTTTTTACGGCAGCACAAGCCGTGTGCCGAAATACAAACATATGCTGCCTAGCGTCTACGAGCTTGACGACCCGGCGACTGCGATCATTTCCGAGCTGTTGTTGCGCGGGCCTCAGACGTTAGGCGAACTTCGCGGACACTGCGAACGCCTTTATGCATTCTCGAGTCTTGGAGAGGTTCAGGAAACGCTCGACGGTTTGATGCGTCGCGATGATCCGTTTGTCGTCAGGCTCCCTGTTCAACCCGGACGCAAAGAAGCACGTTTTGCACATCTGCTTTCCGGCGAGATCGACCTCGAGTCGTTGGCAACCGCTCCGGCTGCCCGTGCGTCACGCACAACGGTCGATGCGGAAAGGTTCGAAAAGCTTGAGGAGGAGGTCACAAACTTGCGGTCAGAGGTAGAAGCGATCAAGCAAACATTTGAGGAATTCAGAAAACAATTTGAATAGGGTCAAACTTTATCTGAAGGAGGAAAAAGTCATGACAATGGAACAGCTAAGATATTTCTTGGGGTGGTGCGCATTGTTCAACTACGGCTTGCTGATAATTTGGTTTTTTATCTGTATCACGGGCCGTGGTTTTCTTATGGGCTTATGCCGCAGATTTTTTCAAATATCGGAGGAAACATACGATAAGGGAATGTTCTACGGCATCACTTTTTACAAATTGGCAACGATCTTGTTCACGGTTATCCCCTATCTGACCTTAAGAGTGTTGAAATAGAAGGTAACTGTTCGAATTAGCCCGCCAATTTATCAAACGCACTTCCCGAAAACTTGAAATGCGTCTCCTCATCGTTAAAGACCGCACCAAGTTTCTTGTAAAATTCGATAGCCGAAGCGTTCCAGTCGAGAACCTGAAAGTCGATCCGCTCAAATCCCCTTGATGCTGCGTCGCGTGCGATCTCCTTGAGCATTGCTTCTCCGATACCCTTTCCGCGACATTCGCTTTTTACATAAATGTCGTCGAGATGAAAGCCGCGTTCACCCCGGAAACTTGAGAAATTAGGATAATAAAGAGCGTAGCCGACCGCCGCATCACCATCAAAAGCGATCAGTCCTTCGACAACCGATCCGTTACCGAACATCGCCGAATTGAGCCGTTCTTCAGTTACGGTGCAATACGCACTCAGATCTTCATAGGCCGCAAGTTCGCGCAAAAGGCCCAGGACGCTCGATATGTCACCTTGTTGGATCTTTCGTATCATGATCTGCACCTGAAAATAAAGCCAGGTTCCTGATCACTCCGGAGCCTGGCTTGTTGTGAATTCATTTTTCTTGTCCGATCAGTTCTTTTTCTTCGGTGCAGAAGGTACCTTTTGGGGAACCATTTTCTCTGTCTTAAGATATTCAAGCGCATCCTTGATGCTGCCCTTCAGTTCCTTTACCTGGGCCGAGTCTGTCGGTGAAACAGGAGACATATCAATGTACTTCTGCATAAAATTAAGCCCTTCCTGTTCTTTCTGTTTATCCTCCGGAACGACGGATGATCCCTGGCCAAAGAGCGATAGGCCCAGCCAGCCCGTAGCTTCGGCATGGTCCGGCTTGAGCGTTAATACCTGTCTGTACGCTTCTACAGCCTTTTCAAAGTCGCCTGTTCGACGCATGATCTCGCCTAGCGACATTTGGGCATCTATCTTTTTAGCAGGATCGACCAGCATTGCAATATATTCCGAATACAAAGCACTTGCCTCGGTGATCTTTGACGAGTCAACACCTGTAATTGCCTTCAAACGGTGAATTTCCGTTGCACTGGAGTAAAGTCCTAACGTGATCGTCTCACGCTTTTTTTGCTCCGCGGGTTCGGCTGCGGGCGTAGCCGCTTTTATTACCGCAATGGCCTGTTGAAAGGCCTCAAGAGCTTCATCATACGAATGATTTGCCTCATGATATTTCGCGGTCTTCATTTCTGCATCGGATGATGTCGCACCTTGTTTATAGGCCTCATAGCCCTTTCCTCTCAAGGCTTCGATCTTACCTGCGAGCAGAATAGGCGTAGCGCCGACAAAGTCAGGGACCGCGGCAACGCCCTCGCTGTATTTGGTGATCGCTAAGTCGAAATTCTTTGCGTCGAGAGCAGCTTTTCCTTCCGTAGCCGATCTTATGGCAATTGCATCGGCGTTCTTGATTTTCTCGTTCTTAGCCATTATCTCGGCATTCTTCTTATTTAATTCTTCCTGAGCCTTCTTGTCCTCTTCGCTCGGGCCGGAATCTTTTTCACCTGGTTTTAGGGCATTTTCCGCTCCCTTTCTGGCTTCTGCCTCGGTAAACTTCCTTCCATCACCAGGAGACATTGTTATCACCAGCTTTTCCTGGCCAGCTCTAACAGGAAATAATGTCGGCTCACAGTTAGCGGCACTGACGGCAAAAACATAGCTCCCGTAAGGCATACCGACATAATTGAATTCGCCCTTATTATTTGTCTTTGTGGACTTGAAGCCGGCGTTGATATCAACACGATATACTTCGATCAACGCCCCGGCGACGGGCACGGTCTTTCCGTCTTTTTCAAGAACGACCGTTCCATTGACCGGTGCAAACTGTGAGTAAGCCGTCATTTGGGCGGTTAACGAGATCGCCGCTGCGAGAATAAGATATAAATACGATTTTCGAAACATTGAAGTCCTCCGATTTGTTCAGCCAAAAGGCTCGCGCCGTTAAGATGCCGAGACGCTGAAAAAGTTTGTCCTTTTCCGATTATTCTAACTCAATTCCGTTCGAAAAAGCACCTGTCTCTATGGTATCTTATCCCTTCGATAAGCAAAAACATTTGCCAAAAAACAGATGACTCAGAAAGTTTACAATTTTAGTGCCGGGCCGGCCGTGATGCCTGCTCCGGTTTTGGAAAAGGCACAGAGCGAGATACTTTCGCTGAAAGGCATCGGAATGAGCGTAATGGAGATCAGCCACCGCTCAAAGGCATTCGCGCCAATTCTGGCCGGAGCGGAAAGCGGGCTGCGTGAACTGCTTAATGTTCCTGACAATTACCGCATATTGTTCCTACAAGGCGGTGCGACGCAGCAGTTTTCGATGATACCGATGAACTTTCTCGCTGCCGGCGAGACTGCCGACTATGTCATCACCGGTGCTTGGGGCAAAAAGGCTCTGAAAGAAGCGAAACGCTGCGGCAATGCTGTAACGATCTTTACGACGGCTGACGAAGGCTTCAAGTCCGTTCCTGAACAAGCTGAGCTGAACTTCAGCCCTGGTGCAAAGTACGTTCATTACACGTCGAACGAGACGATCGAAGGTGTCGAGTTCAAATACGAGCTTGAAGGCAGCGGCATTCCTGTCGTCTGTGACGCATCTTCTAATATTCTTTCAAAGCCTCTCGACATCGAGAAATACGCGTTGATCTACGCCGGTGCTCAAAAGAATATCGGGCCAAGCGGTGTTACGGTTGTCATCATCCGTGATGACCTGTTGGCTGCTGTTCCAGAAGGCCAGCATTCGTTTCTCGACTACCGCCTGATCGCCGAAAACGATTCGATGCTGAACACGCCAAACACTTGGGGAATTTATCTCATAAGCCTTGTTTGCGAATGGCTCAAAGGCCAGGGCGGCATATCGGCGATGGAAACGAAAAACGCTGAAAAAGCGGCTGTTTTGTACGATGCTATTGATGCGAGTGACGGTTATTTCACCGGACACGCTGCTCGCGAAGCTCGTTCGCTGATGAACGTAACATTCCGATTGCCGTCAGAAGATCTTGAAAAGCAATTCTGCTCAGAAGCTACTGCACTTGGGCTTGACGGCCTTAAGGGCCATCGTTCGGTCGGCGGCATCAGGGCTTCGATCTACAATGCGTTTCCAAAGGAAGGCGTCGAGGCTCTCGTTGATTTCATGCAGGAATTTGCCCGTAAGAACGGCTAAGCTTACAAAGACATTTTCCGAACAAACTGAAAAGTAGAAGGTTAAAACTAATAACGTTTCACCTTTCAGTTTTCAATTTTCAGTTTGTTCGGAGAGTCGTTTCTGGCAACTATCCAAGCCGAATCAATTCTTGTACTAATTCCCTTTCTTCCGTTTCCGAGACCGTCCTAAGGTCGATCATCACCTTATCGTCAACGATCCGGGCGATGACAGGAGTATCGGCTTTTCTTAACAGTTGTTCCAGCCTCTGCGGTTTCACCTTTTGATGTGACAAAGCGATGAGCTTTGTATGCGGTTCTGCGTTTGGAGCAGCTCCGCCTCCAACAGCTGACATTCCGTCAATAATTTCAAATTTCAGGTCGCTGTTCTCGCCGAGCTTGTCGCTCAATTGTATTGCAAAATGCTCGACACGCTTTGCGATCTCGTCTTTGCTCGTCGAGAGCATTTTCAACACCGGTATCTCGCTTAAAGCTTCACGTCGATAAGCGTCGAGCGTGGCTTCGAGAGCTGCGTAAGCCAATTTGTCCACTCTCAAAGCCCTATACAGCGGATGCTTTCTGAGCTTTGCAATAAACTCTCTTTTGCCTGCGATAATGCCTGCCTGTGGCCCGCCGAGCAGTTTGTCGCCGCTGAATGTGACGATGTCCGCACCGTCGCCGATCGAACGAGCGACCAGCGGTTCGTCTTCAAGCCCGAAACCGCTCATATCAACCAACGCACCTGAGCCAATGTCCTCGTAGAGCAAAATTCCTTTGCTGTGAGCGAGTTCGGCAAGCTCGGTGACAGATGGCATTGCCGTAAAACCGACGATCCTGTAGTTCGACGGATGCACACGCAATATCAACCGCGTTTTGTCGCCTATGGCATCTTCGTAATCGACGAGCTTTGTGCGGTTGGTCGTTCCGACCTCGCGGAGTTTGGCTCTGGACTGCTTCAAAACGTCCGGCACTCGAAAGTCGCCTCCGATCTCGACAAGCTCACCGCGTGAGATAACAACCTCGCCGCCCGAGGCAAATACCGTCAGCACAAAGAACGCCGCTGCCGCACAGTTGTTGACTATCAAGACTTCCTCTGCACCGGTCAATTCTGCAAGCAAACTTTCCGCTCGACGCCCTCGGCGGCCACGTTTTCCGGTTTGGATGTCATATTCGAGCGTGCAGTAGCCGGAAGCTTCGGCTATCGCTCGACGAGCATTTTCCGACAAAGGTGCACGTCCGAGATTTGTGTGTATGACGACGCCTGTCGCGTTGATCACCTTACCAACACCGCTCAGCCGTTCCGCGTGCCATTCCCTCGCCAGACGCTGCTCTGACAATGACAATAAACTCTCTTTTGAATGTTCCTTACCGGTTGGTTTGCCGAGCTCGTGCCTTATCTGTTCGATCACTGTGCGGCAAAGAGCGGCGGCATGGCGTTCGCCTGCGGACCCGACCATCTCGCGTGCTGCCTGTGACCGAAGCAGTTCGTCGACAGACGGCAGATTTCGCATTATCGAGTTGGTCACTTTGGCTGAAGTGGGCATACAAAATATCTTACCCGATAATTCACCTCAGAGGACACAGAGAACACAGAGAACAATCTACCAATCGTTTTATACTGCAATCGCTCCACTGGTGATCATTTCGGTTATCTCGTTCAGTTCCATCTAAAGATCTCTGTGCTTTCTGTGTGCTCTGTGGTGATATTTCCTTTCAAGATCCGAATTTACCGAAAATCCGCAAAAAACGTGGAAACTAACAGCCTTTCGAGCTTTTATTTAATTGGGTGAGTTCTCACCCGTCCTTGTCGGCAGATCTCGTAACATGGCGATCATCGGAAACAAGTTATACAGAAGCGTTCAGTCCAAGCTGGAAGAATCGGCTGATCTCGACCAGCAGCTTTCCCGTTTGGAAGATGACATTCGCAGGCTGAAGATAGATTTTGACATCTATTTCAACGGTGGTGCCAAGCGTCCGCCGCTCGAGGCACGTGCCCGGCTCGAATCCTACATCAAACGCGTCGCCGACAACCGCACGCTCACCTACGCTCAACGATATTACTTCAACACGCTCGTCTCACGCTTTACCTCGTACCGCGAACTCTGGCGCAGGACCCTAAAAGCCAAGATCGGCGAAGATCTCGCTTAGCCGTAACTTTCCGGTAAAAGGACACAGATAATTATTGACGAACTGCGTCAAATCGTATTATCTTTGTCCGATGAAAATAAGAACTATCTTGCTTATCGCGATGATCGCCGTTATGGGCGTTGGCAGCGGTCTGTACGCCAAGCCGTGCACTCTGACGCCTGCTAAGGCTCCGGCGCTGTTCGGTTTCAAGTTGGGAATGACGCAGGCTGCGGCTGAGAAACTGTCCGGAAAAAAGGCCGACGAAAACAACCTGAACCTCTTCTTATCCGGCGGAAAATATGCACGCGTCCCGACGGGCGACACCTATTTCTTTATCTTCAACGAGAAAAAGGATTCAAAGGTCGTAGATAACACAGTGAATAAGTTGTCGGTCAGCTTTATGGACGCCAAACTTTTTGAGATATCAATGGAACTGAACAAGCAGTCGCCGTGGGTCACTGCTCCCGACACTGCCGCGTTCTTTCAGCAAAAATTCGGCATACCGGCGGACGCATGGGTCGAAAGCCCTGATAAACAAGACTTCGAAACGTTCAACAAAAATGTCACCTGCAGCGGCGTCACCATCGCCGTCGAAGCAGGCAAGACGTTCCTAGATCTCAAGATGTACGATACGGCCGTGCGTGCCCGCCTTGAGGCCGCCCGTGATGAGATAAGGAAAAAGTACGCTGATAAATAAAGCCTGAAACATTGGAACACCTGTAACAAGCGTTACGGGCGTTCCAAATGTTCCAGAACAAAAAAGGCTTGGAGGTTATCCAAGCCCGTTTCATTTAGATACCTGTTTATTTAGATCATATCCTTAGCGGCATGACGATGTATTTGTAGTCGTAGGTGGTTTCGTCTGCAATGGACATCTGGGTTTGGGCGTTGGCGTCTTTGAATTCAAACCTAACGCGAAGCGGTGCTTTGCTCTCACGTGCAGGAGCCGCGGCAGCAGCTTTGGACGACCCAGTCGCTACCGCTCCCGGTTCTGACTCGGAGCCTGCCGCAGCGAGTTCGAGGTCGCCGGTGGCGGCGTTGTTGAGGAATTCGAACAGATACTGCCAGTTAAAGCCGAGCTGTATCTCGTCGCCTTTGTAATCGGCAGGAACGACCTCGCGGCCTTCGCCCTCCTCAGACGATTGTGCCGTTACCTCGATCTCGCCTTCTTTGATGATCAGCCTGATAGAGCGATTTCGCTCGTCAGCAATGATCGACATACGGCGAACCGCTCCACGCATCTCTTCGAGGTCAAACGTGGCAGCTTTGTCGTTGTCCTTTGGCATTACCATCTCGTAATTGGGAAATTGGCCGCTGAGTTTACGTGTGATGAGCAATCTGCCTTCGGTCTCGAAATAGATGTGGTTCTGGTCCTCGCCAAACGAGACCTCGCCATTGGCACGTGCGAGCTTGACCAGCTCAAGAAGTGCTTTTTTGGGCACGAGCGTGTCCATAACGGCATCTTTGTCGTCGATCGCACGCTCGACATAGGCGAGACGGTGGCCGTCGGTGGTGATCATCTTTGCCTTGCCGTCGCCGAGGATGAATTTGGCACCCGAGAGCGTGAAACGCGACTGTTCGTTGGTGATCGCAAAGGCAGTGTTGCGGATAAAGTAGTTGAACGTCTCACCTGCAAGCTTGAGCGGCGTGCTCTTGAACTGCGGCAGCTCAGGAAACTGGTCCTTGTTAACACCTGCCAGGCGAAAGTTAGCGTTGCCGCATTTCATCGTCACCCATTCGTTGTCCTCTTTCTTGAAATGCACGTCGCCGGCAGACAGAGCACGAACGATATCAAACAGCTTGCGTGCCTGTATGCAGATCGCACCGGCCTTGATGATCTCAGCCTCAGCGTCGCAGCGGATCGTACAGTCGAGATCGGTCCCGACAATGCGGATCTCGTTCTCGCCGATCGATTCGATCAGGATGTTGGACAGGACAGGTATCGTCGTCTTACGCTCGACAACGCCCTGGATAAAGCCCAACTCATCTTTCAATACGCTCTGTTTAATTTTGAATTCCATGATACTTCTCCTCGTCTCTTCTTTTATGCCGATTTCATATGTGAGATACTATACCACACCGTTTCACGCTTTTCTACAGCTAATGATTTTCAGATCAGATATTAAGAAATAGTAGTAGTAATAGTGCCTGTGCAAATGTGTAAAAGCGGCCTAAACTCTTATAAAATAAGCGGTTTTTCCACCCACAGCACCTTGTGGAAAATCTGTGGAAAACACCGTTCCCTATGGATAACTTTCCCTCTCTCTTAGTTTTCCACCATCGTCCACAGGCTTGGTTTGGCATCTCCTGCGGAAAAGTGGAAAAACACTATTCAAATATCAGAAAACAAACAACTTACACTTGTTAGTGGCTTTTGCTAAGTGTGGAAAAGATCACAACCGTTTCAAAGCTAAAACAACTTTAACTAGCTGCAAAGATTATCAATTAGCTCTTTTACTTCCCTGTGGAAATTCCGGTCGTCCTTTTCTAACGCCGTTATCTTCTCAACCGAGTGCATCACGGTCGTATGATGCTTGCCGCCGAACTCCCGTCCGATCTCAGGAAAGCTGTGCCGTGTCAATCTTTTACATAGATACATCGCCACCTGACGCGGCAATGCGATCGAACGCGAGTTGCTTTTCGACTTCATTTCCTCGACAGACAACTTGTAATGCGAAGCGACCTCACGGGCGATGTGTTCCATCGTCAACCCTGCAGGACGCTCGGCATCGAGGATGTTTTTCATCGCTTCTTTGGCAAGGTCCTTTGAGATCTTGACGCCTTTCATCGAAGCGATCGCAAGCAGGCGGATTAGCGAACCTTCAAGTTCGCGAACGTTGCTTCTGACCTTGCCGGCGATATAGATGGCGACATCATCCGTTAACTCGATGCCGTCCATGTCGGCCTTTCGTTTAAGAATGGCGACCTTGGTTTCAAGATCAGGCGGTTCGAGATCGGCGATCAGGCCCCACTCAAAACGCGAATGCAGACGCTCTTCGAGAGTAGGTATCTCTCTCGGAGGACAATCGCTCGATATGATGATCTGCTTTTGGCTGTTGTGGAGAGTGTTGAACGTATGGAAGAACTCTTCCTGCGTACGCTCCTTGCCCGCCATGAACTGGACGTCATCCATCAGCAGCACGTCGATCGACCTGTATTTGTCACGGAACGCAGGCGTCTTATTAAAGCGGATCGCATTGATCAGCTCGTTCATAAAACGCTCGGACGTGATGTAGGAGACACGCATATGCGGGCTGCGGGCCTTGATGGTATGGCCGATCGCATGCATCAAATGTGTTTTGCCAAGGCCGACGCCGCCATAGATGAAAAGCGGATTGTATGTCGTGCCCGGAGTCTCTGCAGCGGCCTTAGCCGCGGCGTGAGCAAACTGATTGCACGATCCGACGACGAACTTTTCGAATGTGTATTTAGGATTTAGGTTCTCTTCAACCGGCTCGATATCGATGAACGGAGCAGAGTTGCTGGTCGGTCTCAAAGGAGTAGACGTGTTCTTAGGCGAAAAGAAAATGTCTGCTTCGGGCTCGTCGGCGAAGAGCGGTTCGTGAGGCTGATCAGCGTCGATCTGCCATTTCAAACTGTAATCGGAAAGGCCGGTCTCGGCCAGCATCACATCAAGCATCTCCGTGTAATATTCGCAGACCCAGTCTTTAGTGATCTGGCCTGCACGAAGATTCAGCGTCTTTTGCTCATCGTCCAGCTCAACGAAGGTGATCGGGCGAAACCAAGTGTCAAAGACATCTTTGTTCAGACGCTTTTTGATAAGACTTAGAACGTCGTTCCAGGCGGTTGATTTTTGCGAAATTGCTTTCAAAATATTCTCTCAAAAACGGCGCTCAAAGAGCGGAGTTTCTCGCTCGATAAAATGGCTCCGACAAAGTCATGTGCCGGCCCCCTTGTTCGCACCTTGTGCTTGCTTGACAAGGCTTTGTGTTGTGGTGCTTCGCGGCTGTTGGAAAATCGACCGCCGCTTCGGTTATTCACAGCTTTTTCACAGACTCGCGAAAAAGGCGCATGAAACTTAAAGTAACGCATTAAGCCATTTACTATCAACAGGTTACAACGGCTCAAAATATTCGAAACGGGTAACAGACTAACACGAAAAAAAGGCTAACGCAAACTGAAATCCACAGGTTTTTTTCGGGCAGTTTAACATGGATTTAACCTGCTTTCATGACAACAATTCGCTCCATTTTTCGAATGTGTTAGACTAAGAAAATCGACCGAAAACGCGCTGAAATTGGACGAAAAAATGCAAATTTTTTTTCAAAAAAATGACAAAAATAATAGCGGGCTTTTTCACAAGATCGAACAGGCATGCGAAGGGCTGATCTACATAAGCGAAACCGACGCACCCGTACTGCCTTTTTTCGGCCAACCAACTGACACTGTCAACGGTGAGATAATTCTACAGCAAGCAGGCTTGTCAGCCGAAACGAATATAGAGGAAAGAAATTTTGTGGAATTTTTTGATCGTCTGACAACGATCAGGGATTGGTATGGTGAGCGAGAGAAAGACAGGGCAAAAAAATTCCTCGAGCTAAAAACTCTGCTCGAGGAAAATCTGACCGGCTTAAAAGTCTATAGGATCGGAAAGATCCAGATTGAAATCCTTGCCGTTGGTATCGACAAAGATGGAAATTTGACCGGAATCACTACTAAGGCGGTTGAAACGTAGTTAATAAAAACAGTTACTTTTGCGAGACGTGACTCGCGCCGCTTGTCTTTTTGTGAAGAGATGCGGGCGTTCCGGAATAGACGATATTACTCGCCCCCGAAGCGTCTACCGAAAGGTCGTCGGATACGTTTACATCAATGCGGCTGGCACCGCTGGCCTCCACCTCAGCCTTTGAGGCCTTCAGTTCTTCGGCATCGAGCTTTGAAGCACCGCTTACATCGACCGTCAATCTTGTCGTCTCACCGGCTATCTTTAACTTTGAAGCACCGCTGGCATCCACCGACAGGCTTGAGTTCTTAACATCATTAAGCGTTAAATTGGCAGCACCGGAAACATCGAGATTATCAATGTCCGGAGCCGAAATTCGTACCTTGATCTGGTTCGTCGGCGAAAGCCGTCCATCGGATTCGATCGTCAACACACCGTCATTGACCTCGGTCTTAATAAGCGGCAAAAGATTGTCGTCTGTCTCGATCTCGAGGCTGAAATCCTTTTGAGCAGTGATCTCGACGAGGAAAACACCGCCGACCTCGACCGCCTTAAAGCCCTTCAGGTCTCGTTGCTGAGTGACGATCTTGCCTGAGCCCTTTTCGCCGCTGAAATTGACCGAAAAATGGAAAAGACTGTCGCTCATACGTCCAAACGAGAATATGTTCGAAACAACGAGGCCGATTATTAGTGCCGACGCAAATATGATAATTCCTACTTTTTTCATAAAATCCCTCCGCTGAAGAAACTTGAATGCCGTCACTGAAAACGAAAGCAAGGCGGAAAAAGTTCTGGGAATTACCAACACTCAAGTAAAAAGGCCCGCAATTCGCTTGCGAGCCTCTTAAAGGGTGATAAACGAAACAAGGTTACTTCGTTTTTGGCGAGGCCGCCGCGGCAGGCTTATCATCCTTGTCAGTTTTGATGCCCTGCGACGTGTTTGGCGTCGGAGAGGAACTTGGTTTGCCGGTCGGCGAACCAGCTTTTACCGGTGAGCCACTCGGCGAAGCGCTTGGGCTTGGGGCCACGCTTGCAGATGGCGACGGGCTTGCTACGGTCGGTTTGGGTGGTTCGGGTTTTGGGTTCTCGCACGCACCAAGCACTGCGACGCTTGCCGCCAAAACTGTTGATAAAATGAATGATCTTCTCATTGTTTCTCCTATGAAGCCCTTAATGATGGGCTGGTCAACTAACGCGAACGACTAGCCGTCCGCCGCACAGACATCCACAGCCGGACTGATATGACGCGTCTTTCTGCAAACAGCCGGACTGTTTTATGAGTCGCCCGTTTGCCGCTTCACACCAACGCTGCGCTCGATAGAACGTTCCGGAGTGAAATACTTGCAGGAACCTTGATGTTAAATTGTGATTATTTTTTGCTGAGCCAACGTTTCGCGTTATTCGACAACTTCAAAGTCGATCGACTGGCTCGTTATGGCGTTTTTGCCGTCAATCAGGAGGTCTTTGATGATGATCTGGATGGCATAATCGCCCGCAGCCATCTGCGGTTTTAGCTGCAAATAGCCGTAGTCATTTATGCGTGTCCAGTCGGCCTGTTTTTCGAGCTGTGCAGTTTGCGGCGTACCATCTATAACCAGCTGGCCATTGTGAAAGAGCTTTGTTTGAATGGAAAGTTTTGGCTGGCCGTTTGCCGGATCAAGTTTGGCGTTATAGATGGTATAAGCATAAGCCAGGATCGAACCGCGGCGAAAACGACGTATTGCGGGTATTGCGCTAGTCATAGTAAGCGCAATAGGTTTATCCGCATCCGGAGCCGCGGGCACGGCAAATTTTCCGGCGGAGTCAACCTGAGCGACGGTTAGGCCCGACACGAAGATCTTTGATCTTTTTAGGTCCGGGATCTCGACCACCTGACTCGAAGTACCGATCTGTTTGCTCGCAGTGTCTTTTACAGCGACACGAAAATTGTATGTGCCCGGTTTTTTGACGATAACATCGGTTGAATAGATCAAACCGTTCTGCATGATCGTGGGTATGGCCTCGGCCGATACTTTATAAGTGCTAGTGTGTGTAAATTCGTCAACGACCTTGTTCTTTTCATCGAGCGTTACCGCAACAACATCGAAAACAGTTTTCTTCAAATTGCCCTCATCGACAAAAGTAAGCTCTTTGCCGTCGAGCTGAAACAAGGAACGCACAACATTTCCGGCCTCGAGCGAATTAACAAAATATGCTGTAAGCCGAATGTCCAATCCAGCAGTCGGCAGCGGAGCGATGATCGCTTCGTAGAGATCGCTGTCTTCGGTCTTTCGTTTTTGCTTGGTGTTTTGCTCGACAAAGCCAAAAAATCCGGCACGGGAAACGACCTTGAGCCCCGGCTGATTGACTTTGATCTCGATCTCGTTGAATTTTTTACTTTTGAATGTCTCGTCTGAAGGCTCGTAGGCGATCAGGTAATATCCCGTTTCGATAGCGAGGTTCTGCTTGATCGGATAGTCCAGGAAATTTTGATCGTGAGAGAACTTGCCTCCTGTCTCGTCAGCGAGAAAACTAAGGCCCGTACGCGAACTTCTGACCGCATTGAAGCGCTCAGTGCCGATCTTGTCAGTTGCCTGAACATCGTCCTGAGCATAGACCTCATCACGGGCTTCGATCATATCCTCGTTAAATACACCACGGACATCGATGGTGTTAAATACAACCGATGAGCGGTTTGCCAGATCGGTCAGATCTCTCAAGGTATCCTTGGCGCTGAGAAAACCTCCGCCCCTCTCGCGAATCGGCAACCCGTCGGAAAGGAAAAATGCGATCTTTCGTCCCGGGACACGCTGCAGTCCCTGAACCACGTATCTGATCACTCCCAAAGTTCCAACTACTTGATTATTGCTTACCGCGTCCTCAGAGTGTTCGCGAATCTTGCGTTCTGCGTCAGATTCGATGGTGTTGGTTGTTGTGCCGTTGGGAGATTGTTTGATATATGTGTTCGATTTGGCTGCAGCGAAAAAACTTCCGTCATTCGACGCACAGCTTCCCATGGGCGGCATCCAGTGTATTTTGCCCGCTATTTTGAGCAAGCGAGCTTTGTCGTTGGTATATTGTTGAAGAGCATTGCTGCCCGAACGCGTCTGGTAGATAGCGACCCTGTCAGTCGGCTGCATTTGTTCGCGGATAAATTTTTCAATGCCTTCTTTCGACGCTCTCATTCCGATGTTTGAGGCCGAGCAGTTACCGTCATCGACAATGAAGGTGATGATCCGTCCGGCAGTTGTCGGTGTGATCCTTACAGGCGGCGCGATCGGGGCATCTTTTACCTTTACCTCTGATTTTTCCTTTACTTTGACCGGCTCTGCAGACTGGGCGGCTTCGGTGTTGACGTAAGAAAGATTGGTGATCTTTTGCGGTTTGCCGTCTTCAAGGACCTCGAAATCGGCGGGGGTCAGATCTCGTACCTGTTTGCCGTCCTTATCGACAACGATCACGTCGAGCTGGACCAACTTCGTCGTGATCTTAACTACATCATTTTCCGCATTTGGAGAAGCGGCAGGAGTTGGTGTCTGCTGCTGGCCGAATGCAGAAAGAGCGAGAATGAACAAAACGAAAACAGGAAGCGTATTTTTCATAACACTTCATTAGACGCTTTGAATATCTAAACGTCCAGATTTTTTACATCGAGAGCGTTGTCCTCAATGAACTTACGCCGGGGCTCGACCTGATCGCCCATAAGGACAGTAAAAATACCGTCGGTTTCGATCGCGTCCTCGATGCGCACTTGCAGCATCGTTCGCTTTTCCGGGTCCATCGTGGTTTCCCAAAGCTGCTCGGGGTTCATTTCACCGAGACCCTTGTAACGCTGGATGGTGAGGTCCTTTTTGGCCATTGCCATTACTTTTTCGAGCAGATCTTCGCGCGAATCGATGGCTTCGCTCTTGCCGTTCTCGCCCATTACGAACGGAGCAGGAAAATCTATCTCTAGCGATTTCTTCAACTCCACAGCTTTTTGAAATTCGACATAGCTCGCCATGTTCCAATCGATATAGCGGACGGTGCCGTTCGGGTACGAGACTGAGATACGCCAGAGGCCATGTTCTTCGTCCAGATTAAGATCCGTGCTGTAATCACCATCAAGCTTGCCTTCGATCTCGGCCATCATTTCCTGATCACCGAAAACCTTGCGTAAACGGACGGCATTTTTAACGAGCACGCCGTCTTTTCCGGCAAATGCCTCGATGATCAGATCGACCAGCTTGGCATCATTATTAAGGCGACGGGCGATGCGCTCGGCATAATTTTTGAGCTGCTTGGTCTGGTCAAGAACTTTTGACAGCTCACGGCCGGAAATTTCCTTTGTCTTGGAGCTTATCTGAATGTCTGCCGTTGCCACACGCATCAGATAACTGAACATTGCGGGCTCATCCTTGATGTACTCCTCCTTTTTACCGCGTTTTACCTTGTAAAGCGGCGGCTGAGCTATATATACATAGCCCTGTTCGAGCAACTCAGGCATCTGGCGATAAAAGAACGTCAGTAGAAGCGTTCTAATGTGGCTGCCGTCGACATCGGCGTCAGTCATCAGGCAGATCTTGTGATATCGAAGCTTGGCAACGTCAAAATCTTCCTTTCCGATGCCCGTTCCGAGAGCCGTAATGAGCGCCTTGATCTCGCCGTGGCCGAGCATTTTGTCAAATCGGGCTTTTTCAACGTTGAGAATTTTACCTTTGAGCGGCAAAACAGCTTGA
>CAZGSC010000017.1:0-32061 GCA_964528325.1 uncultured Chloracidobacterium sp. | reverse complement strand
AAAAGATCTTGCCCTGCGCAGTCTTTCTCGAAGGCGAATACGGCGTCAGCAATCTTTTCGTTGGCGTTCCTGTCAAACTCGGCAAAAACGGCATCGAACAGATCATCGAGATCAGCCTGACCAACGACGAACGCACCGCGCTGCACAAATCAGCCGCTGCCGTGCAGGAACTCGTTGATATCCTGAATGTTTGATTCCTGGATATTCCAAATCTTCGAAAAATAAAGGCTGTCTGAAAAGGCAGCCTTTTTTATTCATAACGGCTAGAACCGGAAATACATACTTTGTTCCGTTCCACCCAAAATGGAACAAATGGAACAAGTGGAACGCTTAAAAGCGCTTAACCAGGGACGCGCGCGTCCCAAGCAAAATGTGCTGGCGTGGATCATCCGTGAGTGTGCCTTTGGACGCATCTTTGACACGCGATCCGGGTCAAATTGTAAAAATGATACGTGCGTCCCTAGGCTTTTTCGCACAAAACGTCGTCGATCCGCTTCAATCACTTCGGTCTCCGCTCTTTGACCAATGCACTGACCAGAGATCTGACGCGATCTGTTCCATTTTGACCGATTCAGTCAGTCAGATTGACCGAATTCGATCAGGCCGTTCCACGTTCATATCCACATAAGTCCATTTATTTCTTCATTTAACCGAATGGCACGCTCCTTGTATTAAGAAGGCCGGCGGCATATGCCGTAATCTTATTGCCCCAGAAAGGAGCGACTATTATGAGGATGTCAATTTTTGGTTTTGAAACAACAAAGCGATTTGCCGCAATTGCGGTAATTGCTTCGTTTGTTTTCTCGAATGTACTTGCAGGAAGTGCCTTGAGCAGCTACCGGTCGATCACGGGAACGGTCTCAGCGGCAACGGCGAAATTTACTACTGACTTAACGCAGCTTGGCCGTGAAGGAAGATTGCGTGAGAACCTAAGCTTTGAGAACGAGACTGCTCGCCTTATCAAAGCGTTAGCCGAAGGTGGTATTCGTCAGCCGGTCATTGTCCATGAGGACAAAGCGGTTCAGGAAACCGTCGTCGAGCAGCTTGCTCTCCGCATTGCGAAAAACAATGTGCCGAAAGAACTCACCGGCAAGTCGATCATCAAGATCGAGACCGAGGTTCTTTTTTCAAATGCACGAAATGCGGCTGACGTAGCCAATGTCGTGGACGCTATCGTTAATGACGCGGTTGCTTCAAAAGGGCAGACGATCCTTTTTGTCAATGAATTGACCAACCTCGTCGGTTCAAAGGCGGCGACAACAGATCTTTTTAGCGCTATTGCTGCGGGGAAACTCGTCATGGTCGGCGGCAGCTCGGCCGCCGCCTATGACGAGCAGATCGAATCTCAGCCAGAGATCGCTGCATATTTCAACGGCATCCTGATGACCGACAATCGTAATGCAAATGCAAAGATCGATTCGACGACCAGGACCGAAGAAGAAGAGTTTCGCGGTGACAATATCTCGCCCGACCTTCGCGAAATGATGGCAAGCACAAGCGGCGACACGCGGCTTGACGTTATCATCCAGGCGAAAGATGCCGACAATGCTGCTCTGCGTTCGTTGATGGCGAGCGGACAGGCACATGTTGCCGATCGTATCGGCCGTACAGACACGCTGGTGGTAAATCTTCCGCTTTCAGCTCTTGATTCGCTTTCTACTAGCGGCCTTATCAATTACGTTTCGCCTGACCGTCCGACAGTATCAATGGGGCACATCGAAGACACGACAGGCGCGACGCAAATGCGTACAACATCGACCAGCGGCTGTATCTCCTCGCTTAGTACCTGTGACGGCACGGGCGTTGGTATCGCGATAGTTGATTCCGGCATCTATGCCGCACACAACGGATTTAAGGACAGCGGCGGCACCTCGCGTATAGTCGCTAATGTAAATTTTTCAAGTTCTTCAACGACAAATGATGTGTACGGACATGGCACACACGTTGCCGGTCTGGCAGCAGGAAACTTGGGCGTCAGCAGTGGTGCTTATCGCGGTATCGCCGACGATTCGAAGATCATCAGCGTTAAAGTACTTAACGATACCGGTACCGGCACGACGTCAAGCGTTCTCAACGGGTTGAATTGGATCCTTACAAACCGCACGACTTATAACATCAAAGTCGTCAACCTCAGTTTAGGAACGACGGCAGTTGACACTTATACAAATGATCCTATCTGCCTTAAGGTCAAGGAACTAGTAAACGCGGGTATCGTCGTATTCGCAGCGGCCGGCAACGAGGGTAAGGATCCATCAACCGGAAACAAGGTTTATGGTGGCATCCACTCACCGGGCAACAGCCCGTATGCGATCACTGTCGGAGCAAGCAATTCCATGGGAACTACGACGCATGCGGATGACGTTATGACGACATATAATTCAAATGGTCCGACCCGAAGTTATTTTACAACCTCGACGGGAACCAGGGTTTACGACAATCTGATCAAGCCTGATCTGGTTGCACCCGGAAATAAACTTATCTCGTATAAGGCTCCAAACAATAATTTGGTTGCATCATCGCCGTCATTGGCACTGGATTCCACGAACGGCGCTGACTCAGCTATGTACATGAGCGGAACGTCGATGTCGACCCCGATCGCCGCAGGTGCGGCAGCAATGCTGCTCGAGATCAACCCAAATCTAACGCCGGGCATGATCCGCATGCTTCTTCAGTACACGGCGGACCCGATCACCGGTGCAAATACATTGGAGCAAGGAGCCGGTGAACTCAATATCGATGGTGCCATGAGGCTGGCGAGAACTCTTAAGACTGATGTTGATTTTCAGTTGCTGAACAGGGCTAATTCAACGGTTCCTACCGGTTGGGCGATGCCAACGACGAGCTCAACCATAGGCGGGAACACGTTCCCGTGGGCACAGCTTGTAACTGGAAAATACACGTTCCTTACAGGAGCGAATCTTGTTTCTCAGTTCCAGACAGTTTATAAGCGTGAAAATATTGTCGGTCAAGGTGTTAATTTCTCTAACGGAAACTTCTCACTCAATACGACAACCTATTTTGGTTCGGGCTTAACCGTTAGCCGCAACGTAAATACCAGCAATGGTGCTGCATTGGGCGCCGGGACAAACTTTCTTCAGTACGGAGTGCTTGTTGGTGATGGCGCTCCCGCAGGTGACAGTGTGTTTATCGGTGACCGGGCAATACTCAAAGGCGGTGTGCTTGTCGGTGACGGGGTACTGGTCGGTGATGGCTTACTTCGCCGCGGCGGAGTCCTTGTTGGTGACACGGTTCTCACAGGTGACAATATCGTCCAGGGCGATAATACTCCCTCTATGTAGTAGTTAAATCAAGAAAAAAGGAGGATAAATATATGCTCATTAGAACTACTACAAACGTAAGCCGAGCACCGCAATACGACATTGCACAAATAATGACGATCGCTCCTGACCTTACAAGGGTTAAGGAACTGACCGCCGAAAATACAGTGGAAGTACAGGAATTCCTTGCTGTCAGACCCGTGCATACCGTAGTAATGTCCAGCTTTATTGCTGACAACGGGATCGTTAGCGAGCTGAACAGAGGTAAGTTTTTCGGATATCGAAATGCCGCTGGAACACTTGAAGGAGTTGCTCTGATCGGACACTCAACACTTGTCGAAGCCCGCACTGACGAAGCTTTGAAAGCTCTCGCTTTTATCGCCAGAAACCCGGAAACGCCGATCCACCTGATCATGTCGAGTGGTGACAACGCCGAAAAGTTCTGGAAATATATGGATCGCAGCCAAAACGCACCGAGGTTGACCTGCACCGAAGCTCTGTTCGAGATCTCATTTCCGTTTGCTGTTCAAAAAAGTGAATGGAAGATCGAGAATGCGACGATGGATCTTTTGATGGAAGTCGCCGAGGCTCAGGCTGAGGTTGCCTTTATCGAAAGCGGCGTGGATCCGATGATCCAGGACCGCGAGGGGTTTTTGAAGCGTGTTGCTCGCAGAATCGAGCAAAAACGGGTATTTGTGGCCCTCGACGGCGACGAAATGGTCTTCAAAGCCGACATTATTGCCGAAACCGACAATGCCATCTATCTTGAAGGCGTTTATGTTTCGCAGCAGTACCGCGGACGCGGAATTGGTGCAAAATGCCTGTCGGCGTTGTCGCTTGATCTTTTGGGGCGTGTTGAGCACATCTCACTCCTCAGCAATGTCAAATTTGATGACGCCCATCGAAGCTTCCAAAAGGCCGGTTTTAGGAACACTGACCACTGCACGACTTTGTTTGTTTAACCCTATAAAAGAATAGACAAACACTTTGTTTTACGCGATAATAAAGAAGGCTGTTAGTCGGCCTTCTTTTCGCATTTGGACGCATCTTTCCCGTCCGCCTCCTTCGTCACCCTGTTTTTAACCATTCTTTTTATCCTTGCGCCCAAATGGGCCTCAACCGCTCCTCGTATTAGATGGTGATTTAATAATGGATAGGTCAAAAAGCTCTGAAAAGTATATGGCGACTGTCATCGTCGCAGGAGCTTTGTGTGTTCTTTACGCTCTGGCAAATATAGAGATCGCGAAGATCGATCTTTATCTATTACTGATTGCAATTTTCACAATAGCGGTCGGATCCCGTATTACTATTCAGATACCGAGATTCAAGTCCCATATTTCAGTTTCGGACACTTTCATTTTCCTGACCCTGATCCTATATGGCGGCGAGGCTGCCATAGTTCTTGCTGCGATCGAGGCCACCGCAGCATCCTGGAGATTTTGCAACCAAAAGATCACCGTATTCTACAATGCGGCAACAATGGCAATTTCGACTGGAGCCGTTGTTCTGGTTATTAGGTGCCTTCGGTTCGTATTTGATAAACCTTTTGTCTACGGATACACCGATAATTTACAGATATTCATCATTACGCTGTCATTCGTTGCCCTAACGCAATTCTTGTGCAATACGATACTTGCCGCGATACAAGGATCTTTAAGGGACGGCATTCCGCTGTGGGAAACTTGGAAGAACAAATATATCTGGACATTTATGTCCTATTTTATTGGTGCCGCTAGCGCCGGGTGCATAGTTCAGGTCTCTCGCATTTGGGGTTTCGGGGTCATTCTCGCAACATTCCCCGTTATCTTTTTTGTGTTTCTATCGTACCGGATGTATCTCAAAAATATTGATATATCAATACAGCAGGCGGAGCAGGCCGAGGAATACGCAAAAAACCTAGAGTTAAAATCATCAGCGCTTCTTGAATCGGAAGAACGTTTCCGCAGTGCCTTCAACTATGCACCGATCGGCATCGGATTGGTCGCGCCGACAGGAACATGGCTTAAGGTCAATCACGCAATGACCAAGATACTTGGTTACTCTGAGGAAGAATTTCTCGGATCTGATTACCACTCAATGACGATGCAGGACGATCTGGGCGACACGCTGATCAAAGTGCATGATCTGCTCACCGGAAAGATCGCCAACTATCTAAATGAAAAGCGGTACATTCACAAAAACGGACACATTGTATGGACATCATTGAGCGTGTCGGCAGCCAGTGACGGACGATCGGAACAACCAAATCTCATATTTCAAATACAGGATATTACGGCGAGAAAGTTGGCGGAGGAAAAACTCAAGCATGAGGCCACGCATGATGCTCTGACCGGGCTGCCGAATCGAGCGTTTTTCATGAACCGCCTCAGCGAGGCTCTCGAAAAGACGCACGCGATCAAGGAATACAAGGTCAGTGTTTTGTTTATCGATCTAGATCGTTTTAAGTATGTCAACGATAGTTTGGGCCATTTGGTCGGTGACGACCTCCTAAAAGAAATTGCTGCCCGTTTGACCGAATGCATGCGTCCCGCTGATATTGTCGCCCGCCTCGGCGGCGATGAGTTCACGATCCTTGTGCAGGGAAAATACGACATAAACGAAGTTACAAGGATCGCCGAACGAATCCAAAAGAAATTTGCTATCGCATTCAATCTTCGCGGCCACGAAGTTTACAGTTCGGCCAGTATCGGCATTCTTCACGCGTCTGAAAAGCATAAAGTGTCCGAGGATATCATGCGTGATGCCGATACGGCCATGTATCAGGCAAAGCGTGCCGGCAAGGCACGGCACGAAGTGTTTGACGAAAAAATGCACAGTGCCGCTAAGGAGATTTTACAGCTTGAAACTGATCTGCGTCGTGCTGTAGAACGCGAGGAAATAGTTGTCTGTTACCAGCCGATCTACGCACTCGCGACCGGCAGGCTCGAAGGGGTCGAGGCTCTTGCGCGTTGGCACCATCCTGAACTTGGCAATGTGTCACCGGGGAAATTTATCCCGCTTGCCGAGGAGATCGGACTTATTGACAGGCTCTGTGAACAAGTTCTGCGTCGCGGATGCATCGAGATAGGCTCGTTAAAAGATGAGATCGGACGTGATCTTCCGCTTTCGATGAGCGTTAATCTGTCATGCCGACAATTTGCTCAACCGGCTTTGGTGAAGAGCATCGAAGGAATTCTGGATGAAACGGCCTTCTTGCCGCAGGACCTAAAACTTGAGATCACTGAATCCGTCTTTTTTGAGCATGCTGATCGGGCAGTTGAGATGCTTAATCGGCTTCGTGGCTTAGGGATAGAAATTGACATCGACGATTTTGGAACGGGGTATTCCAATCTAAGTTATTTGATGAAGCTGCCGATCTCGAAGTTGAAGATCGACCGGTCATTCGTTTCAATGATCGATGACGACGGCGGTAATGATGAGATCGTTCGTGCCATTGTAACTCTTGCTCGAAATCTGGGTCTTGGGGTTATCGCTGAAGGCGTCGAGACCGAATCTCAGCTAAAAAAATTACAGATGCTGGAATGTGAAGGCGGACAAGGTTTCTTATTTGCTGAGCCTATGCCCCATGAGCAGCTCCGAGAATTTCTGATCGACGGGCGGCAATTTAATGTGCCGTTTACACGCTTTGATGACCTTCCGGCGATTCCGTTGATCCAATAAGAGCCTTGCGATCAGCCACTGACCGAAAAAGGTTCGGTTGACGTACGCTCGTTCAGCGGTTAACAATTAAACGTTGGACGAAGTATGTATCGCAGGCCAAAATTTCTGGAAATGCTCCTTGAGATCCGTCGTGAGATGGCTCTCGAAGCGGATTACGATGTTGATCTTTTTGTCGGCCGTGTGCGAAGCGGGCAGGCTCCCGCGAACGGCAAGGTGCTCGCTGAATCCAGCCCGGCAGCCGAGCAAGTAGATAGTGACAAGAACCTTCCGACGGTTTTGAGACGAGGCCGAAAGGTCAGGAAAGGATAGCAATGCACAGGTACGTTATTTCGTGTGTGTTCATCCTGGCGGTGGTTTGTTTGGCCGGCGGTTACTTTTTCCCTACGTACTGGGTGCATCGTTACGACGAACTGATCGTGCGACAGGCACACATTTACAGACTTGACGAAAAACTTGTGTGGAGTCTGATCTACGAGGAAACCTACTTTCGGGCGTGGAAGATCGGTGCGGCGGACGAAGTTGGTTTGATGCAGGTCACGCCTGTCGTCGCTCGCGATTGGGCTAAGGAAACCGGCTTTCGTGAATACGAGAAAAAGGCATCTGAAAATCTTGTCGAATTTCTTCGCGACCCCGAACGCAACATGCAAGTCGGGTGTTGGTACCTCGAGAAACTGCGAGAGAATTATCGTAACCGTCCCGCAGAAACAGCGATGATGCTTGCCGCATACAATGCCGGACCGAGCCGCGTCGAGGATTGGACCAAAGACATCGATGCCGCGACGATCGCTGAAAACGTTTTTATTGAGCGCATAGGAATACCTTCAACAAAAAACTATGTAACGTCTATTCTCACCCGTTACCGAGCACAGTCCGTTCAGCAATAGAATGAAGATATTGACCGCTAATTATGTTCTACCGATCGCTGCTCTGCCGATCGAACAAGGAGCAGTAGCTGTTGAAGGCAGTGAAATAGTTGCGGTTGGAAAGCGTCAACAGATTGTCGATCAATTTCCTGCCGCTCAGATTGAGGATTTTGGCAAAGCCGCTATCCTGCCAGGTTTTGTAAACTGCCACTCGCATCTTGAAGTTACATCGATGCGCGGCGCTCTTGATGGTGTCGAGCATGATTTTTCAGCCTGGCTATTAAAGCTGAATGAAATTCGAGCCGGTTTGTCGGATGAGGATATTCGCAAAGCCGCAATTGCCGGGGCCGTGGAAGGAATGCAGGCGGGCGTTACGTGTTTTGGTGACATTGGCCGATATGGCGTGGCAGGATTTGAAGCATTGAAGATCGTCGGTCTCCGAGGCGTTCTGTTTCAGGAAACTGAATTCTCACCTGATGATGCAACAGTTGAAGCGGAATTCGATAAATTGATCGAGAAATTTGAGTCGCTGAGGCAAACCGAAACTGAACTCGTAAGGGTTGGCATATCGCCGCATTCGCCGTATACCGTAAGCCCAAGGCTTTTCCAGCTTATCGCAGATTTTGCTATCAAGCATAATGTAAAACTCACGATTCACGCAGCCGAATCGACGGATGAAGATGAGCTTATGCGTCACGGCACGGGATTTTTTACTGATGTCTATGAGAAATATGGTGTCAAATGGCAAAGCCCCCACTGTTCAGCGACCGAGTATCTCGAGAGTCTCGGCGTTCTCCGTGCCAAACCTCTGTTGGCACATTGCGTAACCGTGAGCGGAAGGGACATCGAATTGATCGCTGACAGCGGTTCATCGATAGCCCATTGTCCGAAATCCAATGCGAAATTCGGCCACGGATTTGCGCCGCTTGAAGCATTTCTTGATGCTAAAATTTCAGTTGGCTTAGGGAGTGATTCTGTCGCGAGCAACAATGTCTGCGACATTTTAGAGGAATCTCGTTTTGCCGCGCTTGCGGCACGTAATCATCAAGGAAGCCGCCGTTTTCTCTCCGCACAAGAAATGCTTGAAGCGGCAACGCTTGGCGGTGCAAGAGCTCTTGGCTTTGACCACCTAATCGGCACGCTCGAACCCGGTAAACAAGCTGACATTATTGCTGTTTCACTCACACATGCTGCGCAGCAACCCATCAACGACATCCACACCGCCCTCATCTTTGCCTCAAACGCTCGGGACGTGACAATGACAATGGTTGCCGGAAAAGTTGTTCACTCAGCGCTGAAATGAAGATTCCAACTCCATCAGCAATTGAGCAGGTGTCCATTCGTTGCCAGGAAATATCTTCGCTACCTTGCCGTCCGGCGATATCACGGCCGTTCTCAGGCTGTGGTTGATCTGGGTTTTATCGTTTTGGTCAACCTCATATCGTAAGCCGAAAAAATCTGCGATCTTTCGCACTTCAGGTTCCTTGCCGACTGCAAGCTGCCAGATGTCGAATTTAGCTTTTGGATCGTTGCCGAGATAGCCGATGCCGTAGGAACGCAGCTTTTCAGGCGTGTCGTTAGCCGGGTCGAATGAAATACTTAGGAGGCGAATTTTGTCTTTAAGATCGGCGTTTGCAGCCACTTGATTTGCAACGTCGCTGAAATGTGTCGACATCCTGATGCAGTAGTCCGGCAAAGGACATTTTGCATAGATAAATGTAATGGCGAGCGCCTTTCCGCGAAAATCTTTCGGTGAAATTATTTTTCCATCCTGATTTGTAAGCGAAAAATCAGGTATCTCTTTCCCGACCTGAGCAAAATTCTCGTTTACTACAACGGGCGGTTGGTCAGGGTTTGGAAGGGCTATAATGCCTACGTTTTCGAGAAAATACGGATCTTTGGCCGTGTTGTCAACGACCAACTCGGCCCTGACCTCTGAGCCGGGGTTCAGATCATTCCAGATCCAGTCGGCATGTATCGGAAAGTCCATCGTCATCGCTTCCATATAGCCTTCGATCTTTTCATGCTCGATCTTGGCCTTTTTTGCGGTACGGTCAACAGATATGACTTTGCCTTTTAATGGGTAACGCTTGGCTGTCGTCGACGCGTGATTAGAATCGACGCCGCTTTTACAGGCAGCAAACATAAGAAACAACGATAAGAACAAAATAAAGGTGCGCATATTAACGTCGATTTTAGCAAACTTGTGTCGTTTCCTGTAAAATTAGGACAAAACAGTTATGACGGCAAGGATACTAAGCGGAAAACCAATAGCAGACGCGATACAGGCCGAGGTCGCAAATGAAGTGAAGAGTTTTGAGGTTGAGAATGGCTTTCGGCCGTGCATTGCCGTGGTGCGAGTAGGAGCTGATCCGGCGTCGGAAGTTTATGTTGGGAAAAAGGTCAAAGCAGCCGCCGAAATGGGTATTGTTTCCGAGCACCATCACCTGGATGGCAAGGTAACTCAGACTAAATTGCTCGAACTCATAGCCGAGCTCAACAGCCGCGATGAGGTTGACGGAATTCTAGTGCAACTACCTTTGCCGGAGCAGATCGAGGAGCGCTTAATTCTCGAATCGATCGATCCAGCCAAGGATGTTGATGGATTTCATCCGGAGAATGTTGGCAAACTATCGCTCGGATACCCTTCGCTGCTTCCTTGTACGCCTGCGGGCGTGATCGAGATCTTGAGACGTTCCGATATCGACATAACCGGCAAACACGCGGTTATTGTGGGACGCAGCAATATTGTCGGGAAGCCCTTGGCAATGCTGCTTTTGCGGGAAAACGCCACAGTTACGATATGTCACTCACGAACGTCGAATTTGCCTGCAATTTCAAGTCAGGCTGATATTCTGGTTGCCGCGATCGGACGTGCAGGATTTATTTGCGGCAAGCACATTAAAGAAGGTGCGACGGTGATAGATGTTGGAATAAATCAGATCGAAAACGAAGCTATTGCGAGCGAGCTATTTGGTGACACTGATATCGAAAAACGCCTGAATGCTATTGCAACCCGCGGCTTCACATTAGTCGGCGATGTAAATCCGAAAGAAGCATTGGAAAAAGCCGCGAATTTCACGCCCGTTCCGGGCGGTGTTGGTTTGCTGACGGTCGCGATGCTGATGAAAAACACCGTAAAGGCTGCAAAACTTAGAAGGAATATCTAACCGCAAAACGCCGAGATGCGGAGAAAAGAAATATGAATATATCTTTTTCTGCGATTCTGCACTAACAAACGAATTTATGAACTTTGAAGACTATCAATCCGAAGCGAGCCAGACGGCTCTTTATCCGAGGCGGTTGAACAACCTCGAATATCCCACACTTGGCCTAGCGGGCGAAGCGGGCGAGGTTGCGAATATCGTTAAGAAAATTCAGCGCGATCACGGCGGTGTGATCAACGACGAGATTCGCGGCAAGCTGCAGGACGAGCTCGGCGATGTGCTCTGGTACATTTCGGCATGTGCCGACGAGCTTGGCTTAACGCTAACCGAGATCGCGGAATTTAACGTGAACAAGCTTGCTAAGAGACACAATCGTGCTGCGTAATGTTGAAAGTTGGCCTCACGGGTTCGATCGCTGTCGGCAAATCCTTTGTTTGCGAATGCTTTCGTGAACACGGCTGTCATGTGCTTGATGCTGACAAGGTTGCTCGCGAAGTTGTCGCACCCGGCACAACGGGCCTCACTCAAATTGTGCGTGAATTCGGCTCCGATATTCTACAGACGAATGGCGAACTCGACCGCAAAGCACTCGGCTCTGTTGTCTTCGTCGACGGGAAAAAGCGCGAACTTTTGAACTCCATTGTTCATCCATTAGTAATAGAGGAGCAGGATCGCTGGTTGAATATTCGCGAAATGGATGATCCTAATGGGATAGCGATCGTTGATGCTGCCTTGATGGTCGAATCCGGCGGCTATCGTCGCTTCGATAAGATCATTGTTGTGTGGTGTGAACCTGAGATACAATTGAGGCGCTTGATGTCTCGTGATAATTTGAGCGAACAGGAGGCGAAAAGACGCATCGCCGCTCAAATGCCTCAGGAAGAAAAAAAACGCTTCGCCGATCATCTGATCAATACGTCCTGCGATTTTGAAGATGTTCGCGGTCAGGTAGCAGAGGTATTCGAACAATTGCGGCCTGGTTCGTCCTAAGAAATGTCAATTCGTCGAGAAAATCTTGGTAAAGGGAAGTGGAAAACGTTCACATTTTTCCTGTGCGTAGCCAACCTGTTTATATTTTTCTCAGCCTGCGCCGAAATACAGAAACCTGAGTCCGAGCCGTTTTACGCTGAAACCACACCGCCGGCCAAACAGGAATTTCGCTGGAGCAACGGCAAAACTCCTAAGAGCTTCGATCCTGCCCGCGCCGCCGCCGCTCCTGAGACCGACATTGTTCGGGCACTTTTTGAAGGCTTAACTGATATCGACTCGCGCTCTTTGAAGGAAACACCTGCCGTTGCCGAGAAATGGATAAGTTCCCCCGATCGCCGTGTATGGACATTTCAGATTAGGAAAGATGCTCGCTGGTCCAATGGTAAACGTCTGACGGCCGATGATTTTGTGACATCGTGGAAGCGGCTCGTGACGCTTGGCGACAAAGCTGCCCATCGCGAACTTTTTCAGAACATCACGGGCATGCAGGCCGGTAAAACTACACCGTTATCGACCGGCGAACCTGTTGATTTTGCGCACTCCTCTATTTTTGGTGAAGAACCGCAGCCGCACAGCGAACAATCAGATCAAGCCTCAGCTGCGAAAGCGATGCGTATGAACCCGCCGCCTGCAAATACGGTCTTGAAACCACAGCCTGAAAGCAGAACGGCTTCGAAATTTGTACATGAAAAATTTGGTGTCGAGGCTGTCGATGAAACCACACTTAGAGTCATTCTCGAATTTCCCGATAAGGACTTTCCCAAACTCGTTGCGAATCCGATCTTTCGGCCAATTTATGGTGACGGCGGTGCATTCGAAACATCTCCGCTTGATGCTGACGTTGTAACGAACGGAGCCTTTACTGTAGCGAGTGTCGGCAAAGACGGCATTGCCCTTGACCGATCCGATTCATATTGGAACAAGTCCGCTGTAAGTCTCGAACGCGTCAAGTTTGTTTTCAAGGAAAGCGCCGAAGCTGCCCTTTCTGCTTATAAAAAAGGTGAGATAGATGCTCTGACGAATGCTGAGTTCGAACCGTTAGCATTAAAGATCCTTTCGCCCTATGATGACTTTCGTCAGACGCCTCACAGCGCTCTGAATTTTTACGAATTCAATACAAAGAATCCGCCATTCATCGATCGGAGAGTTCGTGAAGCTCTGGCTATCTCGATCGACCGCGAGCGTATCACCGACGGTGAATTAGAACGAACGGCTCGGCCCGCAATGTCATTTTTGCCGCTCGGGGACAAAAAAAATGCGCAGCTTTCGTTCGACCTTCAAAAGGCCAAACAACTGCTTGAGGACGCCGGTTTCGCCGGCGGAGCTGATTTTCCTAAGATAAGGTTGCTGATAAACCGAAACGACACTCAGCAACGCGTTGCCCGTGCTGTCGCAAAAATGTGGAAGCAGAATCTAAACCTTGACACTGACATCATCGTAAAAGAGCTATCGGAGATCGATGCGGCGCGAGCCTTGGGAGAATATGACCTTGTTCGACGCGGCGTTGTGCTTCCGACCATGGACGAATCTGTCGGAATAGCAGCGATCTTTAGTGCATCGAAAAAAACTGAAGTTTTACTTGATCTGTCGAAGTCAGCCGAGAGTCGAGATTCGAACGATGCCAAGTCTTTACAAAAGGTGCCGAAAGAACACAGCTCCCAAGACCTGACGGCGAGCGAACATTCGGAGTTGACACTGGAAAGAAACGGAATTGTCACTGAGGCGGATGCTATGTACCAACTCACTGCCATACCATTATATTTCCCGATGGCATACTCTTTGGTAAAGCCCTATGTAAGAGGATTTGAGGTTAACGGCCTTGACACGACGACGCTAGAGGACATCAGCATCGACAGTAGTTGGCAGCCGAAAACTTCAAGAAGCGCGTCGTAGGACCGCTTGCATTATTTCCCGATTCGCATTAACTTTTTACACACTCCTCGAATGTTTGAGATTTTTTTTGCATTCAAGTGCAGTGACTGTGTTGGAGGTCAAATATGACAGCAAGAAAATTTAGCCGGTCTCAGATACTTGCTGCGTTTTTGATCATGAGTTCGTTTCTTGCCGGCTGCACATCGTCCACCAATAACCGCTATTTTGGAAAAACTGCAGCACCCAAGGAAAACGTTCTTCGCTACGTAACCGGCTCCGAACCGGAATCCCTTGATCCTCAACTTCCCGACGGCCAACCCGAAGCACGTATTTTCATGGCCCTTTACGACGGCCTGGTCGAATACGGACCGAAAGATCAGCAGCCAATTCCGGCTATCGCAAAAAGCTGGGAAATAAATCCGAACCTGGACGAGTTTATCTTTCACCTTCGTGACAATGCAAAATGGAGCGACGGTAAGCCTATCACCGCGAATGATTTTGTTTACAGCATGCGTCGCGGTTTTGCTCCTGAGACGATCTCACGTACTGCAATAACGCTCGGCGGAGTGATCAAGTACGCTGAAGCCTTTAACGCCGAAGCGGTCTTTGTTAAAAAAGATGGCAAGTTTCTTCTCGAAAGCGATCTGGGAGACGAAGGCGGGTCAAAAACAGCTCCGCCCTTTGGCCCTGATACCGAATTTCACAAAATCATAAACGCGACTCGCGTTACGCTTGACGGCGATGAGAAGAAACGCACAAAGCAACTCGAAGCCGATCCGAAACTAAAAGCAGCGGTCGAAGGCGCGGAATTGGTTCCCGTTAAAGCAGAAGACATCGGTGTCGAAGCGATAGACAATTACACACTTCGGATAACGTTAAAGCAAAGCACCCCATATTTCGTCGGAATGCTTGCACATCAATACTTTCGTTTTGTGCCGCGCCAAGCTATCGAAAAATACGGTAAAGAATGGTCACGCCCCGAACACATCGTGACCTGCGGAGCTTTTCGGGTAAAGGAGCATCGTCCATATGACCGGCTCGTTCTTGAAAAGGATTCTAATTATTGGGACGCAGCGAATGTTCACCTAGACCGCATTGAATTTTATCCGCTTGAGGAAAACGCCACCATTCTTAATCTTTACAAGGCTGGATCGATCGATGCTTTTCTTAATCATACTGTCCTGACCTCATGGATCGACGATATGCGCGGCTATAAGGACGAGTACATGAATTTTCCCGAGGCTGCGACCGCTTACTATTCGATGAACATGAAAAAACCGCCGTTCGACCAGGTTAAAGTCAGGCGCGCTTTTTTGTTAGGACTCGATAGGGAAGCTGTTTCAAGTTTTCGCAAAGTGACGCAGCCATTATATGGAAAAGTGCCCACTGGCATCTTTCCTGCATACGATAAGGCGGCGGCTAAAGTAAGCGAAGATCTGCGTGCAGAAAAAAATGTCGCTCCCGAAGTATGGTTGAATCGATTTAAATTCAACCCGGAAGAAGGTCGAAAGCTGCTTGGCGAAGCCGGCTTTCCGGTGCAGAAAAATGGAGATACGTACTCGTGTCCAAGTTTTCCGACCGACCGCGTTTCGATCACGTTCAACACGAATGAAAATAATAAAGCGATCGCCGAATTCGTTCAGGCACAATGGAAGCAAAATCTGGGCATAACGATCCCGCTCAAAACGATGGAGTTCAAGACGTATTTGCCTTACTTCAAATCGCTGCAGTACGAAGGTTTTGCGCAGTTCCTGTGGTCGGGCGATTACATGGACCCATACACTTTTCTTGGGCTTCAGTATGGCGAGGAAAACGAAGGCGGCTCCGGATTTCATGAAACGAAATACGACAAGATGCTCGACGATGCAAATCGCGAGCTTGACCCTGAAAAACGCCTTGAAATGATGGCGCGTGCCGAGGAATATCTGATGGAGCAATTGCCGATGATCCCGCTCACCGTCAATGCTACAAACTGGATGAAAAAACCTTACGTCAAAGGAATGTATCCAAATCCCGGTACGCTGATGGCGTGGAAATTTGTTTATATAGAACGTGATCAGGCCAAATGGGACAAGGATGTCGCAAATATTATGACGACCCTCGACCCGCAATTCGAAAAGCAATTGGCAGATCTGGAAAGTATGCAGAAAGCCGTAAAGTAAATAGATGCTGAGTTTCGTTGTTCGCAGATTACTGATAATTATCCCGATGGCGTTGCTCGTCGTAACGCTGACGTGGGGATTGATCAGGCTCGCGCCCGGTAATTTTTATACAAACGAAAAGAAGCTGCCTGCCGCTGTCGAAGCAAATATTCGAAAAAAGTATGGCCTTGATCTTCCGTGGTGGCAGCAATATGGCATGATGATGTCGAACATCGTGCGCGGCGATTTTGGCGACTCGGTTAAGTATCAAGGGCAATCGGTCAACGAGATAATCAAGCGGCACTTGCCCTATTCGGCGACGATCGGCCTGCTTGCTTATCTCCTCGCTCTCGCCATCGGACTCACCGCCGGAACGATCGCCGCGTTAAAGCAGAACTCGGCATTTGATTACGGTTCAATGTCGCTCGCGATGCTTGGTCTATCAGTACCAAATTTTGTTCTCGGACCCATTCTCGTGCTCATTTTTGGATTTTGGCTGTACTGGTTTCCGCCTGCTCGTTGGGGCGGCATCGAATCGCTTGTATTGCCGGTGTGCTCGCTTGCCGCGATCTATGCGGCATACATTGCACGCCTTACTCGAGCAGGAATGCTTGAGGTGATGCGTTCGGACTTTATCCGCACGGCAAGAGCGAAGGGCCTGGACGAAAGAACGGTTCTTTTTCGTCATGCGATTCGCGGCGGTTTGATCCCGGTGATCTCGTTCACCGGTCCGGCACTTGCGGCATTGCTTGCCGGTACGGTCGTCGTCGAAAAGGTATTTGCAATTCCCGGCCTCGGCAATATTTTTATTCAATCGGTGCTAAATCGCGACGAGCCTCTGACGCTCGGGATCGTTGCATTCCTTTCGATCCTGATAATGATGTTTAACCTGATCGTTGATATTAGCTACGGATTTTTAGATCCGCGTATTCGTTACGAGTAAATTTCTATGGCGGAGAATGTAGAAATAGTAAAAGGAACTTCGCTCTGGCGCGACGCGTGGAAACGGCTTCTGCGCAACAAACTCGCTGTTTTCGGAATGATCGTCCTTGCGATCATGGTGATCGCTGTTATTATTGGGCCCGCCATAATTTACTGGACGACAGGATACACCTTTGACATGATCCCGACTGACAGATCGCTTGTTAAGGCAATGCCGCCTTCGCTCAAGCACCTGATGGGAACGGACGACGCAGGTAGAGATATTTTTGCACGAGTGCTGCAGGGCGGCCGCATCTCGCTGATGGTCGGTGTTATTTCGACAACCGTTTCGCTCATCATCGGCGTGTCATATGGAGCAACCGCGGGCTATCTCGGCGGCCGCATCGACAATATAATGATGCGCATCGTCGATATTCTCTATTCCATTCCCTATATTTTGATCGTGATCGTTTTGCTTTCTGTTTTCGGCGGTCCAAGTACGCCAGCCTGGATCCAATGGATCTCATCCATTTTGGGCGGAGCGGGAAATCAGGGTTTGAGTCAGATATTTTTGTTATTTTTTGCACTCGGACTGGTTTCGTGGCTGACGATGGCGCGTGTTGTTCGCGGACAGATACTGAGCCTGAAAAACCAGGAATTTGTGCTGGCTGCGCGAGCGACCGGCGTATCTACATTAGGAATAATATTCCGCCATCTGATCCCAAACGCTCTCGGCCCCGTGATCGTTTATGCCACGCTCACCGTGCCGAGTGTAATGCTGACCGAGGCATTTTTGTCATATCTCGGCCTGGGCGTTCAGGCTCCGTTTGCCTCGTGGGGAAGCCTCGCCGCCGATGGCGTGAAGAATATTGCCATCTTTCCATGGCAGCTTCTATTTCCAGGTCTGACGATGGCAGTGACCTTGTTTTCGCTAAACTTCTTGGGCGATGGTTTGCGAGACGCGCTTGATCCGCAAACACGAAAATTTTAATTGATGAACGAACAGAACGGCACAATTTTATCCGTCAATGATCTGAAGACCTATTTCATGACGGAGGATGGCGTTGTTAAAGCCGTTGACGGCATTACGTTCGAATTGAAGAAAGGCGAGACGCTTGGCATTGTTGGTGAATCGGGCAGCGGCAAGTCGGTGACCAATCTTTCCGTGATGCGTTTGATACCAGAGCCGCCGGGAAAGATCGCGGGCGGCAAGATCACATTTGACGGTATTGATGTGCTCGGGCTTTCCATCGATGATGTGCGAAAGATAAGAGGCAAACGTATCGCGATGATCTTTCAAGATCCAATGACGTCGCTTAATCCATTCCTGAAAATTTCGACGCAGTTGATGGAGGTCACGCGGCTCCATCTCGGCCATGATAAAGCGCAAGCTCGTGCTCATGCGATAAAGATGCTGAAAACGGTCGGCATATCGGACGCCGAGGAGCGGATCAACAGCTATCCGCACGAATTCTCGGGCGGAATGCGCCAGCGTGTGATGATCGCGATGGCATTGAGCTGCGATCCCGAACTACTGATTGCCGATGAACCGACAACAGCGCTTGATGTCACAATTCAGGCGCAGATACTCGAACTCATCAAGGACCTTAGATCGCGAATGGGCACGAGTGTCATATTGATCACTCACGATCTCGGCGTAGTCGCCGGAATGACGGATAAGATCATCGTGATGTACGCCGGAAAGGTTTTTGAGCAGGCACCGACACGAGAGCTTTTCGCAACACCGGCAAATCCATATACAAAAGGTTTGCTAAAAAGCGTTCCCGATCCGGCACATGAACAAGGCAACCCGCTTTACCAAATTCCGGGCCTTCCGCCAGATGTAGCACATCTTCCGCCCGGCTGTCCGTTTGCCGAGCGTTGCGAACGTGCCGAAGACATTTGCAGGCGCGAGTTTCCGCCGTTCGTCCAGATAAACGAGGATCATCATTCGCTGTGCCATTTTGCAAATGAGGTTTACGAAGAGTCGATTGCACAAGTCCGCACGTAAGTAAGGGCGGACACTCAACAATAAATGAACGGGAACGACAACAATAATCTGCTCTCTCTTCAAGGCCTTAAGGTGCACTACCGTTCCGGCGGTGGACTCTTCAGCGCGGCCAAGCATGTCAAAGCCGTTGACGGCGTGTCACTCGAAATAAAAAAAGGCGAAACGCTCGGACTGGTTGGCGAATCAGGCTGCGGCAAATCGACGCTTGGTAAAGCTATTTTGCGGCTGACAGAACCGACCGGTGGCAAGGTGTTTTACAACGGCAAAGACCTCGCCTACCTGCCGCAGTCGGCGATGCGGGAACAGCGAAAACATCTGCAAATGATCTTTCAGGACCCTTATGCTTCGCTCAATCCGCGAATGACGGTCGGCAATATTATCGGTGAGCCTCTCCATACCTTTGGCCTTGCAAAAGGGAAGTCTGTTGAATCGCATGTTCAGGACTTGATGGAAACCGTCGGCCTTAGCCGCCGATTCGTAAAACGCTATCCGCACGAGTTTTCCGGTGGCCAGCGTCAGCGCATCGGCATCGCACGGGCTCTTGCGGTCGATCCTGAATTCATCGTCGCCGACGAGCCGATCTCCGCGCTCGACGTGTCGATCCAGGCTCAGATAATGAATCTGATGGAGCGTTTGCAGGCTGAGAAAAACCTCACTTATCTTTTTATCTCACATGACCTGCGTGCCGTTCGCCATCTGTCTGACCGCGTCGCCGTAATGTATCTCGGCCGCATCGTCGAGCTTGCTGACGGAAAAGAGATCTATCGCGACCCGCTGATGCCGTATACGCAGGCGCTGATCTCTGCTGTGCCCGTGCCCGACCCGGAGATCGAAGCAAAACGCGAGCGAATTATTTTGAAAGGCGATGTCCCGTCACCGATCAACCCGCCGAGCGGCTGTCATTTTCACACACGTTGTTCGTTCGCTATCTCCGAATGCAGCACGACCGTCCCACAACTGGTCGAAATAAAACCGAATCACTTCACCGCCTGCATCCGAATCAGCCCAGAGCATCCCAACATCGCAGAAAACGCGGCATCATCCTAGTCGTTGTTGCAGGGAACCTACGTCGGTTTTATCACGTTTTTTAGTGAAATCGTGTGGCTATTAGGTGTTTTTGCGAGTTGAATGAAGTGTAATTATGATTTGGCAGTCATAATACTCCAGGCTCTTAGACCCGGTAATTCTTGAAGATGAGCGATGCCCAAAATATCATTGGCGGCGAGACTTTAGGCCGCCTCGCAGAAGAAAACGGCATGGCGATAGCCATCGTCGACAACGCTGCGCGCCAGGTTGTTGTGTCAAATAACAATTCGATCTGCCGGCACCTGAATCCGGGAAATACCTTCTCGCCGGCATGTGCCAAATTCTGCGGAAAGGCCCTCGAAAAGGCGCTTGAAGCAGGCGGAATGATCGGATTTGAATGTCATGCAGGCCTGGATTGCCGGGCTATCGTTTCGGGAGACCCGAAAAAGCGATTTGTGGCGATCGTCGGGCGAACTTTCCTCAAGGCCGAGAGCTATCGGAAAGCAACCGAACGTGCGATCACAGGTGACTGGAGCGAATTTCCACCGGCCGAATTTTTTGAAAATATCCTGCTGACGGGCTCGTCGGACGCACTGACAAAAACTGCCGAGCAAGTTGAACAACTTATAACTGAAACTCGATCTCAGGCTGCGGCTATTGAAACTTTTGCGGAGACCGACGACAAGCTGCAGTCCATAGCCGAGCCAGAGCATACGGAATCGGACTCGAACGAGGCTGTTGTTTATACCGAAGAGATCGTTTCGAAAGCGGATCCGCAACACGAAATATCTGAGCGAAATATCAAGAAGACCGAAAGTCGGACTGCTGAGGCTCAAGCCTGGCGTTCGTTTTTTGGATCGATCCTCAAGACAGATCACTCCAGGGCGACGGCTTCGATCCTTGAGTTCATTGCCCACCAATATGGCCTTACGGCTTTGGTATGGCTTGAAAAAAAAGAGGATCGTTTTGAAAATGCTGCGACGTTCGGCGAAATGAAAAATCGCAAGGTCCGTATTGGCATTTCGCCTGTCGATCATAGGCTCGCTGAGGCATTTCAAAACGAAATGCCCCTCGAATTGGGTGAACGTTCCGAAGAATCGGCAAGAGTCATGAACTTGTTCCCGATAGGTGTAGGAAATGATATTTCGTCGGCAGTTGCCATTTTGGATCCGATCGATTCGGACGTCACTAAACGGCAGATCGCACGTATCTGTCATTCGGTTGCTCCTCAGCTTGAAATTCTTCGCCTTAGGAATGAGGTTTCGGACCGCGAAGAAATTTCCAATGCTATCAGGCTGTTCGGCGAAAGCCTGAAAGACATCGACATGGATGATTTCTGGCAGACTCTGACGCGCAACGCCGCCGAGGTGATGCGTGCTGAACGTGCTTCGCTGCTTATCAAGGACGTAAAGTCCGGACGACTTGACCTCAAGGCACTTATCGGAGCGCGAAACGAACCAGTTGAAGGAGAGGAGATCGGCGGACGTGTTGCAAGGATCGTTTTTGCCAAGAATGAGGCTGTTGTTGTGTCCGATGTGACACGAACAAGTTTGCCGCCTGCTCCGGCAGAACGAAAATATAAGACACCATCTTTTTTGAGCTGCCCGATAAACATAGGGTCGCGAACGATCGGTGTAGTAAGCTTTACCGACCGTGCCGGCGGCGAGCCTTTCGATAAGAAGTCGCTGGATTTCTTTCAGGCACTTGCTCCGCAGATCGCTGTAGCGATCGACAGGGCAACTCTCAAGGAAAAAGCCGGTGAATTTGAACAGCTTTCCGTGACCGACGCTCTTACCGGGCTTTTGAACCGCCGCTATATGGAAGAACGCTTGTCGGAAGAGATCAAGCGGTCGAATCGTCATGGATTTCCGATGAGCTTTATGATGCTCGATGTCGATCACTTTAAATCGTATAACGACGAATACGGCCATCCGGCTGGTGACGCGGCATTGAAAATCGTTGCTCAGGTCATTCGCGAAACACTGCGAAGCGCCGATGTGGCGGCTCGATTCGGCGGTGAAGAATTTTCCATTCTCTTGCCTCAAACTACTGCCGAAGAGGCTGCGGCCATTGCTGAACGCCTTCGGAGCAATATCGAACACGCCAATTTTCCGCACCGGCTTGTGACGACGAGCATTGGTGTTGCAAGTTGTTCGGCAGACCTCTGTGCCTCTGCCGATCTGGTCTCGGCGGCAGATAAGGCTCTCTATGAAGCAAAACGACAGGGCCGAAATAGCGTGCGGACCTTCGAAGAAATGAACGGCACGAGTCTGCAGTAAGTGTTGATGAAACAAACTTTGCATAACAGTATTTTTGCTCGAACCGAGCCGACTGATTTTGTCGGCAGGGCTGCGGAGCTTGAACGCCTTCTGAAACATGCAAAAGGCGAAGGCGATTCGAACGGGCTCGTGTTGCTCGCCGTGCCGTCCGCCGGTACGTCCGAACTACTGCGTCAGGCGTATGACCATCTCTTCGTTGCACACGAATCTTCGATCCCGTTCTATTTCGAACTAAAATCGAGCGACCGCACCGCCAAAGATTCTGCACGACGCTTCTTAGCTGAATTTCTTCTTCAATCGGTCGCCTATCGCCGTCGGGATGCCAGAATGATAGGCGTCTCGCCCAAGATCGACGAGATAACCGAATTGTCCTTGCCATCTGACGGCCCCTGGATCGACAGGCTTCTCGAAACATACAACGACGACAGCAATGCAATTGACGAACGATCGTATGTGCGAAATTGCCTGAGTGCTCCGCTGCGAGCGGCGGCAAATAATGCAAATTCATTTGTGATGATCGATGATCTTCACGTTGCGACACAGTTGAGCGGCGGTGAAACGTTCATAGAAGATCTCATCGACATCTTTTCACGTGCGTCGATCCCATTTGTGTTTGCCGGTCAAAGGCGATCTCTCTTTGCAAAAACTTCGTTTCCGGCAATGGCGATCGAGCATCTTTCATTTCCAGATGCGGGCAAACTTGCCGAACGGCTTTCCGCCCGAACGGGTGTTGCTATTAACGACCAAACGCGCGACCTTATCGCAGTGCAGTTTGGCGGCAACGTGCTTTATGCGACATCGCTTTTTGCGGCTGCCTCGGCATACGGCGTCGCTCTGGACCGCTTTGACCGTGTCGAACAGGTTTACACCGACGAAATATTCGGCGGAAGGATCGGCAAACATTTTGACGCTGCGTTTGATCGCATCTTGCCCGATGCCGATGTTCAACGAAAGGTACTGCACTTGCTTTCTCAAAATCTGGCGGTCAGTAATGGCAACGTTCCCGCTGCGTACTGGAAAAGGCACGCCGGAATGACCGACTCGGAATTTCGTTCCGCGCTTGATGCTCTCAGGTACAGTGAGATCATCGATGTCACTTCGGGGGTTGTTCATGTCGATTCATCAAACATCGTACTGAGTGACTACCTGCTTGGCCGCATCAAGCTTGAGATCGACGAAGATTCGCGAGCTCTTGTCGTTGGAGAAGCTTTGTCCGAGAACGTAAAGCGTGCTCCGCAGCTTATGGCGCGGTTTTATCGTCGAAATTCGGCAATCGGCCTGCGTGAGATGCTTCGTACTTTTGATGGCCGTCAGGTGTCGCCTGCGCTCGTCGACTATGGCAAGTTCAAGGACGAGTTCAAAGGCGGCTCCGATGAAAAGGTCTTAAAAGCTCTCAAAGAAGACAACGTAAAGATCACCCTGCCGCAGATCGTTTACACCGCTCACACCGGCGATTTTTACTCAAAGCTGAACGAGCTTTGCGACATTGAGGCATCGGCTGTCGCACTCGGCTTTACTTACGCCGATGGACAGGAAGAAACGGCTTGGATCGCCGCTGAGGTCGAATCAAAGCTCGAGGCCGGACGTGAGATCGTCGAGTTCTGGTGCGACCGTCTTGAAATGGCGGCCCTCAACTGCGGTTTCGAGCGGTTCAAACTCTGGCTCATCGCTCCCGAAGGTTTTTCGCCCGAGGCATTGGAGATTCTGCATGCAAGAAACGCATACGGTTCGAGCCGCAAACAGGTTGAGATGCTTGCCGGCATCTTGGGAGCGGAGATTCCCGGTTCGGCCGAAGCGGATGCGAATGAGTACGAGTTCGTTTTTCCAATGGGCGAAAATACCGAAATGATCGCCGCTCACACTATCGAAGAGATCGCGAAGCGTCACGCATTTCCGGCAAAGGCCATCAATCAGATCAAAACGGCACTCGTCGAAGCGTGCATAAACGCGACCGAACATTCTCTAAGTCCTGACCGCAAGATCTATCAGAAGTTCGTGCTCGATGACGACAAGGTCACGATCACAGTCTCAAACCGCGGCTTGCGTTTGGCAGATAAGATCACCAGGGCGATCACGCCCGACGAAGGCCGCCGAGGCTGGGGCCTGAAACTTATCAAGGGGCTCATGGACGAAGTCACCATCGACCAAGTAGACGACGGCACCCGCATCACAATGGTGAAACGTCTTAAATCAGAAAAATAGCTCGAAATCTTATCTGTATTGTTGTGTCAGGTGTGTCAGGCTATGAGGCCTGACACAGTGACACAAGTGACACACGCGTGATATTTATGGCTCCTCTTGTATCATTCCTTTCACGTGTATCATTCCGTAACGTGAGACAACAACTACTTTTTCCTCAGTTCCTAAATTCTCTCTCAATTTCTACATATAACTCTATAAATATAATTAATATATAGATACTTGATTAGCGTCCCTGTCTCACTCACACGGACAATACGTTTGCGACGGTTGAGACAAGCCGGGACAAATTCTTGAAGCCATTTTATACATCGCGAAGCGGTTTCCCCGACAAACTCCATTTAGTCTATTACGTCAAAACTAGTTCTACCTTAAGCTGTGTCAGCTGTGTCATCATCCAGGACTGACACACCTGACACAAACTGCAACAACAGAAGTCATGGCGTCCTGCAGCGATTCGGTAACTCGCTCGGTCAACTTTTTGCTTGTTTGGAGCATCTATTTCTCGTATTCGTAGGATAATAGAGAAATGATGAGAAAATCGCTGGTTTTATCGGGTCTTGTTTTGTGTTTGTCTGTGATGGCGTTCGGGCAAGCATCGGGCGTAGTTAAGAGGGACCTTAATCCTGCGGACATCGACCGGATAATCAAGAAGTTTACGGCTAACGAAGGCGATTTTCGAGCGGCGCTCACAAATTACGTTTTTAACCGTTCGGCTACAGTTAACACTATCGGTTTTGGCGGGCAGATATCGGGCACTTATCGGCGCGATTCGTTTATGACGTTCACGTCTGACGGCGGGCGGTTTGAAAAAGTTCTGTTTGCTCCGATTGCGACAACGCCGCCCGGATTTGTCACTCCGGAAGATCTCGAGGACCTCGGCGGAGTCAATCCTTTTGCTCTCGAACCGTCAGCTATCTCTCAATACAATATTTCTTACGTCGGCGTTGAACGTATTGACGAACTCAACCTCTATGTGTTTGACGTGACGCCAAAGGTCATTCCGGATCCAAAAAAGTCAAAGCTGCGGTTATTTACGGGCCGTATTTGGGTCGATGTCGATGACCTGATGATCGTCAAATCAAAAGGCAAGGCAGTGCCTGAGACTAAGAACAACAAATTCCCGATAGTCGAAACTACACGTGAACAAATAGACGGCAAATACTGGTTTCCTTCGGACGCAAGGGCGGACGACGAACTGGTTTTCGGTGACGGGAACGTTACCAGAATAAGGATGCGTGTGAAATACACGGACTATAAACTCGGCCGCAGCGATGTGCGAATTCTTGACGATGACGAACCGGCCAAGCCGGCTCCGTCACCGACGCCGAAGAAACAGTGAATCGTGAATTGTAAACATACTTCACAGCTCATTTGCGATGGCAGATCGCGTTTTTACTAACAGTTCCATCAGATCATCTTCGGCATTTTGCCCTGAAGTTTCTATTGGCGAGAGCAGGACCATTTCGATCTCACCAGAATAGGCCACGCCTGTTCTTTTACCCATCATCCGATCGGTATTCTTTATCGCAACCGGAACGATAGGCGAATTGGTTTGCAAAGCGAGATGAAACGCACCTTTTTTGAACGGAAGCAGCTCACCCGGCATTGCACGCGTGCCTTCGGCAAAGACACCAAAGGAATAGCCCTGATCCATTACATCTCTTGCTTTTTCCATCGATTGCCGGGCACGTTCGGGGTTTGAACGGTCGATGGCGATGATATTTACAAAGCTCATTCCCTGACCGAGCACCGGAGCTTTTAGCAGCTCCTTTTTTGCGACGAGGCCCATTTTTTTGCCTGCGTAGAAAAAGAGCGTCGCGGTGTCGAGATACGAGCGATGGTTCGAGATGAAAACGTATGATCTATCAGGGTCGAGGTTTTCGAGGCCGGTGACCTTTACTCTTGCTCCGCAAGCCTTAAGCCACGTTTTGGCTCCGAACTGTCCGATCGGATAAAGCCAGAGCCGCCGGTTGATGATCCACAAAAAAATGAGCGACGGCGTGCCTATCAACAAAAGCAGCGACCCCGCCACAAACCAGCTCCACCAATAACGCAGTTTCGCGATGAAACGCGATCCAATTGGTTGCTGGACGGAAAACGTCAGCTTTTGATTTTTGTCATCGACGTTGAGCATATTAGCAGCGATATTTTAACAAAACGCAGAGGTTAAGCCTTTTTTGATATTATTATTCTATGAAATTGCGAAGTTTTGCATTTATCATTGCGTTCCTATTTCTTTCAGTCCAAAACATTTTTGCCGGCAGCGGTTACGAGATCTTCACCTTAGCAAGTGAACCGTTCATACGCATAGGTTTGTCGACAAATGCCGGTTCGGTATCGATCGCGACGGGTGATTCGTCGCTGGTTGCCGTCAGCCCGGACGAGCCGGGCAAGCTGCTCGCAACAAACAAAGTTACTGTTGCGGCTCGGGCATATCGTCCGCCTGAGATCGAGAATTATCGCATAGAATTTCAAAATTTGCCGACGCAAAACGATGCCAACACATTAGCAAAAGACATTCGCGATGCGACCGGTGAAACGACAATTGCAAGCGTAGACCTGGCCACAAACACATGGAAGGTGTGGGTCGGTTCGGTCAAGGACACACCCGTTGATGCAGATGAACTTAAGGCAAAACTAGCGGAAAAAGGCTTTGAGGACGCGATCGTTGTAACTGAAAGGAAAGTGGTTGTTTCGGCAGATGCACTGGCGCTTTCGCAGCAACTGAAAGCAGCAGGAAAGAGCGAGGTTCGAAGCCTGACGAGATCGACCGGCTCAACGCAGCCGATCGTTACGAACAGTGTCGATCCGAACTTGCGCGAGGTCATTATCAACGGCTCAAGCGAAGAGGCAAAATATTCGTCGCTAAAATCAGTTGCATTTGCTTCGCTGAATGAACGTACAAATCCTGTCCGTCTTAACGGCAAAGCATATCGCGGTAAGCTTGAGGTCTTTGTAAATTCCCGCGGCTCGCTGACCGTGGTTAATGTTGTCCCGCTCGAAGATTATTTGCTTGGCGTTGTGCCGAGTGAATTAGGTTTACCTCAACTCGAAGCCCAGCGAGCACAGGCCGTTGCGGCCAGAACCTACGCCGTTGCGAATATAGGCGGCTACGGCGATCAGGGCTTTGACATGGTTCCGACTGTTTGGTCGCAGGTCTATAAAGGTGTTTCGATAGAGACAAAAATGGGAACGCAGGCCGTGCAATCAACACGCGGCATCGTTGCGACGTATAACGGCAAGCCGATCAACGCTCTTTACACATCGACGTGCGGCGGAAGAACTGAGGACAGTGAGAACATTTTTGACAAAGCCGAGCCGTATCTTCGCGGGGTCGAATGCTCGCTCGAAGGGCATCGGCATTTTGAGCCCTTCCTTATCAAAACCGACCGCAAGCCTGCAAAGGTCACAGACGAAAGCAATCTCGAATTAGTTCGCTTGATGTCGCTATTTGCATCGAACGGTTTTTATCTTTCGACATCTCAAATGACGGATGAGTGGTTTGAAGGCGTGCCGACCGAAAGCGAGATGTCGAACTGGCTGAATCAGATCGCCGGACGATTTGGCAAACCGTTTCCGAATGTAAACCGCGAAACTGCAAAACCGCTTGAGTTGGTTCGCATTCTAACTTCGTTTATCTACACATCAGGTTATGCCGACACGCTGTTGAGCGATTCGGATGTGAATTATCAACTTTCATTTGATGATGCCAACGAGATACCAAGAGAGCGGCGGGCCGAAGTCGCTGCGTTGCTTCGTGACGGGTATTTTTCGCTTTATCCAGATATGACGCTGAAGCCGAACAAGGCGTTCACTCGTTCACGGATGCTGCGTCTTATTCGACAGATCTACGACAAGAAAAAATGGATGCCGGGCATGGAAAGTGGCACAGCGAAGCCGACTGCTGACGGTAAACTCATCCTCAAAACCGGAAAGAGTGAAAAACAGATCACTGTCCGGCCGGACGTATTCTTATTCCGCGAATTCGGCGGAGCGATGTATCCGGTTCGCGAAGCCGCTCTCGTCGGCGGCGAGCAGGTCAATTACCAACTCGACGCACTCGGAGCCGTCAAATATCTTGAGATCAAGCCGACCGAAACACCGACCACCGCCGAAAATATGTCGCCTTGGGAATATTGGAACAAATCGCTGTCGGCAGGCGAGGTGCAGTCGCGGCTTTCGCGATACGTTCGCGGCATCGGCACGCTTTACGATGTCAACGTCAAAAAGGTTGGGTATTCACGTCGTCCGGTTGAACTTGAGATCATCGGTTCCAACGGCGTCAAAATACTCAAAGGCGGCAAGATACGCTCGGCTCTGCGATTGCCAGAACAGCTCTTTGTGATGAATAAGCGTTACAACGGTGCAACTGTCGCCGGCTACACTTTTACCGGTCGCGGTTGGGGCCACGGCGTAGGCATGTGCCAGTACGGAGCCTTCGGCCTAGCCAAAATGGGTGTCAAATACGACGAGATCATCAAGCACTACTACACCGGTGTCGATCTCACCAAAGCATATTAGGACTTTTTTTTTCGGTTGCGGGACTAATTAACATTAGGGATCTTTACAACACTGCCTTTTGCCTGCGGATCATTTGAGTCCTTTACCACGGTGACATACAGATCTCGCTCGTTATCGCCGAAGGCAACGTTTGTCGTCCCGTCACCGGCAGCGATCTCAAACACATGCAAGAGCTTGCCGTCAGGGGCGATCTTTAATATCTTGCCGCCGGACCACTGTGCAACGTAGAGGTTGCCGCGGCTGTCGATCTTCATGCTGTCGGGGCCGATCCACCAGGAATCTGCTTTGTTTTTAACGAGAACATTCAACAGAGCAAAATTCGACCGGCGGCTCAGCGATCCGTCGCGGTTTATCGTGAACTTCAGTATGCAGTTGCCGACAGTTTCGCTGACGTAGAGTGTTTTTTGATCAGGAGAAACGCCGATGCCATTGGCATAATTCAGGTCGTCGGCGACTTCGATCCAGCTTCGACTGCCGGGAGCAAGATAAAGAATTTTACCGGCAACAGTGGTCGGCAACTCCTTATACGGCCCGAAAACCGTCGCATAAGCGCCGCCGTTGGCTGTCACTACGATGTCGTTTATTCCGCCAAGAAATTTCCTGCCTTTTATATCTGCGTCCCAACGGCGCAACTGCTTGCCGTTCATATTGATCTCAAAGATCGAGCCTTTTTCGTCGGTGCACGCAAGCAAAAATGTTTTCCGTTTAGTGAGCGCTAATCCATTGTGGCCGCAGCCGTGCATGTTATTTAGCACAGTAGCTTTTTTGCCATCCCATTTCGACAACGTGTTCGAGATCCAGCCGACGTAGTAGAGATTGCCGTCAACATACAACGGCCCTTCCGGCCCGAGAATATCACTTACGATGGTAGTTTCCTGTGCACGGGCCACCGTGACAGCTAACATTGTTACGAGGATCAAATAGACGACCTTATTTGTTTTCACTTGACTCCTATGTGAGGAACAGCCTCATGTTCGCTAATATCTTTATCATTTTACCCGAAAAGCATATTACAAAAATTATTTGTAAAATGTTCCACGGGTATTTTATGAAATTTTCCCGCAGCCAAATAGTGGGAGCAGTGTTGCTGCTAATCATCATTCTGATTTTTGCGGCTCTTCGCAGTATGCTTTGAGTGTGAGCGTAACTTCTCAAGAAAAAGCGATTTATGCCATTGTAGGGCCGACGGCATCGGGTAAGACGGCGCTTGGGGTTGAGCTGGCTTTGCAAGTTGGCGGCGAAGTTATTAATTGTGATTCGGTACAGATATACAAGGGCATAAGAATTGCGACTGCGAAGCCGACCGACGAAGAAAAACGCGGCGTGCCGCACCATTTGATCGATTATGTCGATCCAAACGTGAATTATACGGCCATGGACTGGGCACGCGATGCTGCGGAGAAGATCGTTGATATCGAATCTCGCGGCAAAGTGCCAATATTGGTTGGGGGAACCGGCTTTTATCTGCGGACATTAAGACAGCCCTTATTTGATAGCCCGAAAACAGATGAAAATTTACGTGAGCGGCTGCGTGCGATACAAAAACAACACGGTGTCGAGCATTTGCACAAGATACTAACGAGAGTCGATCCTGATTCGGCATCAAATCTGCCGCCGCGTGATTATGTGCGCGTTATTCGGGCTCTTGAGGTCTATTTTCAGACCGGGACACGGCTTTCGACGCAGCAGCCGAACCGCATCGCTCCGCCGGAATTTGCCGATCGGATCAGAATTTTTGTGCTCGACCCGCCGCGTGAAGAGCTTTACGCGAAGATAAATTTCCGAACAGAGCAGCACTTTGCCGCGGGCCTCGTTGAGGAGGTGAAACAATTACTTGCCGATGGCGTTAAAGATAATACCAACGCTCTCGGGGCACACAGCTATCGCCGTGTTTGTGAGTATCTTCGCGGCGAACGCGATATGGAATCGGCGATCGAGCGGTCAAAACAGGACGTGCGGAATTATGCAAAACGTCAATTAACTTGGTTTCGAAGTGAGCCTAAATCATTCTGGCTCAAGGGTTTCGGAGACAAGCCGGATGTGCTCAGCGAGCTTCTGCTGGCGTTCAATGGTTGATCAGCCCGCAACTATCGCGGCGAGGACAAAATTTGATATACTTTTTGTACGATCCTATTGCATTTTAGGGCTCAGATCCCATGTTTTGCGTTGTTGACTTTTGAAATTGAGGAATCGTTATGGAAAAGCAGGCCGCTCAGAACATTCAGGATGCGTTTTTGAACTCGGCACGACGCGAACGCATCACCGTTGTCGTCCATCTTCTCCCGGGATCTACCCTCGCCGGAAGGATAAAAAGTTTTGACAAATTTTCGGTCTTACTCGACGTCGGCGGACCGGATGTACTTATATTTAAACACGCCATTTCTTCGATCTCACAGGAGCGGAAGCCCTTATCCGAATCACATTCTTGAAGGGAAAATTCATCACGTTTGAGGGTATTGACGGCAGCGGCAAGTCCACGCAGATGCGTATGCTTGCGGATGAACTGTCGAATATGGGAATCGACGTTATCACCACTTGCGAGCCGGGTGGAACACCGCTGGGCCGAGCATTGCGTGAAGCTTTTCTCGAAACGACAGAAACAGTTGCTCCAATGGCCGAGCTACTGTCATTTGCCGCCGACCGGGCTCAGCACGTCGAACACCTTATTAAACCCGCACTCGCTGAGGGGAAGATCGTCATTTCTGATCGCTATGCCGATGCAACATTTGCATATCAGGGAGCCGGCCGCGGCTTTGACGAAGACAAGGTCAACCAGGTCATTGAACTCGCAACTGGCGGGCTGAAACCTGATCTGACGCTTTTTTTTGATATTACGGTCGAGCAGGCCATTGCGAGAATGGCAGACCGGGATGAAAATCACACGAAAAAGAATCGAATGGACGAAGAAACCGGTGAATTCTACACGCGTGTCCGCGAAGCGTACTTGGGAATCGCTGAGCGCGAGCCACAGCGGTTTCGCATCATCAACGCGATGGGAACTATGGAAGAAATTCACGCTCAGGTCGTTTTCATTCTCTCGCAGACCTTAAAGATCGATGTTTAGTAAACTCGTTGGAAACGACAACGTAAAACACACGCTAAAACACTTACTTGCCAATGGTCGTGTGCC
>CAZGSC010000016.1:0-32521 GCA_964528325.1 uncultured Chloracidobacterium sp. | reverse complement strand
TAATTTCAAACTATCTGTGTTAATCCGTGTCCATCTGTGGTTAATATTTCTTCCTTTGCATTCAGTTTTTCATTTGCTAACTCAAATATCTCATCAACAGAGATGCGTGTCATGCAGCGGTGATCTATTGGACAGTCGCGCAGCATACACGGAGAGCAGTCAACATTTTTTCGAATAACTTCGGCATGGAATGAATACGGTCGAGTCGTTTCGTCATTTGTCGGGCCGAAGATCGCGATGGTCGAAGTGCCGACTGCCGGAGCAACGTGAGCAAGCCCCATATCGTTCGAGATCAAAAGATCGATCACAGAAAGAAGAGCTACGGCTTCAGCCAGATCGGTTTTACCCGTTAAGTCTATTGGCTGCTTATCACTTAGTTTTGTTACTGCATCTGAAACATCTTTTTCATTTTCGGCACCGATCAAAATAACATTAACATCAAGGTCATTTTGCAGTCTGTCATTTAGTTGTGCGTAACTTTCAGCAGGCCAGCGTTTTGCACGTGAATTTGTCGAGCCAACACCGAGTGCGACAACTTTTTTATTGAGATCAACACCGAATTCGGATAATTGTTTTTGTGCCGCAGCCTTTCGCTCTTCCGAAATGTTGAGATCGGTATTTGGAATTGCCTGCGAAACCGTATCGCGTCCAAGTATTCGTCGTTCAACTTCCGCAATGAGATTCAGGTAATAAAAAACCTCGTGTTTACGGTTCTTCCATTCAGGAACTGCGATCGGGTCTGTCAGAAGCAAGCCGCGAACGTCTTTGTTGTAGCCAATGCGGCGAGGAATGCGTGAAAGAAAGGAAGTAATGGCCGACTCAAAAGAATTAGGAAACAGCACTGCGAGTTCGTAACCGTCATCACGCAGAAATTGCGAATTATCGTAAACGTCCTTGATCTTCCAACGGTTCTTTTCAAAGGTCACAAGATCGTCAATGAAATCAGCATCGCGAAACAAACCGTCTGCCCATGATCGAGTGTGCAGCGAGATGTGGGAATCGGGAAAAATGCGCCGCAACTCGCGCAACGCGGGTATAGACATCACAGCGTCACCGATCCAGTTTGTACCTCGGACGATTATTTTCATTGGAGTTCTTTTAGCCGCGCGGGTCAGAATAGTGTCTTCAGTCCCTCAGTCAGACTTTTCTCAGGCTGCCATCCGAGCTCTTGGTTGATCAGGTTGAGATCAGTGACGTAATTCATCGGGATCGGTGCAGGTAATGGATGTTCTTCATCGATGACCGCCTGAAGGCCAGAAACTCGTTCCATCTGAACAACCAACTCTCTTAAACTCAACGCATTCCTTGCACCGCCGCCGAGATTGTAAAGCCCATGTCGAATGACCGATTCTGAGAAAGCGGCACAGGCGGCCGAAAGATCGTCTACATGCAAAAGATCGCGTGTCGACATGCCGCCTGCGGGTAAACGCAGCGGCTCGCCTTTGTTTATGGCATCGGCATAGTGACCGACAAAATTCGGAGTGTTGCCTTCGCTGGAACGGGCATAGATCGTTGACAAGCGAAAAATGCACGAGCGGAAATTCCGTGTATGAGCGTAATATTCTACATATCGTTCGGCAATAAGTTTCGACCATTCCAGGGCAGACTGGCCTGAGTAATATGTTTGACAGTATTCGCTGACCTCAGAATAATTATCTGCAAAACGGCCATAGACGTCTTTCGTTGACGCGAATATGAAGACAGCATTCTCCTTTATTTCTTTTAGAATATTGACCGTTCCTTCGACGTTTGTGCGAAAGACCTTCCCGGAGCCTTGCGGCGATTTATCCAAATGAGCCGCAAGATGGATGACCAGATCATAGTCGCGGACGACTTCCGCATTCTTCTTGTTCAATATGTCGAGACCGGAGCGCCGTGACATATTGTCAGCATCAAAAAAACGCCTGACGTGCGTACCCAAAAAACCACTGCCGCCGGTTACTAATACCTTCATCCCTGTTTGTTTGCCTCGACAAGACGTTTTACAGACTCTGCCTTACCTATCACAATGAGCAGGTCGCCATCTGCTATCATCGTGTCGCCTTTTGGCTGAAACTCAAGTTCGCCATCTTTTCGGCGGATCGCTACAACGATAAGGCTGAGCTCACTCATAATGTTTGTATCCCTGAGATATTTACCCGCATAAGGCGAAGCTGCGTCGACGGCAATTTCTTCAAAGACAAGGTCGAGTGTCTCGGCAACGATCGAATCCATAAAATCTGCGATCGCCGGCTTAAGCAAAGCTCTTGCCATCGATTGACTGCCAATGATGGTAGGTGCAACGACACGGCTCGCACCCGCGCGGATTAATGTTGTTTCTGCCTGTTCTTCGACAGCTCTGGCAACGATGTGAAGATCGGGATTAAGACCACGGGCAGTGAGCACAACATAAACGTTGGCAGCGTCATCTGGAAGACAACTTGCCAAGCCGCGTGCACGCTTAACACCAGCCCGGAGCAGTAATTCCTCGGATGTTGCGTCGCCGATAATGGCGTGAGAGCTGTTCGGGTCAAGCTCTGAGAGCCGGTTTTCGTTTCGCTCGATAATGACATGCGGCAGCTTTTGGTGCTCGAGGCTGCGGATAATTCGGCGGCCGACGCGTCCGGCTCCACAAACGATGTAGTGGCCTTCTAACTTTTCCATTTCTTTGATTATACGGCGATTACTGAGCGCCATGACCATTTCGGATTGGATGACGGCTTGGGCGAGCACCGTCAATCCAAATAGCACAGTTCCGACGCCGGTCAGCATTAATAAGATCGCAAAAATTCGGCCCGCAGCAGTTTTGGGGGCGAGATCTCCGTAACCGACCGTCGTCACTGTTTGGGCAGATGTATAGAAGCTGTCAAGCCACGAAAATTGTTCGAAGAATCTGAACCCAACAGCTCCCAATGCGATCATCAGGCAAACGATCATGGACGCAAAAATCAGCTTGCGACGTGTGATCTGGGTTAATGTGGAGAAGATGCCGACGCTCATAGACTGAAAATAGTTCGACAATATATGGCAAAACTCGTTAGAATACTCGTGGCTCTCGCTAACGTGATAATCTCACTTCGTCTTTGGATTTCCAACCCGTAGATGCAGGATAACAAACCAGTCAGATCAACCCGGTCAAAGACACCGCCAAAAGGCTGGGCAAAGGCGCGCCGTAAGGCCTCGTACCAGGCTCCGCCGACGTCACGGTTTCGAAGGCTTCTGCGTCTGATCTTTAATCGGTGGACGCTCTCGGCGGCTTTGTTAATACTACTTGGCGTTTTTCTGACTCTTACCTATTTTTGGTTTGATTTCTCCAGCCGGATCGATCAAAAGCTTTTGAGCGGTGAAGTATTTACTCCATCTGCAGGAGTTTATTCGGCGCCGAAAACACTGAAAACAGGCGAGGCTTTGACAATTCCCGAACTTGTCGAGTATTTGAAATCAGCGGGTTACATTGAGCGCAACAATCAGGCCGACGCTTCACGCAGCCGTTACGTTGTTGAAGGCGACATTGTTGGCATCGAGCCCGGAATGACCGGAACGGTCGATGGCAAAAAGATCTTTCCGTCGCTGACGGTCAAATTCAGCAAAGATCTCAAGACGGTCGCAGCGATCGGTGATCGTGATGCAAACACTCAGGTCAACGAAGTCAAGCTTGAGCCAAAGATCCTCAGTTCGATAGCGGCTGAGGGTGACGGGCGTCGAAAGACTGTTACGTTCAACGATCTGCCGCCGCATCTCGTCAAAGCGATAACAAATACCGAGGACCGTGCATTTTTTGAGCATTACGGTGTAAATGTTCGCGGTATCGCACGTGCCCTTTGGCGGCGTTACGAAGGCGACGACGGCTCGCCGCTTGCCAACCAAGGCGGTTCGTCGATCACGCAGCAGCTTGTCAAGAATCTTTTGCTGACTCGTGAACAGACGATCGAGCGTAAGGTGACCGAAGCATATATGTCCCTTATCCTCGAGACGCGGCTTTCGAAGCAGGAGATATTTACGCTTTATGCGAACCAGATATATCTCGGCCAGCAGTCGGGCGTTTCGATCTATGGCGTCGGTGAAGCGGCGAATGCGTATTTCGGTAAGGACGTATCACAGTTAACTGTTCCCGAAGCCGCATTTCTCGCCGGCATTATTCGCAGCCCTAATCGCTACAATCCTTACAAGAATCCGGACCGTGTAAAGGAGCGCCGAAATCAGGTCCTTGAGTCGATGACCAAGACGGGCGAAATAACACCGGAGCAGTTTGCAGAATATCGCGATCTGCCGATCGAGTTGAAACAGGTAACCAACTCAAAGGACCTGCAGGGAATGCCCTATTTTTCGCAATATGCGATCGAGGAATTGCCTAAGCTGGTCAGCGATCCCGAAGCCCTGCAGCATCTGCGTGTTTACACCTCAATTGATCCCGACCTTCAGCGGATCGCTTACGAGATCGTTAACAAACGGCTTGCTGCACTTGATAAACATTTTCCAAAAAAGGAGGGACTGAACGCCTCGTTAGTTGCGATCAGGCCAAAGACCGGTGAGATCGTTGCTATGGTCGGGGGGCGTGATTATTTGGCGAATCAGTTCAATCGTGCAACGGATGCGATGCGTCAGCCCGGCTCGGTCTTTAAGCCGTTTGTCTATGCGGCGGCGATCAATTCAGCTTTCGATTCCAGCTCGCGCCAGTTTACAGCAGCAAGCATATTTAAGGATGAGAAAAAGACTTTCACATTCAATCAGGAATCTTACACGCCGGGTAATTTCGGCGACTTTTTCTCTAACAAGGACACCACGCTGCGTGACGCACTCGTCAAAAGCAAGAACGTCATAACGGTCGATATAGCGATGCAGCTCAACGTCGGCAAGGTGATGAATCTGGCAAACAAAGCCGGTTTTCCGAAGGTCGAAAAAGCTTATCCGTCTATGGCACTTGGCACTGCTGAGGCGACACCGCTTCAGGTTGCGACGGCGTATACGATGTTCGCCAATCTCGGCGACAGAGTTCTTCCGATGCCGATCACGCGGATCACGTCCGGCGATGGGCGTACCACAACAGCTCCGGCACCTGATCGCAAAAATGTAATTCGTCCTGATGTTGCCTATGTGATGGACGACATTATGAAGGACGTGATAAATCGGGGCACGGCGGCACAGGCTCAGAGTTGGGGTTTTCGCAACAATGCCGGCAAGACTGCGTTTGCGGGAAAAACGGGAACTTCGCGCGACGGATGGTTTGCGGGTTTTACACCTGATCTGGTCTGTGTTGTTTATGTTGGGTTCGACAACGGCGACGATCTTGGAATGAAAGGTGCCGATTCGGCGATGCCGGTCTGGGCAGACTTTATGAAAGAGGCGTTAAGGATGCATCCCGAATGGAACGGCGACTGGGCGATGCCGACGAACCTTCGAAAAGCCGAGATCGATATTCGCAACGGTTCGCTAATTCGAGAACTGGACGCAACTGCCGAGCCCAGCCCGACGCCTACGCCTTCGCCAAAGCGGACGAAGGATCCTAATCTGCCGGATTACGACGATCCAACGCCGGAGCCGCAAGATATGTACGTGACCAACGTGCCGCCCGAATTTCGTCGTGTCGAGTTGTTCATAGCCGGCACGGTTCCGACACGCGCATTGCTGGAAGTTTCCGACGACCTCGAAAACCCTGATCCGAACATACGCCCCACGAACAGCCCGTCGCCAATTGATGAAACCTGGCAGGAGAGCACCGAACCATCTTCGAACAAGCCGCAAAAAGATCTTCGCCAACCCGCCGCTGAGGCCGGAAACGTGACCGTAATGGTCTGTCCCTTAACGGGAATGCGTGCCACTATCAATTGTCCCGACAAACATGCTAAAACGTTCCGCGCCGGAACCGAGCCGAAAGAGTTTTGCACATTCCATCGTTAGTGCGAACAAGTAGTTACCACTTCGGCGTTACGCCGAGATTGTAAAATAAGAACGAATAAGTATCTGCTGTTTGTTCGAGCGCTTTGGTCGTGCTGCTTGCTCCGTGGCCGCTCTTTGTGTCGATGCGAATTATCACCGGGTTATCACCTGCCTGAGCGTACTGCAATGCCGCGGCGTATTTGAACGAATGAGCGGGTACGACACGGTCGTCGTGATCGGCGGTCGTGACGAGTATCGAAGGGAATTTCGTGCCTTGCTTTACATTGTGCACCGGCGAATAAGCAAAGAGCGCGTCGAACTCAGCCTTGTTGGCGTCGCTGCGGCCGTAGTCGGCGGCCCAATTATGGCCGATCGTGAACATGTGATATCGCAGCATGTCCATCACGCCCGCGTGCTGATGAACCGCACGGAAGAGTTCGGGACGCTGGTTGGCGACTGCACCGACAAGAAGCCCGCCGTTCGATTCGCCTTCGATACCAAGTTTTGCCGACGAAGTATATTTTTCTTTGATCAAATACTCAGCTGCTCCGATAAAGTCGTCAAACACATTCTGTTTTTTCAACTTCGTGCCTGCATTGTGCCATTTTTCGCCGTATTCGCCGCCGCCGCGCATATTTGCCGACGCCCAGATCACGCCTTGTTCGAGCAACGCTATCCGCAGAGCGCTAAACCCGGGATCAATGTTGACGCCAAAGCCGCCATAGCCGTAAAGGATCGTCGGATTTTGCCCGGTCAGCTTGATGCCTTTCTTATAGGTCAGAAACATGGGAACACGCGTGCCGTCCTTGCTGTTGTAAAAGACCTGTTTGACCTCGTAGTCGTCTGCCTTAAAGCCCGGAATATCTACTGTGCGAAAAACGGACGACTTGCGGGAAGCAATGTCGTATTTGTAGATCGTCGGTGGGGAATTGAAAGATGTGTACCGGTAAAAGACAAACTTGTCGTCGTTGCGTCCGCCAAACCCGCCTGCCGAGCCGAGACCGGGAAGAGGGACTTCGTTCTCAAGTTTGCCGTCAAGACTATAGACGTACGCACGTGTCGTCACATCCTTCAAATAAGTGACAAACAGTTTGCCGCCAGCCGTGCCGCTGCCCTGTAAAGGCTCGCTCTTTTCCGGAAGGACATCGGACCATTTTTGCGTCGCTGGATTGTAGAGAACGACCTTGCCGTTTGGCGCGTCGTGATTTGTTCGGATCAGAAATTTGCCGTTCCTTGAATCGATAACGCCATAGCTGTCGTTTGTTACGTCGGCGACGATCGGATTCCATGATCTGTCATCTTTGGATAGATCATGGTAGAAAAGCGCGTTGCCTTTTAAGCCTTTACCGCGTTCGGAAACGTAGAGGATAGCATATTTTTGATCTTCGGTAACGCCGACGCTGTGAAAGCGCTGCGCGTGATCTTTGTCCTTGTCCTCGTAAACTAAATGATCCGCTGACTGCGGCGTGCCGAGCTTGTGATACCACACTGACTGAAATTCATTTTTTGTGTAAAGCTCATGGCCCTTTTCGGGCTCGGGATAACGGCTGTAGAAGAAGCCTTCGTCACCGAGCCACGAACCGCCGCCGTTCTTGATCCACGTCAGATGATCGTCGAGCGGCTTTTTGGTCGCGACATCGAGAACGTAGAGATCGTTCCAGTCCGAGCCGCCTTTCGAAATTCCATAAACTATGTACTTGCCTTTGTTCGACCACGAGAAAGCGCCTAACTGCGATGTGCCGTCCGCAGAAAATTTATTTGGATCAAGCAGCATTTCCGGCGTGCCGTCAAGGCCTTTTTGGATGTAAAACACACTTTGGTTTTGCAGGCCGTCGTTCTTTGAAAAGAGGAACCACTCGCCGCGACGGCTGGGTGCGCCGATCTTTGGATAGTTGTAGAGTTTAGTGAGTCGATCGCTGACGGCCTTTCTGTAAGGTATCTGGTCGAGATACGAGAACGTAACCTTATTTTCTGCCTCGACCCAGTCAGCAACTTCTTGTGAGTCGTTGTTCTCAAGCCATCGATAAGGATCGGCGACCTTGATGCCAAAGTAATCATCGACTTGATCGCCCCGCTTGGCCTGCGGATAGTCAAGCTTAGCCTGTGCAAGAACTGCTGCAGCCAGACAGACAAAGATCAAAAGCAAAACAAAAGGCCTTTTAAACATAACGCGTTCATACTCCCGTTTCGAAAGATTTTCGATAAGTATAGAACGCTTGAGTTGTAAAACAAAGAAAGGGCGATCTGAAGAAGCGTTTTAATAGACTGGAAGGTTATCCGCTATTTCGGTGTGCTTAGGTGAACTGTCAACAAGATCGTCGGCCTTGCCGGGCAGCCAATTTTTGCTCTCATAAAGTGAAAGCTCAGCTTTATCTTTGGTCAACGGCTTTGCCAGTAAATAGCCTTGTCCGTAGTCGCAGCCGAGGTTTTGCAGCAGAGACAATTGTGTTTCGGTCTCGATGCCTTCGGCGATGACTTTCTTTTTAAGGCTTTTTGCCAGCGAAATGATCGTTTGAAGGATCTCGGAATTCTCACCACTTTCACCTACACTGTAAACAAAAGAGCGGTCGATCTTTAAAGTGTCGAACGGTAGACGGTGCAGGTAACTCAAGCTTGAATAGCCGGTTCCGAAATCGTCGATGCTTAGCTGGACGCCGAGCCGTTTCAAGCGGTTGAGAATGCTGATCGTGTGCTCGGCGTTTTCCATGGCGGCACTTTCCGTTATCTCAAGCTTGAGTGATGACGGTGATATCTTCGAGATCGCCAGAGCATTTTCGACATCATCAACAAGTTCATCTTTCCCAAGGTGTTTGCCCGATATGTTTACACTGACGATCAGATCTTTGTGCGTGGGACCTATCTTCTGCCATTTCGCCAACTGGCCCGTCGTCTGTTGTAAGATCCAACTCGTAATTGGAATTATCAAGCCTGATTCTTCGGCGATCGGGATGAACTTATTCGGCGGTATCTGTCCCAATTCGCTGTGCTGCCAACGCAAGAGGGCTTCGAAACCCATAAGGGCACCGTCCTGCAAAGACACAAGCGGCTGATAATGCATCGCAAGCTCGTTTCGGTCGATCGCATTTCTGAGGTCGTTTTCGAGCCGAACGTGTTCGAGAAAGCGAACACGAAGTTCCTTGGTAAATACCGCCACGCCGGTCTGTTTTTCTTTTGCGTAGTGCATCGCGATATCGGCGTCACGTAGGATCTCTTCGGGCGTGTTGTATTCCGTGTCACACGAAGCGATGCCGATGTTCACGCGGATCGAAATGCGGTTCCCACTGAGCGAAAATGGCTGAGAAATATTGTCGAGAATGCGCCTTGCGACCTTTTGGGCCTTGCTTGCTGTCGAAAGATCCTTAAGAATTATGGCGAACTCATCACCGCCGATGCGTGCAACCATGTCTTTGGAACTGAGCATTCGGACAAATCTCTTTGCGGCGATCATCAGCACTTTATCGCCAAGCGTGTGTCCCAGACTATCGTTTATATTCTTGAACTTTTGAATGTCGAGGAACAGAATTTGGAATGCCGCAGCCGGATCATTCTTATACCGTTCGATCAACCGCCGCAGCATATCGCCAAAGTGTTTTCGGTTTGGCAGATCTGTTAGAGAATCATAAAGAGCTGCGTGCTGAAGGTCCTTCTCACTCTTGCGCAACGCGTCATTTGCCTTTTCTTCTTTCTCAAGCGAAAGGGCGAGTTGGAAAGCGTGCTTTTCTGCTTCTCGTCGACGATCGCGTTCCGTTTCGACCTTTTCGCGCTCAGCGGTCTCAGCCTGGTTGATAGCGACGTTTATTTCTTCGATAGATTGTCGATAACTAAAGTAGGTAATGCCCAAAGCAAAAAATGCAATCGCTGCTGTTACAAGATCGCCGTAATTGATCAGCTTGAATAGAAGTCCTGCTAACGCTGCTCCCACAATTTGCGTCATCGAACTTGAAAAACAGTCCTTTCGCCACGTTGCAAATAGATTTAAGCCATCTTTCAGAGCCTGAAATGCAGATGCCAAAAAGGACGATACTGCAAACTGGGTCAATGCGAGGAGGCCGACTATCGATATCAGATGCTGTGTTGCGCCGGGATCGGCAGTCACAAATCCAAGCCGGGTGACTAGCTGCCAGATCGCAAATGTTATCGATGTCGAAACCGCGTTGATCGAAACATTGGTCGGTATCATCAACCTTCCGAATGGAAATCCCTTCGATCTTAGATAGAGGCAGTTTGCAAACGATTCAAGTGCGGCAACTACTATGGCGGCCGGACCGCCGTAATAGAGGAACGTAAAAAAAACAAGAGCATCCGAAAAGCTGATCGCAAATCTCGAGCGCGGCAGCGTCAGCGTCAAGCGGGGAGCTACCAGGACAGAGAATGCAAGCACACAAAGAAATCCCACCGTGATGGTGGTCATCGCAACATTTGCAACCGCTATCGCAAAGCAGACTATGCCCACAAGGATAACGATTCCTTTGCTAACGCTGGATAATTGCTTTCTATCCATGAGAGGTAGAGTAAATCAGGAATGAAAAAGATGGAGAGTTGGTATCCGAGTTCAACTCACCATTTGTAGTTTAACATGTTTTAACGACCTTGGGCTACCAAAAATTTCAGTGCATTTGGTCAAATGCAAGGGCCCGCCTTTCTTTCTCAAGCCGCTGTCGACGTGAGTTAAGTTATTCTAAATAAAGCCCAAACGTCAGTCCTGATAAATATTCCATCTGCGAATTGTCGTTGAAAATGTTTTTTTACATAATCGATCTAGCTAATGACACCTTCAGAACTCGCCAATCTTCTAGTCGACACCCATCCAGGCTTGCGAGAAATTGTGCTGAGCGAACATGAGAGCATTTCAGCGGTCGAGATCGCCGAATCACTCCAACAAATGTGCTACGAAGTCTGGACGGAAGACCCGCAGCAGGTTTCTGCTATTGCTGAAACTCTACACTTCTTAGCAGATAAGATCGACAATGCCGAAGTTCGCGGATACTTCGAATGGGCGGAAGCAATACGCGAAATAGTTGGCGGAAAACTTGCAAGTTCTATCGAGCATATAGATCGTTCCGAAAAAACATTTTCAAATGTCGGTAAATTTCATTTAGCCGCTAAAACCCAAACAAGCAAGTTATACAGTCTTGCAATGCTCGGGCGATACGATGAAGCGGTCGACTGCGGCAAGAAAGCACTTGAGATCTTTCTTGAGTACGACGACTTATATTCCGCCGGTAAGATCGAACATAACATAGGCAATCTCTACTGGCGACGTGATATGTACCGCGAATCTGAGCCATATCTTGAATCCGCTCGCCTGCGGTTTGTTCAGATAGAAGATCAGCGACAAATTGCTATGGTCGAGAATTGTCAGGCGTTTGTTAAGACGTTACAGAATCAGTTTCGCGAAGCAGAAGTGATATACAAACAGGCACTTGAGCGAACTGCGGCCAACAATTTACTGGTCACTGAAGCCGAAATTGAGATCGGACTGAGCAATCTTTATCTCTTTGAATCCAAATATGACCTTGCTCTCAGATTTATGGAGCAGGCAAGGCAAAAATACGAACGGCTGATGATGCCAAATCAATCAGCGATTTGCGAATTGGAGATAGCCGACATATATCTCGATCTCAATCTGCTGCCCGAAGCCATCGAATTTTATAAGAAAGCTGAAGTTCGATTTGCTGAACTTGGTTTACAGGCGGAGCTCGCCAGATGCAGCTTAAATCAAGCCCGCGCGATGCTCCGCCTATTCAAAAGAGCCGAGGCGGTCGTATTGCTCGAACAGGCCGAAGAGCTTTGGACATTGGAGGGAAATGCTGTTGCGATAGGGTCCGCACGATTGGTTCGGTCACAGCTTTTCTTCGATGAAGGGGATCTCGAGGCCGCTAATGCGCAAGTCAATTTGGCTATCACAGCTTTTGAAGTAGGTGACAATTTGCGATTTTACCTTTTCGCCAGATGGTTAAAGGCTGAGATCATCTATGCGTATGGGCGCAGGACGGAGGCATTAACTGAGTTTAGGGAAACGCTTGGGCTTGCGAAAGACCAGTCAAAAGAGGTCGAGTATCTTTGCCTCACTTCACTTGGCAAGATCATGGCAAACGAAAGTTATTTGGAGTCTGCAATTGAACTTGTCGAAAACTCACGTACAACGCTTTCGTCGGATGAACTGAGAACATCTTACTTCGCAGAAAAGATCCTTCCGTACAACGAGATCGTAAAGATCAAGTTAGCCCAGCGGCAATTTGAGGAAGCGTTCCGCTGGCATGAAAGGTCGCGGTCGCGAACGCTTGTTGACCGTTTGCACCAACCCGCCGGGAATTCATTCTCAAACGAAAAACTTGCTGAGATACGCGAAGAATTGAATTGGTATTACACCCGCATAAATCGAAGCTCGTTATCCGGGAGCGAAGAGCGGAGTCGCATCGAGACGCTTCGAAAACTAGCTTTTAAGCGTGAAAAGGAGTATGCCGAGATGCTGCGACGCCTCGGAGTGAGTGATGGACGCAACATTAGCGGGGTCAGAGAAGTCGATATCAGCGAATTTCGCAGCCGTCTCGAGGATACTACTTTGGTGGAATTTGCATCGATCGACGGCCTGATCTCGGCATTTGTAATGTCGAAGGACGATTTTACAGCTCTGCCGAACTACGCTGACGAAGCGGAAGTTAATCACGAAATTAAACAATTTCTGTTTCAGCTAAAAACAGGGCGGTTCATTGATCGATTGTCTGATGCAAATCAAACTTCAGCGATGAAGCGTCTGCTGTTGCATAGCCAACGGATATATGAAATCCTTCTTCGCCCGTTAGCCGAACTGATCAAAACCGGGCGAATCGTTTTTGCACCATCCGGTTTGCTGCATTATCTTCCTTTTCACGCATTACACACGGGCAATGAATATTTGATCGAACTCTCAGAGATCTCATACACGCCGAGCGTTTCCGTGCTTGATAGCTGTATGAAGAGAACTCCCGCGAAAAGCGGAAAGGCACTGATCGTTGGAGTCGCTGATACTCTAACTCCCATGGTTGAAACTGAAATAGAAAGTGTCGCTCAATTTTTCCCCAAATCGACACGGTTGACGGGACCGGACGCGACAATTGAGAACATTCGAAGAAGTGCCATTGGCATGGACGTGGTCCATCTTGCGTGTCACGGCAAGTTTCGCCCTGATAATCCGGGCTTTTCATCACTGGCCCTTTTCGCAGAGGAATTGACGGCAAATGAAGTGATGAAATTACCGTTGGAAAATGGTACAATGATTTTAAGTGCATGTGAGACCGGCTTGAATGAAGTTGTTAGCGGCGAAGAACTCATTGGGTTAACGCGGGCTTTTTTCGTCGCCGGTGCCTGTACATTGATCTTAAGTCTTTGGCGGGTAAACGATCACGTGACTCTTGATCTAATGACGGCCTTTTATAGTAACTTTTGCAGCGGCAAAAGCTCCGCCGAGGCCTTACGGCTTGCACAGCGACAGTTGATTGAAAGGGGTTTGCACCCATATTTCTGGTCTCCCTTTATGGTTTCGGGCCGCTGGTGAAAAAAATGCGGCTTGTGTATTTTTTCGGCAAATACAAGGACTAAAGTAAAGGGGAGTGCTGTATCTTCCCGTCTTCTTTCCGATTTAGAGGTAGTGGTCTTATGAAAGTTGATGCAATAAAATCGCTTCTGTTCATAGCGCTGTTTTTATTCGTACTCGTACCAGGTGTCGTTTTCTCACAGGGCAGCAGTAACACATACGTCCAGCAAGAGGTTATTGTCAGGCTGAACCAGGCAAGTGACCTGGCAGCAATAATTCAGCAGTACGGGTTGACCGCAACTCCGCTTGGTCAGATCGGAGATCGCCCAATATATCGACTCAGGGTCCCAAATGGCACGCCTGTAGATCACATAGTGGCCAATTTACAGAATGATTCGATGCAGCGAGTGGCAATGGCTGAGCCGAATTATATTCTCGGCACTCCGGGCGCCGGGAACGTTCCATGGAGCATGGGCGGTTCGTGGAGCATTGGCGGTTCATGGAGCATTGGGGGCAGCATCAAGGGAACTGCGGTCCAGTGGATGCGGAGCCGCATCAATCTTGATGCAGCCCAATTGATCACTAAAGGGCAGGGTGTCAAGATAGCTGTTATTGACACTGGAATTGATCCGCAGCATCCAATATTTGCCGGAAGATTATTAACCGGATACGATTTCGTCGATAATGACTCGGACCCGACCGAAGTAGGTTCACCTCATATGGGAGCCTACGGGCACGGAACGCATGTCTCAGGCATTATTGCTCAGGTGGCCCCCGAGGCCAAGATAATGCCTCTTCGCGTTCTTGATGAAAATGGCGTTGGGGACGTTTGGCGGTTGGCCAATGCCCTGATCTATGCCTGCAATCCCGACGGGGATACGAGCACCAATGATGGTGTGGATATCATCAACCTTAGCCTTGGCACGCCGGAGCGGGCCGCTCTGATCGAGAAGATAATACAGGCGGCAACAAATGATGGGACATTTCCAGATGATCCCGATCTGCCGCTGATCGGTCATCCGGGTATTTTGGTCGTAGCCGCGGCCGGAAATACCGGTGACGGTACAAGGATCTATCCTGCGGCCTCGGAAGAAATCCCTGGACCTCATTTTAATAGTCCTGAGGAAGCTCAGGGGCTGATCGCCGTTGGTGCAAGTAATTCAGCGGACACTGTTGCCACCTTTTCGACCCGCGGCTTCTGGGTTGACTTGATGGCTCCGGGCGAGCGAATTGTAAGTTCGATACCGGGTGGCCGATACGGTGTGTGGCGAGGAACGTCAATGGCCGCTCCGATCGTTTCCGGGGTTGCCGCGCTGGTACACAAACGGTATCCGGAACTTACTCCACATGATATCTTTGAGCATATTAAAAGGACGTCTGTTTGGTGTCCCGGTCCCATTAGCCGCAGGGTCGACGCCGGACGAGCTGTCACAATGACTCCGATGCACCCGTAATTCTTCGGAGCACGCTGATGAGGATTCAAAGACTCGTAGATTATTTTAGATGCATCGTACCGATGAGGAACTCGTAAAAGCGTGCCGCGAAGGGGACGAGTCTGCGTGGGAGGCAATCACATACCGGTACCAAAATCTTCTTTTTTCAATTCCGCGCAGAGCAGGCTTGGGCAAAGATCTTGCAGCTGATGTACTTCAAGAGGTCTTTACAACGTTGTATGTAAAGCTGGACCAGTTGGAAAAGCCTGAGTTCCTTAAAGCGTGGCTCGTTACGACGACTCGACACAAAACCATCCATCTTATTACCCGGGAAACACGAGGCCGTCCGCGCTCGATCAGCGACGACGAAAATGATCCTGCGTTCGATATCATTGATAAATCCCCGCTTGCTGACGAAGTCCTTATTCGCTTTGAACGCGAGGGCCAGATCGAAAAGGCGTTTACCGAGATAGATAAACGCTGCCGCCAGCTGCTGATGATGCTTTACCTGGAAAGCGAAAAGGTGCCGTACTCAGAGATAGCCGAACGTCTCGATATCCCGGTCGGGAGTATCGGTCCAACACGGGCACGCTGTCTGCAAAAATTATTAAAATTTATTCCCCACGAGGAAACAGATGTATTTTTTGCTCGGTCAAAATGACTTAACTATTGAGCCCGGCAAATTCGCCAGGTATAGCATATGAAACACATTGAGATCGAAACACTGATCAATAAATTTGAAGGGCGGCTTGCCGTTGGTGACGAACGCGAGATCGCCGCCCACATTGCCGAATGCAGCGAGTGTAACTCCGAGTCTGCAAAGTTGGCGGACTTTTTCGCATATGTCGAGCCGCTTCCGGACGCCAATGTCCCGCAAGCAGTTACGGCAAGGATCCTGAACCTGTACCAGCGAAAACCGGTTGCTAACCAATCTCCGGCAAATCCTCGTTCGAGCATTCTGTCATTGATATTTGACGATTGGCAGATGGCTCTCAATGAAAGATATTCCGGGTTAGATACGCGGCAAATGGTTTATCGTTCCGGTGATCTCGAGATCGACCTTCGGCTGGAGATCGTCGGCGACATGTGCCATTTGACCGGACAGGTATTTCCTGAACACGCCGGAGCCAAGGCCGAAATATGGTCTTTATCCCATTCCTCCACAACAGTATTGAATGAGTTCGGTGAATTCGCTTTCGAGCCAGTGCCTCAAGGCGTTTATGATGTCCGATTTATGATCGATAACGAAGTACTAAATATCGAAAAAGCCCTCCTCAGTCGCTAACGTGAGCGGCATGCGTGATGCCGCTCTCCTTTTCTGCAAATACGCCTGCATTGCCCCCAGAAGTCCTCCGGTTTCCACGGCCTCCCGGCCGTGTGCCTATTTATAGATCGAGAGTGAGATTTTTTTTTGATCACGCCGTATTTTTTTTGTACTTCAGCTGACTACTACATTAGACGGGCATTCTATAAGCCGTCATTTAGTATTAGAGACAATTCTACCGAGCACCTGGTTTCGGTATGGCTCTTTGAGATGCAAGAATTTTGGTTGGTCCGTTCGCGGTCATTGCTGGTGCCTTTGTGGCTGCCTGCATTGGGGCGGACTATAAGCGATTACCGCTATTCAACGTAGCGTCGGACCTCTTTGAATAGCGGTAATTTCTTTATTCTTCGCCTGTTTCAGCACAGCCGGGATCCTGCCTTCGGATGCCAATCATCAGAACTTGACCAGCCAATATTAGGCCTTTATCACTTAAGGCTTTTTTGCATCGTTTCCATTCACTTCCATCTTTGACTTTTCGAGCGTGGCCCGAAAAATGATCGGCAAGGTGTCCGTCGACCACTGTTTTAAGTAAATACAGCTAATCTTATGCCAGCAAACCAAGTTATTTCGTTTTCCGGTTAGAGTGCTAATTATTTTTTCTAATGTAAAAAAATGTTAAGTATTGTTGTATTTTTTTTACATTCCGACGGACTTATACATTAATCGGAGTTTCCCGCCTGTCCGTTATTCAAAAACATGAGCAATAAAGAAAAAGAAAACGTACGAAAGGATCGTCGATCTTTCCTTTCAGTTCTGCCACTCGGGATCTTGGGGGTCGTTGGTGCCTCGCTGACGATCGCAGCTAAACGTACTCTTGAGCCGCAAGTTGCACCCGTCGACGAAAGCTGGAAAACACTCGGGGAGATTTCGGAGATCGCAGGCGAGGAGCCGATAGAAAAGACCGTTGCAGTTACGTGCCGTTCAGGCTGGACCAAAACTGTCGATGATGTCTCGGTCTTTGTCCTGCCAAAACATGACAACAAGGTTCTATCGTCAGTCTGCCCACATGAGGGCTGTCCGATCGTATGGGATGGCGACACGAAAAATTTTCTGTGCCCGTGCCACGACAGTTTCTTTAGTGACAAGGGTGAACGGCTAACCGGTCCGGCCACAAAGGACCTTACCGAATTTGAAACCCGCGTAGAGAACGGAAAACTACAGATCAAAGTATAGAGGACGATCACGATGGCAGCTGAACTCGAAGTTAGGCAATTTGGCATTGGAAACTGGTTATCCAGGGAAACTGAATTCGATTCGATCAAATATCGTTTATTGGATACTCCAGGCAGCGGCTTGTCCGCATGGGCGCGAACTACCAGCGGTGTGGTTGCTTTGCTCCTGTTTCTCCAGTTTACAACCGGGATACTGTTGGCCTTTCACTATGTTCCAGCTATTGGCAGTGCTTACACGACCGTTGCGTTCATTGAGCTTGTGGTTAGCGACGGAGCTTGGATCAGATCGCTTCATTATCATTCGTCTGTGTTGCTCCCGGTCGCGTTGGCGGCACACCTGCTCCAGTTGATCGTGCGGAATGTTTATCGCACTAATCGAACGGCGTGGTGCTTTGGATTAGTAATGCTGGTTCTCGTACTAGGAGCCGGTGCGACGGGATATGCTCTACCGTGGGACGCTCGTGCCGTCAACGGCGTGAATATCGCCGCAAGCCTCGCAGGGAATACTCCGCTTGCCGGCGAATCGATCAGGACATGGCTGATAAATGGATCCGCTATCTCGACGTTGACCCTTTCGCGCTTTTATGGCCTACACGTTTGGATCGTACCAATGCTCATTTTGATGTCGGTGGTTGCTCGTTTGTTCATCTTTCGAGCCCGGACAAGCGATCAGGATCGGGATCAGCTTTCGGCGTGGGCAAGGCAACAGTTTGCACGTAACGCGATCGTGGTAGGGCTCGTGTTTATTGTCATTTCGATCTTTTCGAGAGTTTACCCGGCCCCATTTGGCCCGCAGTTGACTGAATCTGCAACCTATTTACCACGGCCAGGGCCACAGTTCCTATGGCTCTTTGAGATGCAAAAATATACGGATGGTCCGCTCGCGGCCATGCTGGCTATGGGTTTGCCGGCTTTGGTGATCGGCGGACTGATCGCGCTGCCGCTATTCATAAAAAGCAGTGTCGGATTGCTTCGAATAGCGGTAAGCGCGTTATTTATTATTGGTTTTGGCACCGTTGGAGTTCTGACAGCCGTTGCTGTCTATCAAGACAAGAGTGACAGTCGTGTTTCAGAACAGCTTGCCAAACAGGATCGGGATGAGGCCGAATACCGCGCAAGATCATTTGAGCCGCAAGTTCAAAATATGGGCCGGCAAATAAGATCGACTGACTCGGCGCCTGCCGAGTCGAATGCCGCACCGGTACAGGTTGCCTCGAACTCACTCGTGTCCATACCGGCTTCCTACACAGTGAATTGTGCAAAATGTCACGGAGCCAATGGCGAAGGTAAGGCAAAGAATCCAGAGCTTGTTGGAATTACCACGCGTGACGAAGACCAACTTACGCCTGAAATGGTTTTGGGCATAATCAACGACCCGCCAGCATTGGGTCGAAGCTCAAAGATGCCTTCCTACAAAGACAAACTCAGCGATACCGACAAACAGGAGATCGTTTCCTGGATCAGATCGCTATCACCCGATTCTAACGGCGCGAACGGCCCCTTGGTCCAAACCGCCATGGTCGAAAAGAAGAAATAACAATAATTACGGAGAAAATTCGATGGATAAACTGAAATCACCCAAAACGAAACTAACGATCACTTCGATCTTATTCCTCATGACCCTGGTCGTCATTGCAGCCGGCACACCAAACATTAGCGGAGCAAAGATCGAACCGACAGCAAGTACCGGAGCTATGTTTGACGCGGGATCGGACTACGCGACATATTGCGCCAGATGTCACGGCGGAGACGGACGGGGGCAGACCGCAAAGGGACGACAGACACACGCAGGCGACCTTACAAAAAGTAAGGTGAGCGATGCAAAGGGTATTCGCATGATCACCAACGGAAGCGGCGAAATGCCGGCATTCAAAAACAGTATGAACGCCGATCAGATCAGAGGTGTAATGTCCTATGTCCACGGTTTCAGACAATGATCGGTAATGGCGAATTATTAGTAATAAAACGAGCGGAGGAATGAGGTCATGAAAATCGACACACGCAGGATCAAAATAGCAGTAGTATTGAGCTTTACCGGATTTACGATCCTGGTGTTTGCCTTTGGCCGTGGCTTTGTAGACACGGCCACAGCATCGATCTCAGGTCCTCCGGCTGGACGAACAGGCGCGCCGGGCGAGCAGACATGCACGTCATGCCATAACGCCGCGACTGGAGTCGGTCAATTTTCGATCGTTGCACCTGCTAGTTATACGCCTGGACAGACATATCAGGTGCAGGTCAAACATGTAACGACAGACACTACCCGCAAACGCTGGGGGTTTGAGCTGACCTCTCTCGCAAACAATGCCATGGCGGGAGCATTTGCCAACATTGCTGCGACCACCAAGATCATTTCGGGCAGCGGCCGCAGCTACATCGAACAAACTTCAACAGGAACATTTCAAAATCAAACTGGCGGTGCAACGTGGACATTCAACTGGACCGCGCCTGCAACCAATGTCGGTCCCGTCACATTTTATGCCGCCGGACTCCAGGCAAATAACAACGGAAGCGAAAGCGGCGATCAAACCTATACAACAACTTCGATCGTTCAACCGGCTGGTCAGACGTCGACCCCAACAAATACGCCCACTTCAACTCCAACTCTGACGGCAACGCCGATGAATACTCCAACGGCAACAATGACTGCGACGAGTACACCGACGGCGACTTCAACTTTTACACCGACACCGACGGCAACAGCAACGCTTACGGCGACGAATACTCCGACGCGAACTCCGACCAATACGCCAACGGCTCCGGCGACATCAACTGCGACCAGCACGCCGACCAATACGCCAACGGCAACGACGACAGCAACCGCTACAAGGACAGCGACCAGTACGCCAACGGCAGCGACGACAGCAACAGCGACGAGCACGCCGACAAATACTCCGACTGCTAACGCGACATCTACTCCAACTGCAACAGCGACCAAGACGCCGACGAGTACGCCGACGGCTAATGCAACATTTACTCCAACCTCAACAGCAACCTTTACACCGACAGCGACTGTGACGCCAACATTTACGCCGACCCCATCCGTTATTCGTCATCACGTTTTCTCTGACTTTGACGGCGACGGCATGAGCGATGCAGCTGTATTTCGGCCGTCAGATGCCATTTGGTACATCAGCCAAAGCGCAAATTCACAATTTCGAGCCATTCCATTCGGACTCGCCAGTGACAAACTGACGCCCGCCGATTTCGACGGGGACGATAAGACCGATGTGGCGGTATGGCGGGCAGAATCGCCTCTGACGACTGGGTTTTACATCCTGCAAAGCTCAACCAACACCGTCAAATTCGAGCAATTTGGCCAATCCGGTGATGATCCTTCTGTGGTCGGCGACTGGGATGGTGACGGGAGGGCCGACCTTGCCTTGTATCGCGACTCAGCTGTTGGTTCCCAGAGTTATTTCTTCTATCGAGGTTCGCTGAACAATCCGATAGGCGTTACGACATACCGGCCATGGGGCATGACAGGTGATAAGCCTCTAAGGGGCGATTTTGACGGCGACGGTAAGCAGGATCTTGCATTATTCCGGCCTTCGATGCAGGTTTGGTATATCTTCCAGAGTTCCACGTTAACAACACGCTATGAACAATGGGGCCTCGCGACCGATAAATTCGTCTCTGGCGATTTTGACGGCGACGGCAAGACTGATCCCTGCGTTTTTCGTGGCGGTATTTGGTACATCCGGCAAAGTTCGAACGGCCAGGCGGTTTACCTCAACTGGGGATTGAACACGGATACGCCGGTCACCGGTGACTTTGACGGCGACGGAAGATCGGATGTAGGCGTTTACCGCAACGGTATGTGGTACATCCTGATGAGCGGAACAAATTCATTCAGTGCTCGCCAATTTGGTGTCGCTTCGGACACGGCGATCTCTGGACTCTACATTCAATAGAAGATATTGAATGCAATATCATTTCGACCGGCGTTCTACTGGCTAACTATCGCTCGGAAGTCCGCCATTACTTTGACAGGTAATCATGGAGAGCATTATGCAAAAACGATCAAACATTCGCTCGATCTTTCCTTCCGGGGCGTTCACTCTCGCCATAGTCATATGGCTGATGGCTGCCTCAGCCGTAAATGCCCAGACCGGAGGTCCGGCGACGGCAAAGAACGATCCCGCAATAACAGTCAAGACGTCGGATGAGGTGAAAATAACCTTCGACGAAAACGACCCGACGATCATGTACGTGGAATCAAATGGACAGCGATTCCAGGTTAACTCCGCAACAAAAAGCGTGGCGCGCATTGCGTCGGCCGGTGGCCAGATTTCAGAACCTGCAGCAACCGCGAAAGCAGCTGCCCAGGACGACGCAAAAGAGGATTTCTACGCGTACGAACCGGGTGATGAGCCGTTTGATTACCGACTTGTGAACGTCCCGACGCCTAGAAAAGTGCCAAAAGGGACTTGGAACATGTCATTCACACACCGCTTCTCGCAATCGCTTCAACCTATAAGAGAGAGTGCCCCTGGGCTGTTCGGTTTGGACAGTATGTCAGCGTCGTCGTTCGGCATAAGCTACGGGATCACGGACAAGTTTTATGTAAGCGCTTACCGCTCGCCGCTCTGCCAAAAAGGACTTTGCCGCACGGTCGAGGTTGGCTTGGGTTACCATTTCACCGATCAGAATGAGAAGTCGCCGCTCGCGGTTTCCGCCTATGCCAGCGTCGAGGGAAATGACAATTTTACCGAGGAATACACCTATAATCTGCAGGCGATGTTATCGAGACGTCTTGGAAAGCGAGTATTTTTATTTTTCTCGCCGGCAGTTCATTTGAATTCAAACGGCCAGCATCGGTTCAATCCGCGGCCCGATGATTATTCACCGCCGGCGACAGTCGCAGCTACCTTCAAACTGCCAACGCATGGAGCGTCATTCGGCATGGGCACGTTGGTTCGTATTACGCCCAGCGTTGCAGGAATTTTCGAATTCACACCGCGGACCGGTTTCAAACTTGGACGGATCGACCCGATCTTCGACAGCGAATTCAACGTGACCAATTTCCAGAGCGTATCAGAACCGGAAATGGGAGCCGGCCTTCAATATACGATCGGAAGACACTCGTTCACACTAACTTTTTCCAACACCCAGACAACGACAACTAGCCGTTACAATTCGAGTAACCTCGTCCTGTCGCCCCGTCACCTGATAATAGGATTCAATCTGTTTAGACGCTGGTAGATACTCGCGTCAAGTTCGGTTCCTTACCTGCGGAGCCAATAAAATTACACTAAGCCTGTCAAATATTGACAGGCTTTTTGCAAATCGGTATGTTTCATTCCAAAGATTGAGCGGTTGCGTAGGATCTGACTTTATGTAGTATTTTACGTTATCTTGGGAACCTTGGCTTTGCGTTGCATTGTGTTAACCACCTCTAAGCTCTATGCAATAACCACTCGCTCGTCAATGATAATTCTCCGGCAATGGGCAGCAAGAGCGCTATCAACTGCGATCTCTATCAATATGTATTTTCCAAACTTTCCAATCCGAGAATCCCTGTGATTTTTTAATTGTTGTGCAGAATCAGCAATTTTTGTGCACGATGTTAATTTTGTGCAATGTATACCACCTAGGCTTTGCACAAAATTTAGCCGAAAACAGCCTATTTTTGTGCAGGATGATACTTGCACAAAAATTGCAAACACGGCTTAGCGACTACTTGGAATAGATGTCAAAAATAACCTTCAAAACCAGTCGTCAAACACCCAAAATCTTGGCTGAAAATTTACGAAAAAATGTGTAAGAAAATTGCAGATTCGGAATATAGAAACGGAGGTCCCCCGAAGTTATTCATGACCAAGTGTCGAGCCCGAAACTAGCCCGTGGATCGCGATCGAATGAGTTCGATTACCTGAGCAACAGAGAACGTCCGTCCTTTGCTAGCGGCGGACTCTGCGGCGGCCCTGGCTACAGCAGTTCGTGACTTTTTTAATTGGGCTTGGAACGCCTTTTCCCTTGCCGGGCCGATACCGATCTTTAGTTCGCTGCGGAGCGTGCCGGCCGCTGCGTCCACAAGTAAGGCTAGTTCGTGATCGGAGCCTTGTGCCGAGATCGTTGCCGCGATAACGTTGAGCGCGTCGGCGATTCCCTGGTTGTCTCCAATCTCAGAAAATTCAGCCAGCACCTCCTTTTGCATGTCGAGGGCCCTGCTGATCTCGCCTTTCGAAGCTGCGATCTCGCTTTGCTGAAGTTTTGTCCGTGTGACATGTGGACTAAGGCCGAGGGATTCAAATAATTCCATACTTCGCGTCGCAAAATTATCCGCATTGTCAAATTCCTTCATGTGCTGCGCAACCTCTGCCAAGTTGTGCAGGCAAACGGCCTCAAGAAAAATGTCATTCGAGCACCGAGCATCACGAAGTGCTTTCTCGAGCATTGGAAGGGCACGCTGAAATTCACCGGTCTCCAACAACGTCAGAGCAAGATTGTTCGCTGCTCTTGCCATCAAAACGAGACTGTCCGTTTCACGAAGCACTTCGACGCTTCGTTCGGCGACCTCTATCGCTTTGGCATACTCGCCATGACGATTTAGAAAGTACGCGTAGCCGACGAGTGTCGGCCCGAGATTTCGTTTATCTCCCAGCTGCTCCCAGATGCTGATGCTCTCCTCAAAATAAGAACGCCTCAGCTCAGTATCCTGGTCAAGCCCAGGAGTTTGGCCGAAAAAGAGGCCGGCGGCCATCAAGACTTTGGCGCGAGCCGCGAGGTTCGATCTATCATCTTTCGCAAGAGCTTTTTTTGTCCAAGTCTGAGCTTCGCTGATATGCCCGTGGTTGAACCAAAATCGCGAGAGCGAACCGCAAAGTCTGAGGCCCGACACGATGTCATCATTTTCGTCGATGGTCCGCGTGAGCACGGCGCGGATATTGTCGTACTCGGCCTCGAGTATAGCGGACCATTCGCCGCGGTCACCGTCGTCAAAAGAACGCTCAACGAGATCGACAAAAACAGCAGTGCGACGTTCGAGCATCCGCGACCAGTCGCCGCTCTCAGACAGTTTGGCCCTACTATACTGTCGGATCATCTCGAGCATGTTATATCGATGGGAGCCTTTCCGCGAATACATCTGAATGAGCGACCTCCTCACGAGGCTCGCGAGTAAATGTATGCTTTCGGCAGCTGACACTTTATCGTCCGAACATGTTTTTGACGCGATGGCCGCAGTCCAACCACCCTTTAGAACTGATAAGCGCTGAAACAACAATTGCTCTTTCGCTGGGAGTAGGTTGTAGCTCCAGTCGATGGCTGCATCTAGGGTTTTGTGGCGTGATGAATCACCGCCGCGACGACGCAGCGGTTGGAAACTGTCCCGTAACAACGCCCCGATCTGTTCGACCGAGTAGGCATCCACCTGCGCGGCCGCCAGTTCGATCGCAATCGGCATACCCTCGAGCTGTTTGCAGAGATCCGCGACAGACGTCATATCACGAGCGTCGATCGGAAGGTCCGGACGCCGTTGCTTAGCCAGCTCGACAAAAAGTTTAATGGCCTCGAACTCGGCGAGTTGTTCGATGGTCAGTCCGCTGTCCGTTGTTGGAAGAGAAAGCGGCCGGAGAGCAATTACGGTCTCATTCGGCAGCAGCAGGGGCTCGCGGCTCGTCGCGATCACATTTACGTTTCGCCCGGAGGTGACTAGAACCTCGATAACGGCGGACACACTTTCGATCACATGCTCGCAGTTATCAAGAATGATAGCGACGGACCTTTCGTTGAAGAACTTTGCAAAACTGTCCTTCAGATCAGTTTCGTGACTGTCCGGCAGGTCAAATGACGACAACACTGCCCTTGGGACATATTGTCCATCCTCGACCGATGTGAGATCGACAAAGTGAACGCCGGCACCGAATCTGTCGGCCATTGATCGGACCGCCTCTCGTGCCAACCGCGACTTCCCAACACCAGGAGGTCCGGTCAGCGTGATGAGCCGCGATCTCGTTAACGATTGCCGCACGAGCTGGATCTCATTTTCGCGTCCGACGAATGGTGTAGGATCGTCGGGCATCACGCTGCTTGAGGCGGTAAGGAACTCGATTCGAGCCTCACGCGAGATCGTGTAACCGACCTTCGGGATGTTGACGATCCATTTACCGGCATCGCCTAGCGCCGTCCGTAGTTTTCTGATCGAAACATAGAGGGCGTTCACGTCCTGCGCGGGCAGTACCTGGCGTGATGGGTCGTCCGACCACACAAGGATGCGCAGCTCATCGCCTGTCAGAACACGGTCGCGGTTTTTTACCAGCGTTTCGAAGAGCTTGAACTCAAGCGGGCCCAGCGCAACACGGCCTCCGTCGTGCAGCAGCCGCCTCCCTCTGGTGTCGATAACAAAGTCTCCAAGTCTCATGCAGTCAGCAACTTGCGGGTTCACAGTGTCGGACAGATTTCGGACAGAAATCTTTTCGTTGCGCAATTATTAGTTTTGTATATTGTATTACTACGGATACCGTAGCTCAAAACTGATCGCGACTGTATTTTACGTTACGTGGAATTGATATTTCCAAGAGCCAAACGGCAAAGGAAACGAGAAATGTCATGAATCTCTATATACAAACGCGAGAAGGTTTTAGGGGCGAATCGGGCAAAACACTGGAGAAAAAATGAAGTTTAAGGAAAAACTGCATCAGTTCGGAATACTGGTGATCCGAGCGATCTGGCCGGATGGAAGTCAAAATGAGCTTCCGCGCGCCGGATCTATCTGGCGGCCCAACTGGCTTGGGACGACATTTTTTAGTTTTCTCGACTCGATGAGCATAGAGAAAATGGGGCGGATAAATGTCCGCGAGGGCGGTCATGTGTCCGCGAAAAATAAAACTACCGGAGAGAAAAAGTTCATGTCAGTATTATCGAGATCATATCGCACATTTGTCGTCCGCTTCATATCTATCAGCCTAATGATCGGACTAGTCCTCTTTTTAGCCCTGAACGCTTCAGCCGGCACCAGCTTTGTTGATTCCGTTGCCTCGTTTCTAGGCTTTGCCGGAGAAACAGAGGCTTTTAGTAAACCGGCGCCTGCTCCGGCCGGCCAAATGTTTATTGCCGGTACATGCGATACGGCTGGACCTATTGAGGTCGAAGGAAGTATTCTCGGCACGACGCCGACGGCCTATGCAACGCTAACGGCGGCGTTCGCTGCGATCAACGGCGGAACGCACACGGGAGCGATCACGATCGACGTTTGTGGTGATACGGACGAGGGCACCGGCACGGCGTTGTTAAATGAAAGCGGTTCCGGTTCTGCGTCGTATTCTTCGATCTCGATGTCGCCCGCTGGCGGGGCCGCGCGAACGATCTCCGGAGCGACGACAGCAGGCAACCCGATGATCGACCTTAGCGGAGCAGATAACGTCACGATCAACGGTTTGAATACGGGCGGAAACAGTCTGACGATCTCGAACACGACGTCACCCGGGACCTCAGGCACGAGCACGATCCGCTTTATAGGCGGAGCGACCAACAACACGATCAGTAATTCGACGATCCTCGGCTCAAAGGGAACGTCAGTAGCCACGAACGGCGGCAATATCTTTTTCAGCACGGACGGAGTTACGCCTAACGGCAATGACAACAACACCATCTCGAATAACAACATTGGCCCAGCGGGGCCAAACCTTCCGTCAACCGCAATACAGTGCAATGGCTCAACAACAACCACGGCCAAGGGCAACAGCGGTATCATTATCAACAACAACAATATTTACGACTATTTTGCAGCTGCGGTGACGAGCTCGGGCGTTGCCGTTAATGGCGGATGTAACACCATGTCGGTCACTAATAACAGGTTTTATCAGACCGGCACGCGAACTTGGACGACCGGTGCAACTCACAGAGCGATCGACCTAAACAGCTCGACCACTGTTAGCGGCGTTCAGGGAATGACAGTTACCGGAAATACTATCGGCTACGCCTCAAATACGCAAACCGGGACATATACCCTGACAGGCTCTACGGGAAAATTTCAGGGTCTATTTTACAACGGCATTTCCGGCTCAGCGCTTTCCACTATCAATAACAATACTATCGCCTCGGTTAGCCTGAGCGGCGTGACATCATCCGGAACGTCGAGCACCCTTACAAATATTCCGATGGCCGGCATATTGATCACCCTCGGTAATACCACTGTTAATAACAATACGATCGGCAGCCAGACAGCGACGGGATCCCTGACATACTCGACGACGACCACCAGCGCAAGCGAGATCTATGCCATCATTACCAATTCCGTTGATGTATTTACCTCGAACAACAACAGCATCGGCGGGATCACGTCTACGAATGGCGGGACAGGGGGAATATTCAATTTCGGGATGCGAGTCATTAACCTGACAACTACAGCCTGGAATGCCTCGGGAAACATGATCGGCGGCACGGTCGCCGATTCAATTCAAAGCAGCGCAACAAATACAACTTCCCAGAGTATGGGTATGATAGCGAACCCGGGGCCGATGATTTTGTCGGGGAATGTTATCCGCAACATGACCGTCAATTCGGGAACGGGAACCGGCATTGCTGCCTCTTTGTTCGGAATCATCGGGTTTTCGCCGGTTCCGAACCATAATTATTCGCAAAATCAGGTTTATAACCTTAAGAATACTAATGCGACAGCCACGAGTGTCGTGACCGGAATTTACTTTCAGGGCGGCGCTGCCAGTGTTGTCGAGAGAAATCTCATCTACGGTTTATCCGTTTCAACTAATAGTGCATCGGCTGAAGTGGACGGCATCCGCACGGCCGCAGGGACTACGCTTTTTCGTAATAATATGATCGCTCTCGGTGCAGGAACAGCGAATGCTATCGGAGCGGCGGCTACCAATGCCGGCACTACGGGCATCAACGGCATTGTCGATGCGGCGGGAACGAACAATTTTTATCATAACAGTGTTTACATAGGTGGCACGGCGGCGGCGGGAAGCGGGGCTTCGTATGCGTTCAACGGAACAGTAACTACCAATACTAGAGCGTATAGAAACAATATTTTCCAGAATGCCCGAACCAACAGCGGAGCAACCGGCAAGCATTATGCGATCAAAGTTAATGGGACCGCGGCAAATCCCGCGGGACTGACAATAAACAATAACCTCTACTCAGCAAATGGCTCGAGCGGCGCCGTCTTTGGATTTTTTAACAGCCTCGATGTCGCCAACGTTGCAGCGTGGCGCACGGCGGTCGGGCAGGATTTTTTGAGCTTTGAGAGCGATCCGCAATATAACGATCCGACAAACGCCACACCGGATCTGCATCTTCATCCGACCAGCCTGACGGCTGCTGAAGGAAACGGGGTTGACGTCGGCGTCTCAAACGACTATGACGGACAGACGCGCAGCGGTCTGACCCCTGTTGACATCGGAGCTGATGGAGGGAACTTTACGGGAAATGACCTGTTGCCGCCAAACATTGTTTATACGGCATTAGGCAATACCGGGCTTACGACCAATCGAGTCCTGTCAGTTACCCTCACGGACAACACGGGGGTTGCGACAGGTGGGGTTGCTCCGCGAATTTACTTCAATAAGAACGCGGGAGCTTATTCTTCGACGGCGTGCTCCCTTGCAACCGGAACTGTTCAGAACGGAACATGGAACTGCACGATCGATAATTCGTTGATCGGAGGCGTTGTCTTGACAGACGTCGTTCGTTACTATGTCGTCGCCCAGGACACGCTGGGCAATCTTGGAGCAAATCCCGTGGCCGGATTTTCCGGATCTGACGTTAATACCGTTACTACACCGCCGACCACCCCAAACCAATATACCGTCGTCGGAGGCTTCTCCGGTTCCTATAATGTTGGCTCCGGCGAGACTTACACATCGCTGACAAATACTGGCGGAATTTTCGCGGCAATTAACAGCGGTGCTTTGAGCGGTAACGTGACGATCAATATTACCAGCGATTTGACCGGTGAACTTGGAACGGTGGCCCTAAATGAATGGCCAGAGGACGGCTCCGGCGGCTACACACTCACGATCAAGTCTGGCGGCGGAGCTGCTCGAACGATCACCGGAAGCAGCACTGCGGGTCTTATCACACTTAACGGAGCCGATCGCGTAATCATTGATGGCACCAACACGAGTTTTGCTCCTGACGCAGCCGGTGACAATCTCACCATTAATAATACAAACACAGGCACAGCCTCGGCTGTCGTTTGGGTGCAGACCGCAACGGGTGGTAACGGGGCGACTAACAATATCTTCAAGAATCTTGTTGTTATAGGCAATGCCCCGACGACAACGTTGTTCGGTATTGGCTTTGGGGGCACGACCATCGGTACGACCAGCCTTGGAAGAGGAAATAACAATAACCGCGTTGAAAGCTGCGATATCCGTGCCGCTCAGTATGGCATTTACTCACAGGGTGCCAGTGCGGGCGTCAAGAATAGCGGCAACGTCTACACGGAAAACATAATGACCGCTGCGTCGCCTAACAACATTCAATTTGTCGGTATTTGGACCGGATTTGAAGACAATGTTACGATCTCCGGTAACAGTATTTCCAACATCTCTGCGCCAGGGTCAGCGGATGTTTTCGGTATTTCTGCGGGACTCGGCAACGCTTTGATCAACAACACCACGGTCGTAAACGAAGTTAGCAACCCAACCATCTCAAATAATGTAATTAACGGCGTGGTCGGCACGTCGACGACCGGCTTTTCAGCTATTGGTATTGCGGTTGGAGCGCAACCTTTGGGTGCTACTGCGACCCTCACTAATAATTCGATAAGCGGGATCCTAAGTTTCGCGACTCCGAACGATCTTATTAGTGGAATTTTTGTTGGCGGCGGTGCCGGTACAACCAATGTCTATTTCAATAGCGTCTATCTGTCCGGTGCGAAAAGCTCCGGCGTAACGGGCGGCACGGCCGGAAGTTATGCGTTGGCGGTGCTCGGCGCAGGTCCAACAGTAGATATTCGCAACAACGCTCTGCTCAATACACAAACAAGCGGCAACGCCTCGCCCGGAAGAAGCTTCGCGATAGGGCTTGCATACACAGGGCCGGTCGGAAATTATCCCGGGTTGACGTCAAACTACAATGACTTTTACGCCAGCGGCGCCCAGGGCGTCTTCTTCAAAGTCGGCAGCTTGACTCAGGGCTCCGGCACGGAAATCACGACGCTTGCAGGTTGGCAAGCTGAGACTGGCCGTGACGCGAATTCACTAACAAGTGATCCGACATTTACTTCGACCTCAGATCTCAGACCTCAGCTTGGGTCTCCGCTTTTGGGGAACGGACAGATTGGAACAGGCATTCTGACCGACATTCTGGGCGTAACTCGCGCGACAGGAACACCGCCGAGCGGGCCGACCATCGGGGCCTATGAGATTCCAATCGATATAACCGGGCCGACAATTAGCTACACTCCGCTCGGCACGATGGGCAAGTCGACCAGTACCGGCGATCAGACATTGACGGCGACGATAGCTGATCCATCAGGCGTACCGACGTCGGGTGCCGGCCTGCCTGTAATTTATTACAGGAAGAATGCGGGAGCGTATGTAAACAATGCCTGCACATTTGTGAGCGGTAGCAGCTATGACTGCCTTGTCAGCTCGGCGGCGCTCGGCGGCCTGACACAAGGCGATGTCGTAAGGTACTACGTCGCCGCGCAGGATAATTTGAACAATGTCTCGGTCAGAACGTCGGCAGGTGCAAGCGGCTTTACCGCTAATCCGCCCGCGGCCGCGACGCCACCGACTACGCCCGACAGCTACACAATCACGTTAGCCGTAACCGGAAGCTACACCGTTGATGGCGTTGGAGGCGGCGGCAATTATGCGTCGCTGACAAATACCGGCGGCATGCTCGATTATCTCAACAACAACCTCGTCACGGGTGACGTTACGATAAATATCGCTGCTGACCTCACCGGCGAGACGGGAGACGTTTTATTGCTGCCGTTTGCCTCGCCTTACCGGGTGACGATCAAACCCAGTGGAGCCGCAAGGAGTGTCACGAGTACTGCAGCAGCCACTAGTCTGATCGCACTTTACGGCTCGGACCGTGTTACTATCGACGGTTCGTTGGCCGGAGGCACTGACCGCAGCTTAACTTTCACTCTTTCAAACACCACAACTAGCGGCACGGTTGTCGTTGGGGCATTCAGCTTGGGCCCTGACGCCGGTGCTACAGATAACATCATTAAGAACTGCATTGTCCAGAATGGTACTAATTTCAGCGGTTCGACAACCTCCTATAACTACGGCATTTATGCCGGTGCCGTTGCCACAGGTAACGGACCGGATAACGATAACTTGGTGATCCAAAATAATCTGGTCCAGCGTGCGCAGACCGGGATCCAAGTCGTCGGCGACACAACCGGGCTATTGGATAGCTTGGTGATTCGGGACAACACAATCGGCGGCGACGTTGGCGCCGACTATTTCGGCCGCTACGGTATATATTTCGGTTACTCGACGGGCGCAATTATAGAACGAAACACGGTTAAGAATGCGCTCTTTACCGCGGCGGGTAATGGGTTTGGTATTATCCTGTCAAACGGTGCGATAGGTTCGACCATTCGAAAAAATTCCATCAGCAATCTGGAGGCTAACAACACCGGAGGTTATGGCTTCACGGGAATCCAGATCTCCAATGGAGCTGCCGCCGGGAATAATACGGTCGCCAACAATATGATCTATGACATTCGTGGAACTAGCTGGACGACCGGTGTGCTGGCTGACTCAGTTGTAGGTATCCGCATTACGGGTGTTAGCACCGGTGGAGCCAATATCTATAACAACTCAGTCAACCTTTTCGGTAGTTATTCGGGAACTTCGGGCCAGCCAACCGTTACCGCAGCGTTAATGGTAAACACTACCGCGGGCACTGGCGGGCTTGATATCCGTAACAACAGTTTGATAAATACGTTTGACAACACTGCGGGGACCGGTGACAAGAGCTACGCGATCTACACAAACTCGGCAAACACTAATCTGTCACCTATCGACTACAATGACTACTTCGTTTCAGGTTCTGCCCCTGGTGTTCTCGGCGCGATAAACTCGTCGGATGCGACAACTCTGGCGGCTTTGAAAGTAGCGACGGCTCAGGACGTCAATTCGATCTCCGCTGATCCCTCGTACATGAGCTCAACGAATTTGCATATTCCGAATACGTCATCCCTTATCAACGCTGGTCAGACGATCGCGGTTGTGACGGATGATTATGACGAAGACTCACGGCCGATCGATAGTGCCTACGAGATAGG
>CAZGSC010000015.1:0-35065 GCA_964528325.1 uncultured Chloracidobacterium sp. | reverse complement strand
ACACGCAAGGGAAAGCTTTTTTCTAACGACGTATTTGCCGTTTTTGTCTAAAGCAGTTATCGGGTTTCTAGTATTTTGAGATGGGTTCGAGCTTCCCAGATCTCCGGGAAGAATTTCTTTGTGAGTGTTGTCATCAGATAACCAACGCCTTCCGAGCCGCCTGTGCCGCGTTTCATCCCGAGCATACGCTCAACCATCATAACGTGGTGATATCGCCAAAGCGACAAGTTTTCGTCGTGGTCAACTAAAAGATCCTGCATTACAAAAAGATCACCATGTTTTTCGGGATGTGAAAGGATCTCGACGATCGCCGCGATCTTTTCCTCGTGATTTTCCACCGCAAGGCCATTGCGTCCAAGCAATGCCCAAAACGCGTCAGCGAGGCTCGGTTCGGCAAATCGTTCGCTTAGTCGCTTAAAAGCAAATTCGTCGTCACGAAAATGTTCGAGTATCTTTTCGTCCTTTTGTCCGGAAACAAATTCGACCTCGCGAAACTGCATCGATTGAAAGCCGCTTGCCGGGTTAAGTTTGTCGCGAAATTCGAGGAAACCTATCTGTGCCATCGTTTCAAGGACATGGATCTGCGAAACGAGCACTTTTTCAATTGTCACGACGGAGCGGAGGCTGTGATTGACGCGGAATGTGCGACCTTCATTCAGCCATTTTATCGTAGCGTCCAGCTCGTGGAGTATTTGTTTGAACCAAAGTTCGTAGGTTTGATGAATGATAATGAAAAGCAGTTCATCATGACTTTCCGGCTCTGAGAGAGGCTGCTGCAGCTTGATCAGCTCCGGTACCTTTAAATATTTGTTATATGAAAGGGGGGCACCCTTGCCGTATTCGTATGCCATTTTTCGCGGAAAATCGACCTAAAACTATGCTTAATATTCGTTTATATGGCTGTTTATGTCAATTTTCGGTAAAAATAGCCATAAAATAGCGAAATATCTTGACAGAATGTTAAATTTTGGTTAAATTGGCGTTCGTCTACAAAAAAACACAAGCGAATTAAATTCCAGCGATCTTGCAGTTTAAGGTTGTTACTTTATTTGCAAATGGTGGGTCCGACAAACATTTATTCCGCAGCCTAAGATGCGCCCATAATGAGCGTCGCAGGTTGTGGTTTTGTTTTGCTGCAGTTTCCGACATAGAACCAATGCGGCAAGATTTTTGAAGTAGCAGGAGGAATTACAGAATATGGCAAAGGCTTTAGGAACGGTCAAATGGTTTAACAACGCCAAGGGTTATGGATTTATAGAACAACCAGGCGAACAAGATATTTTCGTGCATTACAGCGCCATTAGCGGCGACGGTTATAAGACCCTGATTCAGGGTCAGGAGGTTGAGTTTGAGGTCACTGACGGACCAAAAGGTCCGCAGGCCGAAAACGTGATGAGAGTCGCGTAATACGCTCGTTAGATCATCTGATCGGTTTATTAGGCCTGGCCAGTAGTACCGGACAGAGATGGTAAATAGAGGCTGTTGGAATGAATCGAATTCCAACAGCCTCTATTTTTGAAACACAAGGGATTATTGCTGCTCTATCATATCAAGATCCAGCAACTGGTTGGTGACGCTTGCTGTCTGCGGCGTGAACGTACGCTCTCGCGATTCGACGCGGATAGTATAGGTTTGGCCAACCTGCAGCCCGCCAAACCGAAAATAACCGAATCCATTTGAAATGACAGACTGTGCTCGATTTTCTGCGGAAGTATCGGTCAAGGTAACGCGGGCATTCGGAATGCCTTCGCCTAGTGTCGACAAGATGCGGCCGCCGATCTCAGCCTGATCCGGCGCGGCCGCAGAAAGCTCAACCTGTCCGAACGCAGCTGTTGTCATTGGGTCGCCTTCGTTGAACATGATCCGGTCCCAGGTCAGCGGTGATCTTGAACCGGGTGCTCCAACTGCTGTGAATTTCAGATTCAGCAGAACGCCATTGTTTTCTAGCTGCTTTGTCCCGTATACGGCGACTCGCAGGATGCCAGTTTCGTTCGCATTTGCTACTGCCGAAAGCATGCTGCTAACGGATCCTGTCAATACAACGGCATTCTTCTGTGGTCTTATTACCGATGGATCGTATCTGAGATCAAACTCGTACGATATGATCCCTTTATCTGCGACGCCGTCAACACTTATCGGAATGACGACCTCGCCGTCTGCCGGGGTTACAAGCTGCGGAGCTGTTACGGACGTTATTCTCTCGGGGCCGTTTTCGGGTCCGGGACGCGTGCCTGAATCTGTCCAATTGCCAGAAACTTCACCCATCAGCAATCCTGAATAGTCTTCACCTGAGATACTGGTTGTGACCGAAGCGTGAACGTTGTTTACAGGTGTGAATATCCAGCTTCCTGTTGTTCCGAATGGCGGCGTTGTCACGACATACTTTGCTACTTGAGCAGCATCGAAAGACGTAACACTGCTGTTGCCGCTGACATCGGCTACAACCAATTGACTGCCGGTCAGAGTGACGCTGCCCGCCGCATGCTGTGCGATGCGGGCGGCGTCAAATGACGTAATGGAACCATTCGAACTGCCGGTCTTTGATGGCGTGATCGTGTAAGCACCTGTCCCAAATCCGGTGAGTGTGTAAGTTCCGCTTGGAAAAGCACTCGTTGTCGAAACATTCACTGACCCTGCGCCGCTGAGAAGCACATTTGAAATAGTGCGTATCGCAGGTGATCCGATGGCGTTGCCATATGTTACTGTGCCCGTGATGGAGCCTGTCGGTGTTCCCGTTGGCGTAGGTGACGGCGATGGAGCAACCTCCGGGCAAGGTGTTACGGTCAACGTGTAGGCAGCACAAGATATACTTGGATCAAATTCTTCAACGATGAGCGAAAACGGCATTCCGGCCGGAACTGTAAACGAATATGTTCCGGCATCGGCGTGTCCCATTCCCATCGAAGCGACATAATTGTTGCACAGATCGACCAGGTCGACTGATCCAATATAAGCGCTGCCAAACAAAAAAGCTTTTTCTGCGGTGCAGCCTGTTGCGTCCGCAGTCACTTCGTAATCCGTATTCGCGGCGTTCGAGTTGATGAAATCGTAACGGTCGTAATGGATCGGTCCCGTTGTTGTGAAAATACCCGGACAAACCTGAGGCAATGAAACAGTGCTATTCACGCCGCTGGTGTTCAGAGCGTTATTGTGGGTCGTATCGCCGGCCGTGATCGAGCCGTTGAACGTGCATTGTGCATGCCCGCGTATCGCTGCAACAAGGCTGAGGAATAGGATAAGCGTCAATGTAAATATTCTTTTTCTCATTACTTTTCTCATTCCTCCCTTTAAGCGTTGCAGGTCGTCGCTACATTGCGGATGCCGATCGTTTTTGTGGCGATCAGTGAACGGTCTCGCAGCGTGTTTGTGCTGAAAAGGTATGGTGCCATGCGAGTCAGATTGCCGCCGAGCACGTTGTCATTTGTATTTCGAGTATTTCGTTCGCCGCGGCCGGTGTATGGAGCGTAGTTGTGAAGAACGTAATCACTGACCTTATCGGCAAAATAGAACTGAGTCGTCAGGATCTCGGTCGTACCGATCCGCAAGGTTGCGTGAATATGGATCGTTCTGCCGGAATACCATCCCGGATAGTTGGTGATAAAGGTCGCGTAGCCGTTGGCGTCCGTTGTCTGAATGCCGCGACAAAAACGGAGCTGCTGAGTGGCCGGATCGTTGCCGTTGCAAAAAGTACTGATAGGAGCACTGTAAACGCCGGCCCAATTCGTGTGCCAGATATCGATCGACACTCCCGACATCGGTGTGCAGGTATCGATGTTCATCACGCGAAAAAGAAGCGTTGCCGGCAGTCCGCCCTGCCCTTCTCTGACATCGCTGCGGATCAGATTTGCCGGGTAATAACATGGGCCGAGTGTTTGTTTACAGCTTGCTTCGCAGACCAGGTCTGGGCTCATTGTATAAAGTGAGTTGCGGTCAAATTTTGCCCAGGCCCTCTGCGCTACCGACGCCTGGTCGCCAAACGCGCCGAGTGCCGTCATGCCTAAGCCCAAAGCCGCTGCACCCTTAATTCCTTTTGACAGCAATTCCCGCCGTGAGATCGTGTCCTTTTGCTCCATTTGATCCTCCTAAGTGAATTCCGCGATATAGAGTAGTCCTCAAAATTAAGAAAAAAAATATATCGATCTCAAATAAATTCAAGGAATTCATGAAACATTTCCTTTTGACCGATTGTGTTGAATAAGATAGCGGCAAATTGTAAAGGGATTATGTGGAATTGGATGAAAAATGTAAAGAGATGGTAAAGTCACACCCCCGCCAACCGTTTAACCCGAGTATAATACATCGACCTTCTGTGACCGTAGACAGAGTTCTGACGGCATAACGTCGAATTGGCGAACCAACGTATAATACTCTCATGGCATCAGTAAAAGAGATGAGAAAGTTTGTTTTTGTATTTATTATTTTGTGTTTTGTACAGGCGGCCTTTACACAGGAAAAGCCCATGACTCAGGCTGAGTACGTCAAGATGCTTTACGCGCTGCAAAAGGATCCAGGCGGAAAGGCAGACATTATTGAGGCATTAAGAAAACGTGGCATCGGTTTTGTGTTGACCGACGGCCTGCGTAGCTTAACGCGTTCAAAAGGGGCGAATGACGACGAGTTGAAACGGGCCCTTGAGGAGGCGGATCGCCGCCGCCTTGACCCGGTCGGCACGAAATTACCCTCGACGACTGAGGTCAACGGCATTCTCGAAAAAACACGTGCAAATACTCAAAATGCGGTTGAGGAAATGCCTGATTTTGTCGTGAAGCAGGTCATTACCAGATCAGAGGCATTTGCCGGGACTGGCAATTGGAGAGCTTATGACAATTTGGTGATCGGCGTCAGTTACAGCTCGGAAAAAGGCGAGCAATATCGTGTGCTTGCAAAAAATGGCGTTCCGGTTACAGACTCCGTTACCGCGAACAGCTACAGCGGTCTCGACGGTGCCACGTCTGGCGGCGAATTTGTTGAGGACCTGCAAAAGATCTTCAAGCCGGAGAGCAAGACGAAGTTTAACCTTTTGACGACCGATGTTATTCGTGGACGCAGGACGGTTGTTTATGAGTACCAGATAGCGATCGAAAATAACAAAGATGGCGGCGTCGGGCTGAAACCTTCAGCGGGATATTCGCCCGCCGGTGAGAAAGGCAAGATGTGGATCGACCGCGACTCTTTTCGAGTTCTGCGGATCGAATATGTGCTTACCGACATCGAACCTTCGTTTGCGGTAAAGGCAGTTTCAAAATCGATAGACTACGACATGATAGAGATCGCCGGTGAGAAATATCTCTTGCCGATGATCTCGGATTTTCGCGGCACGGTTGAAAGTTCGGGGAAAAGATTTGAAAGCCGAAACGTGATCAGGTTTAAGAATTATCAGAAATACGGAACAGACGTGAAGATCCTAGATGACGACATCAAGACAGAGTCTGAGCCGCAAAAACCTTGATCTCAGAGTTACTAATTAATTAAAGGTGTAATATGCACCGGCGGCGATCACACCGAGCCAGACAAGGCCTTTGCCGAGGAAAAAGAGGAATGCAATTATGCCTACGCGTTTGGTCCATTTGCGGGCCGGGCATGTGCGTTTTGTAGGGTCGTCCTGCATGACATTTTTAAAATATCGCGTCTGAACGCGTTTTTCAAACTTATGACTTGAAAAAATGGTATGCGTAGGCACGCACGTGAGTAAGGGCGGAAGATACAACGTTGAATGTATCGTTCTTACTTTTGTACGGGGTTTGTGCACCGGTCTGATAATGCGAAAACTCTATAGCCAATTTACCAGAGCAGCGTTTTCCCTTATTCTTTTTTCTTGCGCGTTTGCACAAAATGCACCTCCAAAAGAAGAAAATAAGCATGAGGCCGACTTGATAGAACTCATAAAACTCGACAAGACAATAAAGCTCGATATTCGATACGCGACTGCCAACAACTTTGTCGGACGGGCTGTCTATCCCGAAGCTCGTGCGTTCCTACAGCGTCCGGCGGCCGATGGTCTTGTTCGCGTTCACAAATTATTAAAGAAAAAGGGATTAGGTCTTATTATTTATGATGGCTACAGGCCCTGGGCGATCACGAGACTATTTTGGGATGTTGTCACATTAGATCAGCGCATCTACGTTGCCGATCCGGCGAAAGGTTCGAAGCACAATCGCGGCTGCGCCGTCGACCTGGGCATCTACGAACTGAAGACCAACAAGGCTATACCGATGCCGTCTGGTTTTGACGAGTTCACCGAGCGAGCATCACCTTATTACAAGGGCGGAAGTGACGAGGAACGATCGAACCGCGACCTGCTGCGTCGATTGATGGAAGCTGAGGGATTTGTCGTCAACCCCAACGAATGGTGGCACTTTGATTTCAAAGATTGGGAGCAATACGCGATCTACGACATCGCATTTTCAGAAATCGGGAAACAAAAGAGTGACCGCAGATGAACACATATATTTATTTCCTTAAATCTGTGTTCATCTGAGGCTAAATTGACTTAGTTGGCCTTCGGGGCGTCTTTCTTTTTTCCCGCCTCGATCTGAAGCGAGATCTTTACGTTGTCGGAAACGGCGGGAATACTGGTACCCGGAAGGTTGCTGCCCCAGTTGACACCATAGTCACGTCGATTGATGGACGTTTCGGCCACGATGCCCATTTTGCCGCTGCTTTTGTCATTAGCAGGTAGCCAGCCGGCGATTTGGAATGGAAATGTAATAGATTTTGTTACGCCTTTCATCGTGAAGTCGCCCGTAAGGAGAAATCCTTTTCCTCTCTTTTCGACCTTTGTGCTTTTGAATGTGATGTCGGGATATTTATCGACCTCAAAAAAGTCGGCTGATCTCAAGTGGTTATCCCGCGGAGCAACTCCGGTGTCGATGCTGTTAGCCTTTGCGGTAAATTCGACCGATGATTTGGTGATGTCTTTTGCGTCAAAATTTACTGTGCCGGTGAAGTCACGGAAAAAGCCCGGAACGTTAACGAGGCCGGTGTGATTGACTGAAAATTGAATGAAGCTATGTGCCTTATCAAAACTATAAGAACCGGAATCGCCAACTGCCGGCCCTGCGGCAAATCGTTCGGCGAATGTTTGATTCACCGCTTGGGTTCCGTTTTGTGACAGGATGATGAACGCAAGAAATGCGATTCCAAGTAGTAAAGAAGCTCGTTTCATAATGATTGATTCCTCCAGGATATTAATGCTATTTGATGGTGAGAGTAACAGAAAAGCTTGCCGTTCGCGGGGCCTTGACTCGTTTTTTTCGGACAAAAAGATAGTAGTCGCCGGTTTCCGGGATCACGAACGTATATGTAGGCGAACTGTCGAAATCGCCTTCGGGAAAACTTTCTTCGCTGAATACTTTAAAGTCAAAGAGGCTTGTTTTCGTATTCTTTATCGTAACTGTTTGGCCTTTATTCGCTCCAAATATATATTGCATTTGCTGATCGTTAGACAAAGATCGAGTGAGAACAGTGCTTGTCTTGCCTTTAGCAAATTCGATACGAAGCGGTTCGGCCTTGCCGCCATTTTGGGCAAAAGTTTCGGTTGCTCCTAACGCGAACAAAATGAGCAGGAAAAACAAAAAAGATCTCATGATAACAGTAGGCCGCAAAGAGTTTATTATATGACTTTGATACTATAACGCATTATGAACAGACCTGAAATAAACGAATTTGCACCTTATTACAACAACTATATCTCGCTCGTTGAGGGTGACGATGTGATGCAGGTTTTGAATGCTCAAGTTGCCGAAATTCGCTCGATCTTTGCGAACGTTCCCGAGGACAAGGGCACCACTGCATACGTTGAAGGAAAATGGACTATAAAGGAATTGCTTAGCCACTTGATCGACGGCGAGCGCATTTTTGCCTATCGCATACTGCGTATTTCTCGAGGAGATAAAACGCCGATCGAAGGCTTTGAGCAGGACGACTATATAGAAAATTCAAACGCGAACAGTCGTTCGTTTGCCGACCTGATAGGCGAATTCGAAGCCCAACGGCAGTCCAACCTGCACATGGTTAACAATATTTCCGATGAGGCCTCAAAGCGTATGGGCACAGCGAGCGACAAGCCGGTATCTGTGCGGGCTTTAACTTACATTATGGCTGGCCACGTTAGGCATCATATCAATATCCTGAACGAGCGCTACCTAGTTTGAATGATTTATGACGCCATCATCATCGGCGGCGGTGCGGCAGGGCTTTTTTGTGCGATCGAGGCGGGGAAGCGAGGCCGGAAAGTTCTTGTTTTAGAGCACAACGCCGAGGTTGGCCGCAAGATCTTGATCTCCGGCGGCGGGCGATGTAATTTTACTAATATCAACGTCGGGAGCGAGAATTTTATCTCGCAAAACCCGCATTTTTGTAAATCTGCCTTGTCGCGATTTACGCCTCAGCGATTCACCGATCTTGTCATAAAACATAAGATCGCATATTACGAGAAAAAGCTCGGTCAGTTGTTTTGCCGCGAGAGTGCGCGTCAGATTGTCGAAATGCTTCTGCGGGAATGCAGAGATGCTCGGGTTGAGATCAAGACCGGATGCACGGTTACAAATGTCACGAAAAACGAGAGTTTTGCTGCGGATACAAATCAGGGGATCTTTGCGGCACAGAATCTTGTTGTTGCCTGTGGCGGACTTTCTTTCCCAAAGGTCGGCGCTAGTGACCGGGGCTATCGTATCGCGCGACAGTTTGGCCTAAAGATCGTTGAAACCAGGCCGTCGCTGGTTGCTTTGGTGTTGAAGGGGGAGAATTACAAGCAGTTGGCGGGCGTATCCATCGACGCTTTGGTGTCGTCGGGAAAACACAGCTTTCGTGAAAATATCCTCTTTACACATCGCGGGCTCTCTGGGCCGGCCGTACTACAAATCTCGAACTACTGGAAGCCGGATGAGCCTGTTTCGTTTCACCTCGCACCTGAAGCAGATGTGGTGAAACAACTTTTAGAGAATCGTCAAAGCCACTTAACCGTCGCAAATTTTCTCGGTAAGTTCTTACCCCAGCGGTTTGTTGATGAGTATGCTAGACGCGAATTTGAAAACAAACCTTTATTCCAGATGAATGACCGTGAGCTGGAATCGATCGGGAAAAAACTAAGCAATTGGAAATTAAGATTTCGCGAAACCGAAGGTTACGACAGGGCGGAAGTGACGCTCGGCGGCGTTTCTACAGAGGAACTTTCCTCGCAGACGATGGAATCGAAAAAGATTTCGGGCCTTTATTTTATTGGCGAGGTTGTCGATGTAACGGGCTGGCTTGGCGGTTATAATTTTCAGTGGGCATGGGCATCGGGTTACGCGGCCGGAACTGCGATCTGAAAAAAAGCGGGGGAAACGTCTCCCACACCGTCTCCCCCTATTTTCGCGGCCACATACAGGGCGTACGCAACCACGAAAAGCGATTCACGAAACCTCATTTCCCAATTAAGGTCGGACGGAAATTATGATTACACAATTACACAAACTGAGAAGCGTGTCAAGAAAAAATCGATGGACAATTTCAGTTATCTAAAGGTCGAAATGTCCATACCATATTTGTCTTTAACGTGTTCTTCGGCAGCCTTATTGACGATCTTTAGATTTTCGAGTCGGCGCTCTGATTTTTTGATCTGAACAACGGTTCGCGCCGCCATTTGTTTTATCATATCCCGTCCCTCAGCCGCCTCAGACCGCATTTTTTCACGCAAGGTATATAATTCTGACCCTTGAACCGTGAGTTCTTCGTCCTGAAGTTCTTTGAGCCGCTTCTTGACCTGTGATATCTGGCGGATCGAGCGAACCAGTTCATCGCCCACCGAATCGCCTTTGACGAGATCGGGGCTGTTGCGAAAATCCTCAACGAGCTTGTTCAGTTTTGACTGATTACCAGCCGAGTATGCTTCATTTAGCTGGGCCATCAGTCCGTGCCGTTTTTCTTTTTCAGTCGGATCTAGAGCGAGGTCCGGATGAATAGTACGGGCGAGATCGTGATAGGCTTTTTTAGCGGCTGCAGTTGGCTGCCATTTTTCTGAGGCATGTGCGGCCGCTTCTTCAACCCGCTTGGCTGATTCCTCAGCACGACGGCGAAGTTCCTCGACCTTTTTTTTGATCTCTTCGTCATCCGGCACCAGCTTGAATTCCTCGTCCGCAATTTTGGCCTCGATATCGTCAAGGTCGGCGTAAAGGCGTCCGACCTGCATTGTGTATTGTGCCTCAAATTGCTCAAGCTCAGCGCGAAGGTCGGCCATATCTTCCTCGCGATCGGCAAGCCTGTCCTTTAGGCGCTCAAGTACTGAGCGCTTTTTATTAAGTTCAATTTCTTCGGGTGCGAGAGAATTCATAGATCACGAGTAAAGATTCATTGGCTGCGTAAGCAGATCGATCGGGTCGGCGATGTTCAACACCTCGCGGACATAAAAAGGTTCACCTGCCGCCACACCGATCAAAGAACCGAAATATCGCGAACGGCCTTCCAGCTCATCGAGATAGTGCTTTGACGTAAGGCGTGTTTCCGGCTCGGTTGAGTCAGGGTCGTGAAACTGGGACCTGTGAGCCCGAATCGCCGCCATTTTCGTGTCGAGAAAGTCTGAGATATCAACAACAAACGACGGTTCAACACGCCGTGAAAAAATATTGTGAGCGACTATTGGCACTGCGATCTTTTCTTCGCCTGTTTCTTCGTCGTATCGTCGCATACTAGCCAAGCGAGCTGATTCGCGAACCAATTGAGCAATGTGATCGTGATCAGGATGTGAATCGCCGATCTGATGTGTCAGGATCACCTTTGGCTTCAAACGCCGCAATGCTCGCACCATTTTTGTGCGCTCGACGTCGGTGACAAAAATATGACCATCGGGCAGGCCAAGATTTTCGCGAAGGTCGAGTCTTAATATTTTTGCCGCATCTTCTGCTTCGATCGCACGGCATTCTACAGTACCGCGAGTGCCCATTTCACCGGCGGTCACATCAAGGGCGCCTGTTCGATAGCCGAGATGTTTCATTTTCAGCAGCGTGCCTCCTACGGTCAGCTCTGCATCATCGGGATGGGCAAATATCGCAAGTATATCAACCTGGCTCATAGGTCTAATTTACCACAGGGTCTGATAGTATTCAGTTATGAAGTTGGTCGTTCTGGGTTCAGGTTCAACTGTGCCAAACGCAAAACGCTCGAGCTCGGGCTATTGGCTGGAGACAACCGGCGGTACGTTGCTGCTCGACTGTTCGGCATCTATAGGTTCACGCATGGCAGCGAACAATCTCGATTGGCCGAATCTTGATGCCATATGGATATCGCATTTCCATCTTGATCACTGCGGAGGTCTGGCTCCGTTGTTAGCCGGAACAAAACATTCTTCAGAAATGAAGGAAAGGACAAAGCCGTTAAGAATATTTGGCCCGGCTGGGCTGAAAGGATTGATCGACCGACTTAACGATGTGAATAATTACCGCCTTTTCGAACAGCCATTTCCGGTTGAGATGATCGAGATCGAGGAGCAGGAAACAATTGAGATACTGCCTGGGGTCACGGCAGTCGCTTTGAAAACACCGCACACCGATGAGAGTCATGCTATCCACATTCGTGACACCGACGAAACGACACTTGTGTATTCCGCTGACACCGGTTTTAGCGAGGCTGTCGCTGCATTAGCCAACGTTGTCGATCTTTTTATTCTCGAATGCACGTTTGTGCGCGACAAGCCGATACAAAATCACCTAGAGCTTGCTGAAGCGATATTCCTGATCCGAAAAGCTCATCCGAAACGAGCAATGCTGACACATTTTTATCCCGAATGGGATGATATAGATTTTGAAGCTGAGGTCGCAAAATTTGAACCTATTTGCGATGTGGTCGAAGCAAAAGATGGATTGCAATTGATTATCTAATTTGTTTTTACATTCTGCTTTGCCATTGCCATTAGATCGGCAGGCAGCCATTCTTCGAGAACTTTTTCTTCAGCACCGGCAATGCCTTTTGTTCGGTTTCGCCATTCTTTGGTCGGATCGTCTTCGCGGCCGGATTGTTTGGGATAATTTTCGACCTGTTCGAGACTGATGATAATGCCATGGGCAACGTCATTCCAATCTTCGTTCTGAATGCCGCGCAGCACGACTGGCAAGCCGGCTGTCCAGTCTTCTTCGGGTGTAATATTGTCGTATTCCGGAATGGTCAGTTTGTCCGTTGAAGGAAATCCTTTTCCGCTGAACTCGCTAACGATCTGTGCGGCAACGTCCTTGTACGAGCCAGTTGGGTTGCTTTTGCGCATCTCCAAAGCACGGCGGAAAATGTCTGATACTGTCGGTTTATCACTCATGATTTGGTCACATATTATCATAGACGAGATCGAATTTTAATTCAGGATCGGGTCTCGACGAAAAGACTTATGAAAAAATTTATTTACCAACGCCATTTATTGCTTGGAATGGTGGTTTCGATCCCTGTCCTTGCGTGGTCAATAAGCGGCCTTTTATATGCATTGCCCAATATGGTGGAAGGCGGAACGGTGGAAAAGATCGATCTTGCCCGTGTCAAAGTATCACCTGCTGAAGCTATCACGAATGCAAACATATTGGCTGGCAACACGCTGCCAACGACGGCATTGACCTTACTTATTAAAGACGGTCGTCCGCAGTATCAGTCTATTGGCGGACTTGGAGCAGATTCGATCTTTATCGATGCCGAGACCGGAGTCGCACAAATATCTAGTCCGCCAACGATCAAGACGCGCTTTTTCCGCGAGGCCCACTTCTATTTCTTTGCAGGTGAATGGCAGGTGACTCTGCTCATTATTTTCTCGGCGTTGGCGGCCCTATCGGCAATAAGTGGAATCTATCTCAATATAGATTATTGGTCGCGCAAGCTTCGTCGCCGAGAGGATTAACCACAGAGAGCACTGAGAGAAGGCATAAAAAGATTTCTCAGTGACCTCAGAGTTCTCTGTGGCTAATATACTGCCAACTTTATTCTTGATAATCAGCATCTGAAAAGATAGTCTTCTCTTACCAGAGGTTACTTATATGAAATCGTTTTTTGCGCTTGGAATCATACTTTTTACGTTTGTGTTTGCATTCGGGCAGAATGAGCAATCTCCGATCGTTGAGAAGGAGATCGACTATAAAAATTGGATTTACAAAGACATACGGACAGAAAAAGAGGTCAATTTGCGGGACTTTGCAAAGGGCAAAAAGCTGACGATGGTGGTCTATTTTGCTCCATGGTGCGGCAATTGGCGGCACGACGCTCCGATGGTTGAGAAACTATACGAAAAATACAAGGGCAACGGACTCAACGTTATCGGCGTCGGCGAATATGGTCCGGTCGCGGATATGACGTCCATTCTGGACACTTTAAAGATAACATTTCCGGCGGTTTATGAATCGGATAACCGCGATAAAAGGCAATACACGCTTCATTATTCTTATCGCCAATCAACGGGCGATAAACGTAATTGGGGCTCGCCGTGGTATATCTTCCTGACGCCGTCAGTGATAGAGAAAAAGGGCGATACGCTCACCAAAAAGACTTTCGTGATCAACGGCGAAATGATCGAGGCCGAAGGCGAGGCATTCATCCGCAAAAATCTAGGACTTCCGCCACTGGAACAAAAGCCTGCAACACAGAGCACGGGAAAAATGGATGCCGGAAAGATCGAGGTTTGTGAGGAAGATAAGAAGCCTGCCGAACTGGTTCTAACGACGGATAAGAAGAAATGAGCTTGAGTGACAAAGCTTATTTTGGCAACAAGGCCATTGTATCGGTCAATTTTTGAGCAACTGTTCGCAAAGGGTCTTTCGATGCGACAAATTTGCCTGCCAGAGCGGAATCCTCAGATTGTGCGGCAAGGTCCGTGATGCCTTGGAGCGTCTGCCGATACTTTTGCAAAGCCGCTTTTGTCCGAAATTCCGATTCGAGGTTTCCGAGCGCAACTTTGATATTTCGTATTGCCTCGACGATCTCGTTCTTTTTTGCGGCGATCTTGGCGGCGGTCGCGGGCTTAAGATTTCCCGCCTTCGCATCCTTATCGGCTACCTCAAGTCCTTGCGCGATTGTGCCAAGCTTGTTCACAAAATCGTTCACGTTTGACAGCTGAATATCGACCTTTTCGCGAGCAACTCTGACGTCGAGGGGCGGGATGGTCTTTGTTGTCGTGGTTTTTTTTGCAGTTGCTTTTCTCGGCCTGCTGGCCTGTGCGTCGGCACCTACCGCAAAAAATGTCAATAGACCGAGTGCCGGTAGGATAAATCGTAGTTTTTTCATTAATATTCCGCCCTGTGCTAAACTAAACGTTAAAATTTTATCATAAACGCAATGCATCATCGGTATTTAGAGGTCCGCAGGCTCGGGCGCGTTGGCTATACAAAGGCACTCGAACTTCAGAAGGAGCTTGAAGGGGAAGTTATCTCCCGGCGGGACAGCGATTATTTACTGTTGCTTGAACATCCGCACACTTTTACGCTCGGCCGCCGCTCAAAGAATGACGGGGTTTTGGCGACGGCGGAGATGTTGAGAAAGATAGGTGTAGAGGTTTTTGAGACCAATCGCGGTGGACGTGTGACCTATCATGGCATTGGCCAGATCGTCGGTTATCCGATAATATGTCTTTCGCCCGACCGCGAAGACGTGCATCGATATGTTCGCGACCTTGAAGAAATGCTCATTCGCACAATGGCGGACTTTGAAATTGATGCATTTCGCATTGAAGGGCTGACTGGCGTTCACACGACGGAGGGAAAGGTCGCCGCGATCGGCGTACATATAAAGCGTTGGGTAACCACGCACGGCTTTGCACTGAACGTGAATACTGATCTTAGTTACTATAATTGGATAATCGCGTGCGAAGGCGAGCCGGTGACATCGATGGAACGGTTGCTTGACCGCGAGGTCGATATGGTTGAGGTGGAGGATAGGATAATTGCGAATTTCTTTGATGTGTTCGGTTACGAGCCGCAAACCGCTTCTGGCACAGCGACTTTGTCCGCGGCGCTAGAGATCGTTTAAGTTTGTCTTTCTTACTAATTTTTTGGAGTGAATATTTTTGATGATACGTAATACGACATCGTGGTTCAGCCACAATTTAGGAATGGAAATGCCGCTTGTGGCCTATGGACACGCTGGGCATCCGCTTTTGATGTTTCCTACGGCTGCGGCCGATTATTTGGAGTACGAGCGGTTTTATCTGGTCGATGCGATAAAGGATTTTATCGAGGCAGGACTGATCCGTGCCTACTCCATCAACTCGGTTAATAAATATAGCCTTTTGAACAAAGAGTCTCATCCCGGCTGGAAAGTTGAGATGCTGACACGGTACGACAATTACGTTCTGGACGAGGTATTACCGCTTATTCGTAATGAGTGCGGAGAGGACGCAAAGCCGCTAACGACCGGAGCATCTCTGGGAGCATTATTGGCGGCTAATACTTACTTCAAGCATAGTGACAATTTTCGCGGTACGATCGCGATGAGCGGAAGCTACGATATCTATAATTATCTTGAAAGCTACTACGACGACAATGTTTATTTCAATAACCCGATGATGTATCTCAAGAATCTCAATGACGACTATCACCTGCCGCGCCTCCGGCAAGCAGATTCGATCGTCATTGTAACCGGACAGGGATCCTTCGAAGCTCCGGACCGCAGCCGCGAATTCTCAGGACTACTTCATTCGAAAGGCATTCCTCACCGCCTTGATATTTGGGGTAACGACGTCAATCACGATTGGGTGTGGTGGCGCAGGATGCTGCCGTTCTATTTGGGTGAGTTCTCTAAATAGTCAGACGCGGAGAAAGTGAAAAGGTCACTTGTCTCCGCGCTTGATCCCGAACCTATCCGTCACCTTTCTTGCCCTTCCGTTTTGACCCATCAGGTTTTTCTGGTTGTGCTTCACTCTTAGGAGTATTTTGAATGACAGGTGCTTTAACGACCGGCGGCTTGTCAGGTGCTGGTTCGACAGGCTTTGTTGTCACAGGCTTGTCCGCGTCGGTGGAATCGCCCGGCAATGGGGCATCTGGGTCGATCTTGGCGCCAGGGGTAACGACGATACCGGTTTTGGGTGCATTGGCATCGGCTTCTTGAAGGGTCTCAAGCTCCTCGCGTTTACGTAATTCCGCCTCGCGTTTAATATCCGCAGGCATTGGCGGTGCGGCAGGGAATTTCTCGATAGGTTTGCCTTTCATAAAAGGGATCATGAAGGCGTTCCAGAACGGCAGAGCTCCGTGGCCGCCGGTCATGTTGTTGCCAAGATTTTCCTTGCGAAGCGGATTACCCATCCATACACCCGTCGTGTATGTAGGTGTGTAACCAATGAACCATACGTCCGTGTGGTCGTTAACAGTTCCGGTTTTTCCGCCAATAGGGTTGCCGCCGGCGCTAGCCGCTGCGGCAGTTCCACCGCCGCTGCAGACCGCACGCATTAGTTCGACCATTGTCAGGGCAACATATTCGCTTGTCACCTTAGAGCTGGCGCCGTCGAATTCTTCCAGCAAGCTACCGTCTCTGTTATAGACTTTGCGGATCATGTGAGGGGCCATTCTGACCCCCTTGTTTGGGAATGATGAGTAAGCCGCGGTCATTTCAAGCAGCGATGCCTCACTCGCTCCAAGGGCCGAAGGCAGGCTTGGCGCCATTGGATTCGTTATTCCGAACCGCCTTACCATTTGAGCCCCAGCCTGAATTCCAACCTGTTCGAGCAGGTGAACCGCAGCGATATTGTAAGATTTTGCAAGTGCGACCTTCATCGGCAGATTTGCCTCGCCCAGGCTTCCGTCATAGTTATGCGGCTGCCAGCCGCCGCGTTTTATCGGCGCACCGCTGACGACGGATTCGGGTGTCATACCGGATTCAACCGCTGCAGTATATATGAACGGCTTATATGCTGAACCTGTCTGACGCAGTCCCTGTGTCGCATTATTAAATTTGTTCGTGTGAAAATCATAACCGCCCACCATGCACACGATCTCACCAGTATGGGCATCTATCGTAACGAGAGATGCTTGTATATCCGGCACCTGGGAAAGCTCCACTTCGAGCGTTTGGTGTTCAGCGTCGACCGCTTTTACGAGGAATTCGGCTAAATAACCAGGTTTAAGCTCATCCTTTGGCCGCTTTCCGCTTCTGCCCATATTTCCTGCGCGAACGACCGCCTTGAATCTTCCGAATCTGACGCCGACCTCATCCGATCCCGCATTGACCCTGACGACGAGTCCCTTTATATATTCCCCCTCGTGATAGTCGTCACCATACCAGTCAGCATGCTTGAATGACTCCAGAGTCTTTTTAATTTCTTGTTCGTCGGTCAATGGTTGATCGTTATCGTCAACAAGAATATTCTGATAATCCGACCGCCATTTTCGTCCTTTATCAAACGAGCGCAGGCGTTCGCGGATCACACGTGTGCCGATCTTTTGAGCCTCGACATTAATACTCGTATAAACTTTCAAGCCGCCCTGTGCGACGCGTGTCGTATATTTTTCCTCCAAATACTTTCTTATCTCTTCGACAGGATAATCCCACGCAGTCGATTTAGGCTGCGACTGGTAATACGCTGTGTCGGCCAGTTTGATGTCGATAGCCTTTGCCGTGGCGATCTCGGCCTGCGAATATTTTTCAGGAAAGAACTTGCCCATCTGGTCGAGCACAACGTTTCTTCGCTCGAGAGCCATTGCGCGGTTTCGCGTCGGTGAGTATTCAGGTGATTTTGGAATAGCGGCGAGCAGAGCTGCTTCTTCGAGAGTAAGATCCTTTAGGGACTTTCCAAAATACGTCCTCGATCCTGCTTCAAATCCATAAGAACCGGCACCCAAAAAGACGTAGTTCATATACATCTCAAGGATCTGATCCTTTGTATACAGCCGTTCGATCTGTAGTGCGACGGCCCATTCGTTGACCTTGCGGGTATATGTTTGGTCTTTATAGAGAAAAAGATTTTTTGCGAGTTGCTGTGTAATGGTGGAGGCGCCTTGCCGGTCACCGGTTGTTACATTTTTAAGGATCGCACCGGCGATACGATACGGATCAATACCGATATGATCACGGAAACGGTAATCTTCGATCGCCAGCAAGGCATCGGTAACACGATCGGGAACTTCCTGTATCTTAACGGGTATCCGCTTCTCAATGGCAAATTCCGCCAGCACGGTTTCGCCATCATCTGCGTAAATGGTCGTAACCTGTGGGGGGCGATAGGTGGCAAGAGCTGAGACTTCGACACTGTAGCGCGAATTATTTAAATAGTAAGAAGCCAAAACACCGGTCAGGGCACCTGCTGACAGCGCAAGGAGAAGAGCCGTCGCCAACAACGTCAGAGTCGACATGCCGTCCTTTTTCGTTCCGTTCGAAACGGCCTCTGCCGTTTTGAATTTTTTTACATCAATTGCCACTTATCAAAATACCTCCTAGTTGACAAAACGACGCAGCTTCACACTTATGACGAATCCGATCGCAACAAACGTCGAAAGAATGGCGGAGAGCCCGGCGCTCATTAAGGGCAGCGGAACACCTATCACAGGCAAAACGCCTAATGCCATTCCGATATTCATAAATATCTGAAAGACCATTCCACATACGATGGCCATTATAACAAGCATTCCAGCGCGGTCGGAAGCCTCACGAGCTCCGGCGATCATACGCGACAGAAGCAGTGCGTAAGCAAGAAGAAGTGAGATGCAGCCGATAAAGCCTGTGTTCTCAGCAGTTACCGCAAAAATAAAATCCGTATGCGGTTCCGGCAGGAACTTTAACACGCTCTGCGATGTTTCGGTTTCGCCTTTTATTCCCGTAAGGCCGCCTTTGCCTACCGTGATGGTGGATTGGATAGTGTGATAGCCATATCCACGCGGATCGACGCTGTCAGGATCTGTGATCGCTAAGATCCGCTCCTGCTGATAACGTTTTATCGCGCCGCTTTTCACACCAAAATGCCAAGCCGTCGGAATAAATATAGCGGCTCCGACAACCGCAAGAATGACGTAACGAACCTTTAGTCCGGAAAGAAAGAACATAGCAGCCAGGATCGGAAAATACGTGATCGCCTGACCGGCATCAGGTTCTAGTACGATCAGACTAACCGGGCCTGCAAAAATAGCTCCGCCGATCAACATTTCGCGAAGACTTAACGACCGGGCTTTTCTCGCTCCAAAATACTTGGCGAGCATCAAAACCGTTGGGATCTTTACGAATTCGGACGGCTGAAACTGTCCGATCAACGGCAGTTTGAGCCATGCTTTCTGACCGTTGACCTGAACCCCCAGAGGCGTTAGGACAAGAAACAGCATTACGAGACCTGCAACATAAAATACTGGTGCGGCATCGATTATTCGCCTATAGTCATTGAACGCAACCACAAGAAATGCGATGAGGGCGATCCCAATTCCAAGGATCTGCTTTGACCAATAACTCTCGGTTGGCAATGCATTGTGGATCTGCCAGACGCCAAAAGCCGCGATCGTCAGAGCCAACAAAGCGGTAGGCCAATCAAAATCCCGAAGATCACGTTTTTCGATGATCGCAACCATTTTTAGTTAGCCGCACGCTCCTCAGATTCGCGAGGGTGCTTCAACAGATAAGCCTGATAGACGCCTCGTGCCGCCGGGCCGGCGTTTGCAGCACCAAATCCTGAGTTTTCAATCAGAGCGATGACCGAGATTTCGGGCTTATAAGCCGGAGCAAAGCTCACAAACCACGAGTGGTCTTTGTTTGCGCCGACATCTTTGCCGACCTCGGCTACCTGCGCGGTTCCGGTTTTTCCGGCGATCTCAAAATTCGGCATTCTGATCGAGCCGGCCGTGCCGCCGCCGTTTACGACGCCCCACATTCCCTTGATTACCATGTCCCATTGGTCCGTAGCGAGTTCGATGATCTTTGGTTCGGGATGCTGGTAGGCAAATCCTGCTCGAGCCGGAATGTAATTAATATCGCCTTCTTTTCCAACTGCGCCGACCGGCTTAAATTGTCTTAAAAAATGTGGAATAAACTCTTTCCCTCGCATTCCGACGCTTGAAACTGCGCGCAGCATCGAGATAGGTGTTACAACGACTGTATCCTGACCGATCGAGGCATACACTGTGCGAATATCACTCCATTTGCCTTCGTGTTTGAGAATGTACGGCATCCAAGACTTTGGCGTTTGCGGCACTTTTTCGTTCGGAAGGTCGATGCCCGACCGACGATCGTAGCCGAACGTTTCGATCATTTTAATGATGCCTTCAATACCCATTTTAAGGCCTAGCCGGTAATAATAGCCGTCACACGATTTAGTGATCGCATAGGGCAACGGTGGCGAGCCGTGGTTGCCCATGCATCTCGTAAATTTGCTGCCTACCTTTATGCCTCCGCCACATGCAATATTTGAATGAGCTACCGTTATGGCACCCTGTTGGAGAGCCCCGACTGATTCCGGGATCTTCCATGTCGAGCCAGCCGGATAACGTCCCTGTATCGCACGATTGTAAAGCGGCCGTTTCTCGTCCTGCCAGTAGGCTGCGATCTGCCTTCGCCCATCGGGGGATGAACTGCCGCGTACGAAAATGTTCGGATCGAACGACGGAGCAGAAGCCATCGCGAGCATCTCGCCGTTGTTCGGATCCATTGCGATAATGGTTCCGCGTTTGGTTACTGAGGTTGCGAGCTGGTGCTCGGCTTCGAGTTGTAGATCAAGGTCGATCGTTGTTACGAGGTCCTGTCCCGATTGCGGAGCGACAACCTCGAGTTCTGTCTGAACGCGCCCACGGCTATCAACCAACACTTTTCGGTAGCCCGGTTTTCCACGAAGGAATTCATCGTAATACTGTTCGAGCCCGCCTTTGCCGATAATGTCGCCGGGACGAAATCCTTTTGATTTAAATTCTTCCTCTTCAAGCTGCTTCGGGCTGATCTCGCCGACATAACCAAGCACATGGGCGAGCGTCGTACCCAAAGGGTAAAATCGCTGCGGCTGCAGTTCGACGCGGAGTTCGGGAAATTCAAGTGAATGCGATTCGACCCATGCAATATCCTGCATCGCGACATTTTCCTTGAGCACCATCGTTTCGAAGTCATTCTGTTTTTTTATCAGATTTAAACGCTCAACAACGAATTGGCGGTCAAGATTCAGGCCATGGGAATAATCGTCTACGCGATCATTAACGTTAATGGACTTGAGCGGTTCGTTCGAAAGAACGACGTTATAGGTTGGTCGGGAATCGACCAACAGCTTACCGTTGCGGTCGAACACAGCTCCTCGCGGAGCCGGGATAGGAATTAGACGAACTCGCTGGCTTTCTGCCCTTTCGCTGAAATAATCTCCTCTGACTATTTGTAGGTAATAGAGTCTCGCACCAAGTAGCGCCAATAGAATAAAAGCGACCACCTGGATCGAGCTCACCCGCAATCCTAAATTTTGTATATGATCGCCGATCTTCATCGCGTTAATAATTAATAGAATCGTCCTGCTACTTATTCAAACGGATCGGATTTCGCCGCCGCGTCTGTCGTCGTGGTGTGAACATGTCGCGTTTTTTAGGCCTGACTTTGTCGATCGCAAAATTTTGCATGAACAAATAAACCAGAGTTCCGATTGTCGTTGTTCCAATAAGCAAATAGGCTCCGCTTATCACCACGTCTCCCGAAGGCGTCTGCCCAAGCAGACGATGCAGCCCGTAGTAAACGAGATAATTTAACAAACACGCGCCAGCTAAGACGGGAATCCTCAGAATTAAGTTGTCCATATAGACCCGTCGGGCGATCTCCGAAACAATATACGCAACCAGAGTTTTTGCAAAGCCGTTTGCACCCAGAAGTCCTCCGCTCAATGCGTCAGTTACGATACCGGCGATCGTACCGAAAAGGATCGCCTTGATCGAATTTCTCTGCAACGCGGCGTAAACGACAATTATCAGTGGAAAATCAATGAAGGCGAGCGGTTCCCACACATTGCGCAACGTCACCTGCAACAGGATCGCTATGATAAAGGAAATTGTTAGCTTTACGCCTTCCATAAATACGCTTCCAAACTCTTGGAATAGAAACTTATTTTGTTTTCACCGCATTGGGCAATTTTTGTTCAAATTCCGTACGAGCGGGCGGCTCGTAAAGTAGAATGCCAACTTCCTGCATGGAACTGAGTTTCGCGGCTGGCCGGATCAATATTTGATGCGGAGTTGTTGCAGACCCCTGAACGACGCTCACGATATCGCCAACTTTCAAACCGGGTGGAAAGATACCATCCTGTCCTGTAGTAAACACCGCCTGACCCGACTGAACATCAATGTTTCCAGGAACATATTTCATTTCAAGCAAGTCCTTTTTGCTCGTTCCGTTAACGACGCCGAGAGCATTTGATTCGCCTATCTGGCCAATAACCGCGCCCAACCCAGACTTGTCGCGTGTGATCAAGTCGACCTGCGAGGTCAGTGGGCTCACAGCGGTAACGCGTCCGACCAGACCGCCGTCGGTCACGACTGGCATATTGACAGCGACACCGTCCAGACTGCCGCGGTTGACGATCGAAGAATCAAACCAGACGGACGGGTCACGGCCGATTATCCTTGCAGTCAATACTTTGTATTTAGTCTGCTCTTTTAACTGGAGAATTCCTTTCAGTCGGGAGTTTTCAGCGGCGAGTTCTTCTTTCTGTTTCAGCTCAACCTCTAACTCCTGAACGCGCTGCGTGAGAATGTCGTTTTCGCTCTTTGCTCTGCGTAGGTTTGAGATCGACGTGAAATAGTTTGAGATCAAAGAGGTAACGGTTGTGACCGGTGATTGAACAAAATCCGCCGCTGTTTGCGTCCACATACGGACCACTCGCTGTCCGGAAGTGATCTCACGGGCATCAAACGCCATCAGGACGAAATTAACTAATAAAAGGACGATCATCAGCCACGGCGTCAACCGCCAAACATCTTTTTGACTGCGTTCTACCATCGTCAGTTAGCAGTTGGCAGTTGGCAGTTGGCGGCAAGCACTGTTAATGCTCACTGTCTACTGTCCACCGCCGACTGTCTTAGCTTCCTGTCATTAGAGAATTATCCCACTTAACTCGTTTGAGAAGTTCGAAATCTGAGAGCATTTTACCCGTACCAAGCACGACCGAAGAGAGAGGGTCGTCCGCGATAACAACCGGCAGGCCGGTCTCGATCATCAATCGCTTGTCGAGATTTTTGAGAAGAGCTCCGCCGCCAGTGAGAACGATTCCGCGTTCCACGATATCGGCAGACAACTCTGGCGGTGTGCGTTCGAGGGCGACACGTACGGCATTTATTATGGTGGAAACCGAGTCAGAGAGAGCCTCACGGATCTCTTCATCTGTCATCGTGATCGTCTTCGGAATTCCTTCTATAAGATTACGGCCTCTTACGTCCATTGAGAGAGGCTCTTCAAGCGGAAAAGCGCTGCCGAGAGCGATCTTGATTGCTTCTGATGTGCGTTCGCCGATAAGCAGGTTGTACTTGCGCTTGATGTATTGCGTGATGGCTTCGTCCATTTCGTTGCCGGCCACGCGAACGGCGCGCGAATAAACGATACCCGAAAGGGAAATGACGGCGATGTCAGTGGTGCCGCCGCCGATGTCGACTACCATGTTGCCGTGCGGTTCCGTGATGGGCAACCCGGCACCGATCGCAGCGGCCATCGCTTCTTCGACAAGATAGACCTCAGATGCCTTTGCCCGATACGCCGAATCCTCTACGGCGCGGCGTTCTACTTGGGTGATCTCCGACGGGATGCCGATGACGACGCGCGGGCGAACCCATGATTTTCCATTATGAGCCTTACGAATAAAATGCTGGAGCATCTTTTCCGTGACTTCAAAATTCGCGATAACGCCGTCCTTCATCGGACGGATGGCGACAATATTGCCAGGCGTACGGCCAAGCATCTCTTTGGCGTCACGGCCGACGGCCTCAACTTGATTAGTGACTTTGTTAATTGCGACTATCGATGGTTCTGAAACTACGATGCCGCGCCCCTTTGCGTACACGAGCGTATTGGCAGTTCCGAGATCGATCGCCAAATCGCTTGAAAATAAACTGAATAGAGACTTAAATGCCATGTTTTGAACAACTTCCGTTAATTAAGAGACTGGTCTAGAGATCGTGTTTATCGTGTGCGGCAGGCATCCCTCGGGACACCTGAAACGGGACACCGTAACCAAAATGTCTAACCTAATAGCATACACCTTACTCTCAGCATATTTCTAATGTAATTAATAGTTTTTTCCATATTAAATAATGGAAAATTGACGTTTGTGAAGTTCGGTGGAAAATATGAGCATCTTGCCGCAGGTACTGATTTGATCTATCCGAATTCTGAGGTGGAGTCCGAACAGATAGATCTATTTATTCACTGAAAGGAGCGAGCGGTCGAGCACCTTCTTCGCATCTGCTATGGCTTCGATCTTATCCGAAAGAGAGAAGGTCTCCCAGCCTCGGAAAAACACAACCCCATAATCTTGAGGGTATTCGCGATTCTCAAAGCTAAACCACTCTTTCATTACCGCTTGCGGATCGTCATGTTTTAATACGGCCGACTCAACGTCGAATACATCAGAAGGGCCGCTGTGTAATTCTCGTTTTGAAAGGTTCTCCAGCTTTTGATCGATCATTTCACCGATCTTTTCCTCGAAAAAAAGGCCTAATCCGATCGGGGCGAGCTGGCCGCAATACTTTTCGCCGGTTCCGATCAAAAGCCAATTCAAGGATACGCCCGTTTCATTTGCTATCTTTATCAGCACTTCGGGAGCTGGCAAACGGCCTTGGTAATAGTTTCTGACAGTTGCATGAGGAATCTTCAGCCGCCGTGAAACGTCAGCCATTGATGCACCGCTAAAAGCAATATTTAAACGCTCAACAAAATCCGTATTCATTTGCAACTGAACCGCAACGTCTGTTTTGTCATTCACAGCAAATGTTACTACCGAGGTCACAATAATCCAAATCTAAGTGTAAGATCACGGCTTTTGATCTCGTTTTCGTCTCGAAGTACAGCCCTTCTGTTTCCTTCCCAAAAGTCAGCCTCTTTTGACTTGACATAAGGCGAACCGGGAACGTATATTCTGAATTTCGGCTTGTCGGGAAGTAACGAACACCGGAGCAATTCCGCCATCCTCGGCACCAGCCAAGATATCGCCTTAATAAGCCGCCCTAGCTCAGTTGGTAGAGCGTTCGATTCGTAATCGAAAGGTCGTCGGTTCGACTCCGATGGGCGGCTCCATCTTATCCCCAATCAATAAAGTAATTGCGGTACGTAAGGATTTTGTCTAAAAGGGTGATCTTTGCGTTCCCCTTCGAATTAAATTGTCCGGACGGCATCGTTTAATCTATTTTCCACTTCTGCCATACGTCTCAGTTAGTTCCTTTAATCGCGATGTTATTTCGTCGGTGATCGAGTCTTTTGTCATTCGCCAATGCCAGTTGCCCGAAGTCGATGCGGGAAGGTTCATTCTTCCTTCGGTTCCTAATCCTAGCAGATCGGGAAGCGGTGCGATCGCCGTGTCGGCGACCGATGCCCAAACGGAACGAATGAAATCCCAATGGATCTCCGTGCCGTTTGAATTAAGATATTTCAGGCAATAATCGTGTTCGCGGCGGATCTCTTTTTTATCCCGAGTCGACCCGGCTCCAGCCTGCGAATGAAACCATCCAACCGCCGTGTCATTGTCGTGAGTGCCTGTATATGCAGCACAATTCTTAATGTAGTTGTGTGGAAGGTCAAGATGATTGGCATCGCCGCCAAACGCAAACTGGAGAATTCGCATGCCGGGAAAATCGAATGAATCACGAAGTTCCTCGACATCAGGCGTGACGACTCCTAGATCCTCCGCAATAACTGGCAGATCAAAAAGTGATCGTTTCAACTCCGTGAATAGCTCTTTTCCCGGCACATCAACCCACCTGCCATTTTCGGCCGTTTTGTCCTTACCCGGAACTTCCCATGAAGCGGCAAACCCGCGAAAATGGTCGACCCGTACCACATCCACAATTTGCAGGGTCGAATGCATTCGTGCTATCCACCAGCGAAATCCGTCCCGCCGCATTTCATCCCAATCGTAGATCGGATTGCCCCAAAGCTGTCCTGTCTTGGAATAATAATCCGGCGGAACGCCCGCCACAACCTTTGCTGTGCCATCAGCGTTGAGCTTGAATTTATCCTGATTGCACCATACATCGGACGAATCGAGAGCTACAAAGATCGGTATGTCGCCGATGATCTTTACGCCTTTCCCATTTGCGTATTCCTTGACCGCAGACCATTGCCTGAAAAAAAGAAACTGAAAAAATTTCTCGGCCCGAACCTCTTCGTAAAGTTGTTCCGACGCAATGCGAAGAGCTTGTTCCTCCCGCAATTTCAAAGCGTCCGGCCATTCAAACCATGGCCTTTGTTCCTGTTCTCTCTTTATGGAACGGTAAAGAGAATAATCGTCTAACCACCATTCGTTTTCCTGGCAAAACGTCTCGAATTTGCCACGGAGATCGACGTTCGTGGCGTGATTAAGTCCCTCGTAAGCACTATTAAGTAACGGATTCTTCCATTTATAGACGCCGTCAAAGTCTACTTTGTCAGCAGGAAAGTCAGGTCTCTCGACAAGGTCGTCCGCAGTGATAAGGTCGTCCTCGGCCAATTTTTCCGGTGAGATCAACAGCGTGTTTCCCGCAAAGGCCGAAAAACATTGGTATGGCGAATCACCAAAACCCGTCGGCCCAAGCGGTAGTATCTGCCAGTATTTTTGACTGGACAGGTCAAGAAAATCAACGAAACGAAATGCCTCGTTCCCGAGATCGCCTATGCCGAAGTCGCCCGGCAGCGATGTCGGATGAAGAAGAATGCCTGACCCTCTTGAAAAATTCATATTATGAACACTCAAATTTTGACAAAAAAAGCCGCCAAGTAATTACTTATTTACCGCACGCAGGAGTTCGGCGACGCTCCAGGCTTGCGCGGCTGCGCCGCGTGGGCAATGCGGCGGCTCGGCGTCAAAGATCTCTGAGATCTGACCGAGCATTGCGGTTGAAAGATGGTGTTTGAAGCCTGAGATCAACCGTGTGATCTGTCGTGATGATGCAGCATCTTGTGAATGTGTTTTTCGATATGCTTCGATAAACGGGCCGATGAGCCATGCCCAAACCGTTCCCTGATGATAAGCTGCGTCGCGCTTCTCAGGCGAGCCTTCATATACCGGAACGTATCGTGGGTCACGTGGGCTGAGTGAGCGCAGGCCAACTTCGGTAAGTAGTTCTGATCGGACTTTCCTAACAACCGCCCGCGACCGTTCCTCATCGAGCATAGTGTGCCGTAAGCTAACAGTAAAGATCTGATTTGGCCTGACGGATGCGTTCTTTGTGGAGTTGTCGACAAAATCGTATAAACAGCTTTCTTCCTTGTTCCAAAATTGGCCATTAAAACTTGCCTTCGCCGCTAAGGCCATTTCACGATAGCGTTTTTCATTTTTATCTCCGAATTGTTTTGCAAGGTCAGCAACAATGCACAAGGCGTTAAACCAAAGGGCTTGTATCTCGACAGGCTTTCCTGTTCGTGGTGTGACAACCCATTCACCGATCTTTGCGTCCATCCAGGTTAATTGGACACCAGTCTTGCCCGCGTGCAGCAAGCCATCTGTATCGACACGTATGTTGTAGCGCGTGCCCCGCATATGCCAATCGATAATGTCGATCAGTTTCGCGTAAAGCAGGTCATTAACAAACTTATAGTCTCCTGTTTTCTCTGTGTATGCCCTGATCGCTTCAAAAAACCATAAGGTCGCATCGACAGTATTGTACTCGGGCGTTTCGCCTTCATCGGGAAAACGGTTTGGGATCATTCCCTCAGAAATATGGTTGGCGAACTCAGCGAGGATGCTCTTTGCGATCTCAGGCCTGCCTGTCGAGAGCGTCAGCCCAGCCAAGGCGATCATCGTGTCGCGTCCCCAATCGGAAAACCAATGATAACCGGCGATGATCGTATGCCCTTCACTGCGTTGGACGATGAACTGATCGGCAGCTAGAACAAGCTGTTTGGAAAAGCCGTCGCTGACGCCCGATCTTTGAATTAATGCGGCCCGGCGTTCGATCTCTTTCGCTTCAAGTATTTCTGCGTGAGTGATCTCTTGTAATTCTGTTGAGACAATTACAGTGGCCTGCCTGTTAAGGTCGAATGAAAATACACATGGCTGAAACATGTCTTCGGTAAAGTCGAATCCACGTTCCTGCTCGATAGCATACTCAAAATTGCGGAACCAATAGCCGGAACGCACAACCGAGACCGCATTATGCGTTAGATAGAGTGTCAGCTCGTCAGTCACAGGTTTAAAAGAGACATAACCATCGCCATTGTCGGTCTCTAGACTGAAAGCTTCACCCTCGCGCCGCAGATGGTGATGATCGCGAAATGCAACTAACGGGTGCAGCTCGAGTGCGACCCGGCGTTTGTCGGACCGTTTTCGTTTTTTGACTTTCCAAGAGGCAACGGTCGAGTTATCGCCGTGCGACATGAATACTTTTTTCTCGATCTCAATGCCATCGACCTGAAAAGTCCAAATCGGAAAAGGGTCTAGACGAAAGCTGGTAAGCAGAAGATAGCCTTGAGGATGAACGGTTCCGGGATATTGATTTGTTGAGAGATCAAATCGTTTACCGTCAATGACGAGCGTTTCTTCAAACTTAGACAGCAGAACCATCCGGCCAAGCGGAGGTTTAGTAGCCGCAACGAGCAGGCCATGATACCGCCGCGTGTGTGCCCCCGACACCGTCCCCGACGCATAACCACCGATCCCGTTCGCTTCGATCCACTCGCGTGAAGTCGAGGCTTCAAAATCAGTCACGATCTTCTTATCGAGTTTGATCATTTACTCCCGGTATCCGGAACGCTTAACATTTGTCACTGACGAAAATTTGTTGATTGCTAATGATAAGGAGTGATGGAATTAGGCGATCTTGAGATCCTCCGGCGCGTTTTCGACGCTGTCGTCTGCATTTTTGTCAATAGGGTTGGAGTTAGGCCTAATGTGTTCTGTGGAGAGACTGGCGTTGAGAAAGTCGATCAGGTCAAGTTTTTCTTCCGGCGTGAGTTTGTCGCTTCGTTGTTTGATAATGTCCAGCTCGATCGTAGCCATAGCGAATCACCTCTTTTTTTAATTATATCACTGAAAATAACTAGCAAAACAAAAAGGGGTAATCAACCGCAGAAAGTAACTGTATTTAACAGTTCTTTTGATCTTTAGGCCTGTCGATTCTTTAGAATTTTTACGAACGAACCGGATCGGAGTTCATCCAGTGTGATGCTTGTTAGATCAAGTGCTTCTTGCTCTGTAACAGCTCCGCAGTTGATCGCTCGCAGGAAATAATTCAACAGGCCCTGGCCCGTGGCAGCGTCGTCAAATACATCACCAACCAATGTCGCTTGAGCCGCTTTTTCGACGAAGTTGCGAAGTCGTTCAGAGGCTGCATCGAGGCCTTCGAGAAAGAAGGTAAAGACGGCAGCGTATCGTGTCGGTAGTTGTCCGGGATGAAGATCCCAGCCCTGATAAAATGCATTAGCAAGCGAATGCCGGCAATGATCGTAATGCAGTTTCCATGCACGGTGAACAACGCTTTGGTTTTCGGCGATCTGTTTGTCAGTGAGATTTTCACCGCGATGCGGCGCGACCGGCATAATGTTCGTTGCTCCGTCCGAAAGCCAAACGCCGGTTCCGCCAAACGCGACCTGCATCATACTTCGCGCAAAGTCACACGCCGGATGCAGCATATCCTGATATGCTGCCGTTATCGAGCAGCTTGCCGTGTAATCATATACACCGAAATGAGCGGCCGTGCAGCGTCCGCGAGCGGCTTCTAGCATTTTGGGCATACCAATTTCGCCGTTCGACGAGATGATCGACTGCGTTGTCTCGATCATCATTTCCATCTTTAATGCACCGGCGGCGAGGCCGAGTTTCGGTTCGATCTCGTCGAAGATATCTGCGAGTACGCTGACCTGGTCGGGTGCGATTATCTTTGGCAATGTGACGACAAAATTATTTGGTAATTTGTCACCCGAAGCCGCGACAAGCGTCGTCAGAAAGAGATCTAGCGTGCGAATGCTACGCCTCATTAACTCTTCTGAAAATGTTTTTATGCGGATACCGATAAATGGCGACAACGTGCCTTCAGCCATACCGCGGGCAACTTCCTTAGCTGCTGCGATAGTGTGGCCGTCTTCTTCAGCATCCGAACGTGTTCCGTAACCGTCTTCAAAATCAATGCGAAAATCCTCAACAGCTTCGCGGGCGAGTTTTTCACCTACGCGAGAAAAGATCGTGTCTGCCAAATTCGGAGGCAGATCAAGTGCCTGCGCAAAAGTCACTGCGTCGGGTGCAAAAGCTTCAAATGAGCGAACAGCCAGCTGTCCGAGTTTGACCGTCGTATCCGACTTGAAAAGATGGGCACCGCCGTAAACTGTATGAACAGGTTGACGACGTCCGGATTCGCCGGGATAGCGTTTAACAAAGCCACCCATCGCCGTGCGAAGCCGTTCTGTAAACTTATCGAATGATTCGTTAGAAAGGGAAGTGTTCATTTTTGCAGATTATCTCGTGAGTCGTGCCTCGATCAGGCCGTGAGGTTCGTCTGTCGGGACAAAGATCCGATTGTCGTTCACTTGACCAAATTTTGTCATGTCGATCGGCAGGCAATGAATGTTCGGCAGCGAAAACGCGATCTCTTTCACTTCATGGAACTTGTCCAAGATCGCCTCACCTATTGCGTAGAGTGTATGTTGGACGGACAAACTGTCATGATCTGCGAAGACTTGCAGTATGGTTTGTCTAATGGCCTGAAATGCTGTCTCTGTGGCGACATCCGGCCTGGCATATCTCCATGTTGCTTTGATGGCTGTCGAAAAGATCCGATCGGTCGTTTCGGGCAGGGTTGTAAAGTCATCCTTAAGAAAACCGACAAAACCTGAGCGGGTTGTTTTCAGAACGATCAGGTCTTCGACACCCGATTCGATCGTTACGACGTCACGCGAGGCAGTTATCTTCACGGTGTGTCGTTCACCGCTGCCTTTTACAAATGAATGGTCATGTTCGACGCCATTGAATTTCATCCGTTTCCAGCCGTGTTCGGAAATATCAATAGTGACACACGAAACCTGCGAATTATTCGCCAGAAAATGAGATGTGAGCCGCTGGCCAAACGCTTCGGGGGCTTCGATCTCCTGTACTTGCCCCGCGAGAGCATAGACGGTGTTTTTCATCGTGTCGGTCGGCAGGCACAAGCTGTTGTCACCGGCCGTGTGAATAGCGTCGAAATCACCTTCAAGAGCTATGTTAACAGTGAGATTTTGCAGTTCGTGGCGGTCAGTGGAACGTGCGACCTTAACGAGACGCACTCGAGATTTGCCGTAATTGTTATGGAGGATCTTAACGGACATAAAACTAGCTTCCCCGATAGGTCGAATAACCGAATGGACTCAACAGGAGAGGAACATGATAGTGCTGAATGGGATCTTTAACCACAAATCCGATAGTGATAAGCGGAAAAAAACATTCAATGTTCCGCATAGCAAAGTAAGCGCCCGTATCAAAGATCAGGCGGTAATGGCCGGGCAGAAATGCATCCGTCGGGGACAGCAGGTCGTTCACGCGGCCGTCAATATCTGTTATTCCCTCCGTAATGGCCTGCCAGCCCGATGAATGGGTTTTGCGTTCCAAAACCACTGGGATCCCGGCGCCGGGATGTCCTGTTGTCGTGTCAAGAATATGCGTTGTGATAGCGCTCATTTTTCGAAAAGCTTATTAAGTCGTATTTCAGTGATCTTTAGCTGCTCTTCAGCGGCTATTTGTAACTCTGTCGCGGCGGAATTACCTAACCGTGCCTTACAAATGGCGAGCATTTCTTCAGCAGATTTCCCCGTTGCACAAACGATAAATATAAACCCGAACTTCTCCATATACAAGCGGTTGACCTCGGCAAGTTCATTTTGAACGTCTTTGGTTGCTGAGTTCATGCCCGACTGCTCGCCGGATGACCATTCGGCGGATTTTGCCTGCTGCTTCGGTGCGGCATGTTTCGAGCCAATCTTTGGGTGAGAGGCAAAAGCCTCGAGATGGTCGACGGACGAAAGCGAGAACCAAATATCTTCAGCGCTTCTGAACAGATTTTCGAGCATTTCGAACGGCCGCGATGCTGTCATTCGCCGCGCCCATTCAGTTGAACCGCAACAATCACGAAAGGCCGATTCGGCCTCATCAGCAGGCAATTCATTGAGCCATGCAAGATTCTTGTAAATGGTAAAGTTTTGCAAATTACTCTGCTATTCGTCCGAATAAGCGCAAACGGCTGACGCCTCCGTCCGGGAAAATATTGAACCGCACATGTGTGATATTGCCAAGATCGGCCAACTCAGCAAAGGTATGTCTTGTGTGTGCCTGCAATTTCGCCATTGGCAGCAGCTCGCGCCATTCGATCTTGTCGAGATCATCACTGGTCGATACTCCGCCCTCCAGTGAACCGCTTTCAGGATAATTTCCTTTAAAATGCGAAGTGTCTATTTCGACACGCGTGATAGTGCCATTGGTGCCGAGTTTTACTATGCACCAATCATGGCCGGGGCCGCGACGACGCTGAGATTCCCAACCGTCGCTCATGTCCTGTGCGAGTCCGGGCATTATAAGATTGTGGCGATGGCCAAAGAACATATCGCTCGCAAGCGGAACATCGCCCCCATTCTCGGCCGCAGCGAGGTCGATCTCGCTATTTCGTTTTCTAAGTGCCTCCCAATCGGGAATTACATTGCCGTGAACGCGCAATCGGGCAACACCACCGTCGGGATAGATCTTGAACCGCAAATGCGTGACGCGGCCCGGGCTCGCAATTTCAAACTTATTTTGCGAATCGCCTTGCAAAACTGAGAGCGGCAGAATTTCGCTCCACTGCGTTTCCGAGCCGAGTAATCGCTCAATATCAGGCTGACCGTCTACTGTGCAAGCCTCAAGCGAACAATGCGATGGATAATTGCCGCGAAAAAACGCCGTGTCAACGACAACGCCTTTTATCTCACCGGGCATACCCAAACGGATAACGCACCAGTCGAACTTCTCATCGAGCCGCGGCGAACGTCTGCGCCGCGTTTCCCAACCGTCCATCCATTTGCCGAGGTCGGTGTATTTGCCCTCGATCCAGATCGCTGCTGCCGGTTTGAGCAAATTCTCCTTTTGCGCAAAAAAATCATCATTGGCGGATAAAACAGCGCCGCCGAGTTTTTCGGATGCGAGATCAATTAATTCCGTAAAATTCATATTGTTATATCAGAAGTTTACCAAATTTCCGCTCAATGAATTTGCCGTCTTCTAAAACCTTATTTCCGCCGATATATGAGGCCTCGATCTTACCGAATAAGTCCATTCCGGTATAAGGCGTCAGTTTGTGTCTATGCTGGATGATATCAGGAATAACCTTAAACTCGGCTTCCGGATCCCAAATGACAATGTCAGCGTCGTAGCCTGCTGCGAGTTTTGCTTTTCGGCCGTCCAATCCGGCAAGCCTTGCTGGCTGCAGCGACATCAACCGTGTTAGTTCGGCAAGGCCGAAACCGCGTGCCCTTAAGTTTGTCCACATCACGGGCAGGCCAAACTGCAATGCCGCGATGCCGCCCCAGGCGTCCATAAAATCACCAGAGTCCTGCAATTTGAGCGCCGGTGTGCAAGGACTGTGATCGGAGACGACCATATCGATCGTGCCGTCCGCGATGGCCTCCCAAAGTTTCTCACGATTTTCGCGTTCTCGCACGGGAGGGCAGCATTTGTAATGTGTCGCACCGTCACCGATCTCTTCGGCGTAAAATGTCAGGTAGTGCGGACATGTTTCGACGGTCATCGGCAATCCTTCGGCCCGAGCTTCGCGAAGCATCGGCAATGCGTCGGACGATGAATGATGGACAATATGAATTTGGCATCCGGTCTCGCGGCAGAGGCGGATCATCAATGCGATTGCTTCATTTTCAGCTTCACGAGGACGAGAACGGAGAAAAGTGTTGTATTGACGAGGATCAAGACCTGTGATCGAAGCCGCAGCTGCATCTATCGGCCCCGCAACCTCAGCATGGATGAGCAAAACCGACCTCAGCCTTGCTAGTTCCGGCATAGTAATACGTAAGTCGTTTTCGACAACGTGCGGGAATTCGTCGACACCGGAATGGATCAAGAAGCACTTGAATCCACGAACGCCGCGGTCGATCAGCGGTGAAAGCTCATCAACATTTCCAGGCACAACGCCGCCCCAAAATGCAACGTCGACCGTGCACTTATCCTCGGCGGCCGCGAGCTTTTCCTCGAAGCCGGCACAAGTTGTGGTCGGCGGAATGCTGTTGAGCGGCATATCGACAATTGTCGTTACGCCGCCGGCCGCAGCGGCTCGCGTGGCTGTCTCGTACCCTTCCCACTCGGTGCGTCCGGGTTCGTTGACGTGAACGTGGGCATCGACATTTCCGGGCATCACAACTGCATTACCGGCATCGTTGAGCGGAATTCCAACAGGAATATCATCCCATTCGCCTATGCGCGCGATCTTTCCTTCAGCGATGTGCACCGTCGCCGGGCCGATAATCATAGGGGTTAGGACTCGTCGGCTCCTGATAATTTGGTCCATAGTTGTGGCGGTTGCCAACGCAATTATAAGGGCGCCGGCAATTGTCCACAAGAAGCACCGGCCTCACGGTTTTGACTTGGAAATCGATTTCGCGTAAAACTTTATCTGTTTCATAAAAATTAATTACCTTTTTTGGGCAGCGACATTCCATTTATGGCCTCAAATCTTGTTTCTATTCAGCGACGCGGGTTTGGACAAACGATGCGAAAGGACAACTGGTGGGTTGCTCCGCTGCTCACCTTTATTGGCCTCGGAGCGTTTGTCGTCTATTCGACGTGGGCCGCTTTTCAGGGCGATCATTATTCTGTGCCGGGAACAGGTTACCTGTCACCATTTTATTCGCCTGAAATATTTGGAAATTCTCCGCATGCGTGGTTTGGCCCTAAGCCTGACTGGATACCATCATGGCTGCCTTTTTCACCTGCATTATTAATACTTTGGGCACCTGGCGGATTTCGATTTACCTGTTATTACTATCGCGGAGCTTATTACAAAGCAATGTGGGC
>CAZGSC010000014.1:0-35421 GCA_964528325.1 uncultured Chloracidobacterium sp. | reverse complement strand
CTCGATCGAACGATCGACCGCTTTACACATGTCGTAGATGGTCAGCGCGGCGACTGAAACTGCTGTCAAAGCCTCCATCTCGACGCCGGTTTGGGCGTTGGTTATGGCTTCGGCTTCGAGATAAATACCAAAGTCGCGAAACTCGGCGGTTACGTTCACCTTCGACAGATTGATCTGATGACAAAGCGGGATCAACTCCGATGTCTTTTTCGCGGCCATAATGCCGGCAATACGTGCGATCTCAAGCGGATCGCCTTTTGGATTTTTTTGAGTTTGGAGAGTTTTTAGAGTTTCGAGTGAAAGCAAAACTCTACCCGACGCTACGGCTCGCCTTGTTGATGTCTCCTTTGCGGAAACGTCCACCATCTTTATCTTTCCCGCTTCGTCAAAATGCGAAAGTTCACTCATAATTTTTTTGCACTGAAGATCAGAGTATTTCCACCCAGCAGAACTTCATTAGAGTTAAGCTCGTCAGCCCAGCGTGACTTTCGCTTTTCCTTAGGCGAAAGCTGAGAGAGCAGTCTAATTATTGCGACGACCGGCCAGTAAGTCCACGAATTCCTTTTCGGCTTGTCAAGGTAAGTCCCCTCAAGCCGAAAACCATTCTTCTCCAAAAGAAAACGCACTTCTGAATACCCGATCGGGTTTACATGGAGGGCTGCTTCCTCAATTCCTGCAAAATCGAGTCGGATCTCGGCCAGCGTTTCCGCCGACAGCGGTTTGAAGTGTGACGTGTATCCATTCAGCAGCCATTTTAGACGCTCTTCGATATTCATGATATTCGGCACCGAGACGATCAATTTTCCGCCAGAACTCAAGATACGCGCAAATTCTCTGATCGCGTTTGCCGGGCTTTCGATATGTTCCAAACCTTCGACGCAGACAACATGATCGAACGAACTGTCGTCATAGGGAAGCCTGGCATCCAAATTACCCGGCCGAATGTCGATGTTATCGAGGCGAAACAATTCGGTATACAGATCGCAGCACGAAATTTCAAAGCCAAGCCGCGAAAGCCGCAATGCAAGAGCACCTTCTCCTGCCGGAATATCCAAAAGCCGCCCACGCGTCACGTCGCGTAGAATATTCTCGACCGTGTCGTAGATCGCTTCGTGAGCCAGGGCTTTTGGTTCAGTCATAAATCAAAGAAAAACGATGTTGGCGACTTCGCCTTTTTTTATTGTGCTGCCTTTTGAGACAAAGACGAGCGAGTCTGCTCGCGCATACCCGATAAAATCCGATGACCCTTGCCATTTTAGCGGATGAGCAACAAGCTGTCCCATCTTGTTTGTCTCCAACTGTGAAGGTAGATATGTGTCACGTTCACGTGCCGCCTTTGCATCAGCGGCCACGACAGCAAAGCCTTTTCTGAGGCCGGTTGTCGAAGCCGACTGCATCGCCAGGATAGCTTTGCGAACAAACAAATGAAACGTCACTGCCGCCGAAACAGGATTGCCGGGCAGGCCAAAGACAAGCGTCTTACCAACCCGCGCAAAAACCATTGGTTTGCCGGGCTTTAGACGCACTGTGTCAAAAAATATCTCGGCTCCGAGTTCGAGCAGGACGGCTTTTGTGAGATCGTATTTTCCGACGGAAACGCCGCCGGTTATCACGAGGATCTCAGTGTTCTTTACTGCATCTGAGATCTGAGATCTGAGATCTGCTCTTTCATCTTTTGAAATTGGAAATATCTTGGTTTCGGCTCCAAACTCACGACACAAAACATCGAGCATCACCGAATTTGAATTACGTATCTGGTCGCGTTTGGGCTTTTTATTTATTGCGACTATCTCGCTGCCGGTTCCGAGAATTGCAACTTTTGGTCGCTTGGTGACTTTAACCTTTGCACAGCCAAATGCGGCGAGCGTTGCGATCATATTATGGGTAATGACCTCGCCCACTTTGAAAATTGTGTGGCTTTTTTTGATCTCGCTGCCTTTGCGGACGATAAAGCGGCCTTTTTCCGTAGCTTCTATTATCGTGACAATGCCATTTTTTGTTTCACTTGTGAGCTCGATCTTTTGTATTGCATCGGCACCTTTCGGAACAGGCGCACCGGTCATTATCCTTACGGCTTCGCCGGCCTTCATCGTTTTGTGCCAACCGCGGCCTGCGGCAGATTCGCCGACGATATTAAGTACGATGTTCTTACTTCGTTCGGGCTTCGGCAGCGTATCGGCGGCTATGACGGCAAATCCATCCATTTGTGATCTGTCAAACGGCGGCAGATCAGTATCGGCAATAATATTTTCACGCAAAACACGGCCGACAGAGGCAGCAAGATCGACACGTTCACTGCTGAGAGTGCCGGTTTTGTTGCCAATGATCTTAATGGCTTTTGAAATGTCTATCATCACTTCCCAGACAAACTGATAAATTGAAACTAAAAGGCAAAAATGGTGGCTTCTTTCGCGCTAAGAGCCGCAAAATGCTAAAATTCTCACTTGCCGTCACGAAAGGAATCTTATCATAACTAATTTTTAGAGAGGGAAATTACAAACCGTGATCGAATTTGAACTTACCGAAGAACACGTTGCACTACAGCAGACCGTCCGTGAATTTGTCGCCGGCGAAGTGGCACCTTATATAAAAGAATGGGACGAAAAAGCTCATTTTGACCGGGCTGTTTTCGACAAAATGGCCGAGCTTGGGCTAATGGGTGTTTGTATTCCCGAGCAATATGGCGGAGCAGGGTTTGACTATATCTCGCTCGGCATTGTGTGTGAAGAACTCGAAGCCTGCGATACGTTCCTGCGGGTTGCGATGTCGGTTCATGTCGGACTGAACAGCTTGAGCGTCTTTAGTTGGGGCACCGAAGAGCAGAAGCAGAGATATCTTGTTCCGCAAGCCAAGGGCGAAAAGCTCGCGACCTTTGGGTTGACTGAGCCGAATGCGGGCTCCGATGTTGTCGGTATGCGTTCGTATGCAAAGCGTGACGGCGACGACTGGATATTGAATGGCGAGAAAATGTGGATCTCGCTTGGAGATGTCGCAGATCATTTTCTGTTCTTCTGCTGGACCGATCAGGAAAAGCAAAAGGTTCGCGACCATTCCGGCATAAGCTGTTTTATAGTTGAGCGTTCAATGCCCGGATTTTCGAGCGGAACGCTGCACGGCAAGCTTGGTATTCGTGCGGGCAACACAGGTTACTTCTCGCTCCAGGATGTTCGTGTGCCGCATGCAAATATGCTCGGACAGGAAGGCGAGGGATTTAAGATCGCGATGTTCTCGCTCGAAAATGGCCGTTACACGGTTGCTTCCGGAGCGACGGGCGTTATTCGAGCATCGCGTGACGCATCGGTTGCGTATGCAAATACTCGTGAGGTGCAGGGCCAGCCTATCGCTAACTTTCAGCTTGTAAAGCAGAAGATCGCCAATATGGAAGCCGACTACGAAATGGCGCATCTCTTATGGCTAAAATGCGGCTATCTCAAAAATATGGGACTGCCTTCTGCAAAAGCTGCCAGCCTCGCAAAATGGCAGGCGACGGTTCGCAGTGAAACTGCCGCGTCTATGGCGATCGAGATCCACGGAGCGAATGGCTACACAAACGATTATCCGGTCGAACGTTATTTGCGTAACTGCAAAGCCGCCGTTATTTACGAGGGAACGCGTGATATTCACACGTTGATGCAGGCAGATTGGGCGTTAGGTTTGAAAAAAGAAAAGGCGGCCAGAGTAATTCTGCCGCCGTATAAACCAGCCGAGAGCAAGGACGCGTCGGCCTAAGGCTTATTGAGCAGAATTTGCAACCGCTGCCGGTTGTTTCATATCTAGAGCCGGGCTTTTGTTTGTCATCTTCCATTCGCCATTCTCTTTCACGAAGACGACCGGAATGCCGCGGGGGTATTTGTCCGAATGGATCGTAGCAACAGCTTTGTCGCCGTCGATCTTTTCATTTGTGACCTCGCACGGCGTTCCGGAAACCTTGTCCGTGGCCTCCAGATATTTCACAAGGCTCTTTGCCTTGTCCACTTTCATTTGAGATTCAAAGAACTTGATCGTGTCCTGCGCGTAGATCTTTCGTAGGGCAGCCTCATCATTTTTGGTCCATGCATCGCAGAATGCTTTGAAAACCGGTGTCAGCGTCGGAGCGTTATTTGTTACCGTCTCGGGCTCATTCTTTTTTGTTTCCAATGAGCTGTTCGTGTTCGGTTTTACGGTTGCTGTATTACTATTCTTGACCGAATTCGCAGGTGCCGCTCCGCCGCAGGCGGACATTGAAACAGCAAACAAAGCGACTCCAAAACAGATGATTACTTGTGATCTCATAGAGGTGACTATACTCCTATAAAATTAGAATTCAAGAGTATAATAAATTTATACAAATGAACAAAACTGCGCAAACAGAACTGCACCGGCTATTTTTGATAGAACGTCTGCCCGAGCCGCTAACACGTGCCAGCAGCCATTTACAGCTTTTCGACAATTACATCGCAAATACACGAATACGCCTGCGTTCGATCCGCGATCCATATTCGAAAACATGGACACGGATCTTGCAGCAGCGTTTTCCCGCAATTGAAGGCGAGGCCGCGGTTAGCAAGCTTGCTGAGATCCATCTCAACGACGCCGAATACGCGGTATTTGAGCATTTTGAGGGGAGAGAGATCCGCAAGAACCGGTATTTTCATGAGTTCGACCGAGTCTCATTCGCTTTTGACGTTTACCTTGGTCCGCTTTGGGGATTGAACACTGCCAGGATCGATTTTGAAACGCGGGAACGTATGGACGAGTTTATCCCGCCGCCGTTTGCCGTCTTTGAAGTCACAAACGATGCGTTCTTTGCCGGTGAGAATTTGGTTGATAAAAAATTCAGCGATATTCAGGCAGAGGTCGCCCGCATCGGCTCATTTACGCCTCCGGAACCGGACTTGCCTGATGAATAGAACCTTAGTGAACGCGGGTAACGACAGAAAACTAGTGTTTTCGCGGAGCCATCGTTACCGAGCGTTCCAGCGAGTCGAATATCTGCAGATAGATCTTTGTTTCTGAGGGTATCAGCGTTGCCCAGTTCGGGCCGCCGCGGTCTATGTAGCCGGGAAGTCTTGCCGGGTTGGAATTATAACCTGCGGCCATAAGCTGTTCCTGCGTTGCAATGCCGGTTTGGACGGAGTTTAGAACGGTCGGATTCGAGATGAGGTCGTTCCAGGTCATCTGCATATAGAGCAGCATCGCTTGTGTCGCGTTGACGTGATTGCGCATCCCTTCAACAAAATCCGGCATCAACGCGGCGTTGGGATAACGGCTTCGGATCATCCGATAGGTCGAAGGTATCATCTGGACCATACCGCCGGCCCCCGCTGAACTCACCGAATAGCGATACGTCTGGCCTTCATTCAAAGCATAAAGAGTAAAAATATCGTTGAATATGTTGGGATGAAATTCTGTGCGAAAGCGCAAATGATCTACATGCTCGACCGTCGCCAGCCTTTCGGCAATGTCGGCAACCTTTGGCTGAATCAGATAACCCTTGTTTCGCAATTGGTCGCGAGCGATCTCTATTACATTGCGAATGTAAAAACGCCCGGCACTTACAACTTCCGGCGTTACCAGTCCCGGATGCGTTGACATGTAATAGGCAGTTTCAATGTAGCGGCCGCCTCTTTCGACAGGATATTGGATCATTAACGGCAGCTGAGCCTGGCCGTTTTCGTCCGTGATCGCGATGGGCGTGTTAACTCCGTTGGCGCGAATGGTTCGAGTTGTCATTTGACGGCCGTTTGTTGAGATCGCAGATGTCAATCCGTTAGTTGTCAGGAACGCGTCTTTACCGATGACAATGTAGTCGATCTTTTTGTCCCGCCAACTGTAAAAGGCGATCCTTACCAGGCTGGGGATCGACGATAGATCTGCGGGGTCGGTCAATGCCGTCGTGATCGGCCGTGATTGCATTTCGCGTTTGGCTTCAGCGATCTTGCTCTTAATTTGCGAAAACGTGAGCCCACTGTAGTTAAGATTGCTCGCCTGTGTCGGTTGAGTCGTTTGCGGCTGAGCTCCAACGACGATCGGCGTTTGTACGGGCCGCGGAGCGGACGTAGATGTCTTTATCGGCTGAGCAGGCGGCAATGAGTTTGTCACTATAACGCGAGACGGAGTCGCCTTTGGCTGAACTTTGTCAGATTGGGCAAAACCCGAGATCACTGCTGCCAAAAACACAAAAAAACCAATAAAGATCTTATTTTTCATAGTGGATTCGTGAGGAGTAGCCGTGGAATGTTCGACGCTAAGGAGCCTTTCAAGCCGGCACGTATAAGATTCTCTCAATTCATACCCGGTTGTCAATCATTTTTGAAAAATTTATTGCACATATAATCGTTGCTTATGGATATTTCTCGTTTGTTTTGGCAGTCTGAGATAGGGTATAACTAAATTTTCCACATCTTGCGTGCTTTTTTTCTAATATGAAACAACTCTTTGGAACAGACGGGATCCGCGGCCTGGCGGGTGAATTTCCGCTTGATGAAAAGACAGTGCGGATCATTGGATCATCGCTATCACGGCAATTTCGTCATAAGCTTGGCCGTGATCCCCGCTTTGTCTCGGGCCGTGACACTCGCGAATCCGGCGGCTGGATCGAGACGGCTTTTCACGAAGGTGCCGCGTCTGAAAATGCAAAATGCGAATCGGCAGGCGTGATCACAACCCCCGGCGTTGCATATCTTACAAGTGCGTTCGATTTCGACGCTGGAATTGTCATCAGCGCTTCCCATAATCCTTATCACGATAACGGCATAAAGATCTTTTTACCTACTGGCAAGAAGATCGACGACGCAACCGAGCGCGAGATCGAAAAAGCGATCTATGAAGGTACAAATTTCGCAACTGGTCACACCGGCGTTTCCGCGAACAGGGTCGAAGAATTTCATGATGCCTATCTGGATCATATAAGAAATATTATCGACGACCTTTCCGCGACAGGAATTAAGATTGTCATCGATTGCGCGAACGGAGCCTCGTCAGGACTTGCAACGGAACTGTTTAGCAGCTTTGGCGCTGAAGTTGTCACGATCCATAACACGCCTGATGGCCGCAATATAAATGAGAACTGCGGATCTACGCATATCGGCGATCTTCCTGCAAGAGTAATTGCGGAAAATGCCGATCTGGGCGTGGCGTTTGACGGTGATGCCGACAGGGCACTTTTTGTCGATGAAAAGGGGAACATCGTTGACGGCGATGCAACGCTTTGGATAATGGCCCAATATCTAAAGGACCACGGCAAGCTGTCAAACTCTACGGTTGTCGCCACCGTGATGAGTAATATCGGCCTTGAACTCGCCCTTCGGTCCAAAGGCATCAGTCTTCTGCGAGCCAACGTCGGTGACAAATACGTTCTTGAAAAACTGATCGAAACCGGCTCTGAGATCGGCGGCGAGCAATCGGGCCATATCATCTTTCCTGAGATCAGTCTTGTCGGCGACGGTATGATGACGGCGTTGCTGCTAATAAGAGCGATCAAGGAAAAAAGTGTTTCGCTGTCGAAGGCCGTGGACGGATTTGTTGGTTACCCGCAAATATTACTGAATGTTAAGGTGCGGGAAAAGCTTCCATTTGAGCAAGTTCCGGTGATCGCAGCTGCCGCAAAAGAGATCGAAAATGAGCTTGACGGCGAAGGTCGTCTGCTGCTTCGCTACTCCGGCACGGAAAACTTGGCGCGCGTGATGATCGAGGGAAAAGATCAAGCATCGATCGAGCAGCAGGCTCAGCGGTTGATCGATGTTATCAAAAACGAACTTGGCTAATGCCGCTATTCTGATGAAGGATCGATCACTCAAAATTGACTTTGAGAAAAAGTCCTCCGGTTACGAGATCGTTATCGGCAGCGACCTCTTGTCAAACTGCGGAATTTGGGCCCGCAAATCCCTCGGACGTGATGCCGCGAAGATCATCATCGCTTCAAACCCAACCGTCTTTGATCTTTACGGAAAGCAGGTCGAACAAAGCCTTCGTGCCTCCGGATTCGAAGTCTCTCATTTCTTAATGAAAGACGGCGAGCGGCATAAGAATATGCGAACCGCCGAATCAGCCCTCGCCACGTTTGCCGAAAAGCAGCTTTCACGCACGGACGCAGTCGTTGCGCTTGGCGGCGGAGTGGTTGGCGATCTGGCCGGTTTTGCTTCGGCGATCTATCTTCGCGGCATTTCGTTCCTTCAGATACCGACGACGCTGCTGTCGATGATCGATTCGTCAGTCGGCGGAAAGACCGGAGTCAATTCAGCGTTTGGTAAAAATCAGATCGGTGCCTTTCATCAGCCCAAGGGCGTTTTGATCGATACCGCAACTCTGAAAACGCTGCCTGCCCGCGAGTTGACCGCCGGCTTTTACGAGGCAATTAAACAGGGCGCTGTTGCCAACAAAGGTCTTTTCGGTCAGACGGCTGATTTTCTCTTAAATTTTCAAATAGCAAATTTCCGGTATCTCTGCAGTCGAAATGAGCTTGAATTCAGACTCTCCGATCTGATCGCGGCCCAAATTGCATTTAAGGCCCAAATCGTCTCCGGCGACGAGCGGGAATCATCAAAACGCACTGACCGAAGATCGAGAAAGATCCTCAATTTCGGCCATACTCTCGCCCACGCACTCGAAAAAGTGACGGATTACAAATATCTGAAACACGGCGAGGCCGTAGGTTACGGAATAATGTTTGCCGCCGAGCTCTCGAAATCTCTTGCATTGTGTGGCGAAAAAGATGTAAAATTGTTGAACGATGTTGTGCATCGTTCCGGCATGTTGCCGCGCCTCGCAAACATCAACAAACGAGAGGTTTTTGAGGCCTTCAGAAACGACAAAAAACATCTGTCCGGTTCGCTACAAATGGTGCTGATCAAAGGCATCGGCAAACCGGTGATAGTAAGTGAAAAAGACATTCCACGCTCGCTTATCCAAAAAGTCCTCAATGATTTCCTTCAAAAATGGTCTTAACCACAAAGGCCGATCTTCTCTCAGGAGATAACAGAGATGAATAACTTAGCCGCAAAACGCGTTTCCGAACGGGGAAGTGCAGGTGTCAAATTTGTGATCACGATCGTTGTGATCGTACTCACGGCACACGCCGGATATAATTACGTTCCTACTGCCTACGATGCTGAAAGTCTCAAGTCAGACATGAGCACGGCGGTTTTGCAAGGGCTCGCCTTGCCGGGAAGGGTAAATCCCGTAGATAACGTAAAGGCGCGCATTCAAAAATCGATCGCGCAAAATAATATTCCGCCCGAGGCCATTGTGGACGTAAAACTCAATGCAAATGTGCTGACCGCACACGTTGTTTACACGAAGCAGGTCGATATTTTGCCTTTTGGCATATATCGATACTCATACCATTTTGATCACACTGCGACACCAACCGGCTTTTTGCTGAAACAATAGAGTTTTGGCCAAGTGAACTGTCCCACAGTGTCTCACTCACTGTGTGAGACAGGCTAAACTCTGCAATTAAATGAGTTAACAATGTAAATACGCCGTTGTCTCACGATTTTTGAAAAAAAGTAAGACAATGTAAGACAGTACGCGTAACCTATGTAAATAGTAGGTTTATAGCGATGTACACATTTGGGACACGACGATCATCGGTGAGACACTCAGAATTCACTTTTCACTATTCGCTGCTCACTATTCTGGTTTTCAAAGAGCCTTCGCCGCCGCAATTACAACGATCCCGATTCAACCTAGCGCATTTCGAGACTAAGCGAAATACCAACTTTCGCGAAACGACGTGGTTTTCTCGATCTGACGCAACTTTCCGACGTAGCATTGCAAAAGCCCGCACGTCAGTAAGGGCGGTACACTCAACATTGAATGTATCGCCCTCACTTACGTGCGGGCCTGCGCATTAATACCGAAACGCTGTCATCGTCGGCTTGTCGCCGTTGGCTCCGAACTGGAACGCGATGAACGCTCCGTCTGAGCTGTTCTGCCGATACCATGTGCCATCTGACGGACGGAAAACGCTGATGTCAGCCTTGCCGTCGCCGTCGAAGTCGCCCGGTGCAGGAATGTCGTTAGCCAAACCAAACACCTTGTAGTCGTAGGTCGAGTTTGAGCTGTATTTCAGATACCAGATGCCGTCTGTTGGGCGATATGCTGCGAGGTCAGTCTTTCCGTCGCCGTCGTAGTCAGCCGGAGCGATAATGTCTGTTCCAAACCCGAACAACTCGCCGTAGATCGAACCGTCGCCGCTGTTTATCCGATACCAAGCACCGGTCGAAGGCCTGAACACGGCAATGTCCGATTTGCCGTCGCCATCCCAGTCGCCGATGGTCGGCTTATCTTCAGTTGCACCGAACTGAATTCCGGTGTACGAGCCATCCGAACTATTCTGCCGATACCACGTTCCGGAGGATGGACGGAAAACTGAAAGATCCGCTTTTCCGTCTCCATCGTAATCGGCAGGCGTCGGCAGGTCTTCTGCAAGCCCAAAGACATAGTACTCGACGGTTCCGTCAGTGCTCTTTAGTACATACCAAATGCCGGTCGATGGCCGATAAACTGCAATGTCCGTCTTGCCGTCACCATCATAATCAGCCGGAGCGATCTTGTCCGAATCAAAGCCTAACAAAGTCCCATAAAGCCCGGCCTGTGACTGCTGCAAATACCAAGCTCCGTCTGTAGGACGGAAGACCGAAATGTCAGCCTTATGATCGCCGTCGTAGTCAAATGCGGTTCGACCCGAAGGCGGAGCTGTCGGAGTCGCCGTCGGTGTGTTTGTTGCCGTAGGGGTAGTACCACAAATATAGTTAGTCCGTTCAGTTATCGGACCATTCATTATGATGATTGCCGGATTAGCCGTTCCCGAATAAGAACCGTTACCTGTTCCAACCCAATTACCGAAAATGCATCCTGAGGGAACTGGGGCTTCTATTTGGATAGTTTTACCTTCATCGTGAAAACCAAATAAAGGGCTAAAAATATCCAACAAGTGCTGAGTTTTAAAGTTTGCAGTGTATGAAGCGTCAGCCGTTGCTGTTACTGAATGGCTCAACTCTCCACCGTCGCTCCACGTCTCCCACAGATACCTAGTATTAGTGGAATGTTGCAAAGCGGAAGTGGAAATCGTGTGAACACTTCCGCTCCCCCAAATGAAATTCTGAGGTGATGTAAATCTAACTGAATCAACCGTAAATGCAAGACCCGCTAAATTTGCCCCGACGCTAACAGAAACTGTCGGCGGAGTGGGCATTTGGGTTGGTGTGTTGGTTGGAGATGGTGTTGCACACCCAGAAACCGAGATAAGCGATACATCGTCAACCAAAAAACTGGCCTCGCCCGATGTTGGTCCACGGTACTCGAACTTAATATTATGCGATGCGCCGTTGGCAAAGGCGCTCAAATCAATAACGCGTTCAGTGTATTGCGGCTCCGACACGAACGGCTCGGCATAACTCTGAACCGTTACATTGTCGATCTTGACACTGAGAACATCCGAGAAAGGTGCCGTCACATTTCCCACACGCATCCAAAAATGAAGTTCCGCCGTGCCTGGAGGAATAATAACGCTTTGCCCCAATCTCGCAGTTTCCGGTCTATCTCTGCTGCCAAACCATGCCCAGGTCAAACCGGTTCGCGGCGAGGCGGAACCGCCTCCCGTTCCGCAACTAGCAATGTCGCACAAAGGCGTTCCCCAATTCGAAGAGAAATTCGGATTGTTCCAAATGGGGTCAGTTATGCCCGTTTCAAATCCTCCATCGAGAATAATATCGGCGGCTGAACACGTCGGTGTCGGAGTGGGTGTATTGGTCGCCGAGTTAGTTGGTGTAGGCGTAAACAATGAGCAGTCCTCGCCGTAACGAACAAGAGCGAAATCGACTCGTGAACCAGTAATACCGTATCCGGCGGCGGCGATTCTGCCGTCACGTTGGATCGCCATTGAGGTTGTGTTTGCACCGCTACCAATTGGCGTCACAATTTTGCCCGTGCCGTTGACCGCAGTATCGAGCGAGCCGTCCGGATTGTAACGCGCGACCGCAACAGCTGACCCGGCATAACCAGCAGCTACTATCTGTGAGTCTGGTTGCATAGCGACCGAAAAAATAAAGTCGTTGGCACCGATTTCCGTAACGACCTTACCTTCCGATCCAAAAGAAGTGTCGAGCGTTCCGTTTGCGTTGTACCTTACGAGGGCAAAATTATAATTGTTGAACGGGCCATAATCGCTGTAACCACCTGCCACGATCCTCCCATCACTTTGAACCGCAACGGAGAAAGCTTCATCGCTCCTCGTACCTATCGCTGTCGTTACTGAGCCTCCCGTTCCAAAAGATGTGTCTAGTGTGCCGTCGTGGTTGAACCTGATAACCGCAAATTGTTTTGCAAAACCCGTCAGAGAACCGATGCCCTGTCCTACTGCGATGATTCGGCCATCTGGCTGTATGAAGACCGCATATGCGTTACTGTTTTTGCTGCGAATCTGCGTTCTAACTATGCCATCGGTTCCAAACGAGGTATCAAGGGAACCGTCAATGTTATATCTGGCGAGCGCAAATTCTTCGTTGTTTGTTGGGCTATCGTTCCAACTTATGCCTGCCGCGACGATACGCCCATCAGGCTGAATAGCGACGGAGTAAGCTGCTCCCAACGATGTAACCACCTTTCCGCCGATGCCGAATGAGCGATCGAGCGAACCGTCAGAGTTATATCTAACGAGAGCAAATCCGCCCATCGTTCCACCATAGGTGCTTCCTGCCGCAATAATTCGTCCGTCCTGTTGAATTGCAATCGAGTATGCGATATCAATATCGTTGATCGCCGTTACAACCTTACCGACCCCGCCAAATGAACTGTCTAGGTTGCCGTCCGTTTTGTATCTGGCAAGGGCAAAACTGGTTCTGGAATCTGAAAATCCGCAATTTCCAGCGAGTTCAACACAAGCGGCACCGGCGGTGACAAGCTGGCCGTTTGCCTGAAGGGCGACAGACCTTGCATAGGCATAACCGCTCTCAAACGACGTAGTAACAATTCCATTGCCATTAAATGACGGATCTAGTCCCCCGGATATGAAACACTGTGGAGCGATCCATTGTGCGTAGAGCGTTGTGTCGGCGTTAATAACAAAAGCCTGCGCCGGAGAGAATTGTGTCCCGCTGCCGTCAGCGATCGTGTTCCAACCGCCGAATTGAAAACCGCTTTTCGTCAGATTACCCGGCCCAAGAATTCCAACGAGGGTACTGCCGCTATAAGGACTGTTGGGATCAACAGATGCTGTTCCTCCTGTATTTCCGTTGCCGTCATAGACGACGGTGAACATTTCCGGTGCAGGTACTAATATATTTGTCTGAGAGCCTTGCACAATGACCTTGGAGAAACAAAACCAAATCGTCAGGGCAACGAGGGATAGAATTAGCCACCGATTTTGTCTTTTCATATAGGACGGCCTCCTGAAAACTCTCCGGAAAGCGGAATAAGGCAATGCTCGCACAAAATCTGTCGAGCCATTTTCCGACCAATATAATGCAAACGTGGTGCCAGCAATTCATTTGACGATAAATTGGCCGCGCGTCAACACTATCGCACTTAAAGAAAAAAAATGACCTAAAAGCATGTCTGGCGTTAGAGTATTCTCGCGCTAGGTGCGGAAGATTCCACAGATCTTCGAAGAATTCGGTAAACCGATCGAAGGCGATAAGCGGTGAATCAAATTAATGCTTGCTGTATTTTTAGTGGTTGAATTTGGATCAGGCCTTCGGGAGCGTCGGCGAGCCAGGTTGACGGGCAGACGCCGCAGATCGTGCATTTTTCTACGGCGGGGCAGGGAAGGCTGGAAAGAGATTCGAGTGCTTTTTCGTGCTCGGTTTTTAGGAATTCAAAAGACAATCCCGAATCGACTATCGACCACGGCAGAAATTCGTCGTAGCTTCTGTTTCGTGACGTGTGAAACGCGGCGTCGATGCCTGTTTCTCGCAATGCACGATTGAGATCGCCATTGAAACGAGCTGCGGCCTCGATCGCCTTTGAAACTGTGCGGTCACCGGATGAATACAGAGCCTGTTCGTGAGCGATGCGAGCCGACATATAACGGACCTCGACGTTAGAGATCTTGCTCAGGCCTTTGCAGACGTATTTGATGCGGCGTTTGAGTTCTTTTTCTTCGCAGATGCTGGCCCATTGCAGCGGAGTGTTTGGTTTGGGAACAAGCCCGTTCAGCGATGGAATGATCTTGCCCGCACGTCCGAATTTCTTTCCGGCTTCGAGCATTCGATCTCTTATTCGCGTGACGAGCACGAACATTTCATCGAGGTCCTCGTCGGTTTCGGTGGGCAGGCCGACCATCATATAAAGTTTGACGGTCAGCATTCCGCGATCGAAAACAGCGCCGCAGATATCGACGATCTCGTCGTTGGTGAGATTTTTGTTAATGACGCGGCGTAGGCGGTCGGAGCCTGTTTCGGGAGCGACGGCGATCTGTTGATCCCGCGATTCGACTAATGCGTCGAGCAGTTCGTCAGAGATCTGATCGAGCCGCAAGGACGAGACCGAGATGCGATAATCCATCGCACGAAGTTCTCTTAAGATCGTCGAGATCTCAGGATGATCGCACACTGCTGTCGAAACGAGGCCGATCTTGTCTGTTTTCTCTCGCCATTCGCGAGCCTTTTCGAGAATGTCTTTTGCCGGAACGACACGCGGCGGATAGTAATTGTATCCGGCCCAACAAAATCGACAGCCCTGAGAACATCCGCGCGAAATTTCAACTAACAAACGGTCGCCCATTTCGGCTTCGGGCGACCAGACTGCTGTCGAGGGGCAAAATGTTTCCTGATTGAGAAGAAAATCTGCGAGTTCTGTTTCGCCGCGTTTGAGTGCTCGGCGAAGCGTCCCTTCCTTTGGATTTACCGAGGCAAGCGCGCGGCCGACGCGGTTTGGAACGCCTTTTTCGTTCGGCACGTAATCGAAAACTGTTCCGTCTTCGTTATAGATAACGTCGTAGAGCGACGGCACGTAAAAACCGCGGCCGATCTTTGCAAGACTCAGCAAGACCTCTGCCCTCGATCCGTTTTCGACTATCGCATCAACCAATTGATAGGCAAGGATCTCGCCTTCGCCAACTGCGATGACATCTGTGAAATCGGCGATCGGTTCGGGATTGAGAAACGACGCAGCGCCGCCCATGATGACAAGCGGATGATCTTCATTTCGATCTTCGGCCCAGACCGGAATGCCCGAAAGCTGCAGCATCCGCGCCATGTTCAGATAATCGGTCTCGAACGAGATCGAGAACGCGACGACGTCAAAACCTTTGACGCGCGACTGGGTTTCGAGCGACATCAGAGGCGTGCCTGACTTTTCGTATTCTTTTAGTTCGTCGCCGTCGGGCAAAAATACTCTTTCACAAACGACATCGGGGATCGAGTTGAAAAGTTCATACATCGTATGAAGCCCGAGATTCGCCATGCCGATCGCGTGAGTGTTCGGATAGCAAAGCGCGATCCGAAGTCCCGACGCGCGCGAAAGGACATAACCTTCTTCCGAGGCGAGCTTCTTTTTATAGCTCTCGATGATGCGTTTGCTCATAGCAAAAGGCGAACAATGAGATTAACAGAAAGGGAGGTAGATCGGAAGGCTAAACCAATGCCATTACTAACGTGCGGGCTTCGGCATTTTTTTCACTTCGGCCTTTGGCGTTGTGTAAAAAGGCTTGTGCTGCACTATAAATGCCTTGTCGTCGTAAACTCCGTCACCGTCAACATCGACCTTGACGTCTAGCTTATACTTTTTGCCGGGCACGTGGCCTTCGGTGAGATCGTACGCAAGCGAGTATTGGCTTCGGAGCATTGCATTGATCGTGTTGAGGTAAGCAGGGGCTTCGGTGGTGAAGGTCATCGGGAAATGCATTCCGCCGGATTCCTTTGCAAAGGTGTCCATTGCATTCTGTGCCTGAACGAACGTCAACCGGTCGGGCGTGCCGGGCATCACGCGTGAAGGGTCGAGGTAGTCACAGTATTTCTTGCAGAAAAGATTGCCGGTGCTGATGATATAGATCGGAACTCCGGCTTCCTGAACGATCCGTCGCGCCTCGTCATAGCTGAGTTTGCTAAAGGTGTTTATTCCCGAAGCCACAAGTAGAATGGCCTTTCGTTTTGATCTGACGGCGACCATACCATCGTACTCAGCCGTGTTCGATTTTGAATTTTCCAGCACAACGGAATCAGCCTTTCCTCCGATGAGTGCGAGCTTGAGCGAATCGTAGAGATTATTATCAGTGAATGCCGGCGAACTTCGCAGCAGTATGCCTATCGTGTCGCTGAGTCGCTTAGGGTCGTTGGTAAAATCGGTCAGCGGCGTCGGCCGCAGGTCAAATGCAATGACAGATGCATAGTCGTTCGGCGGCTTGATAAATCGCGTCAAAAACTCGGCAACCGGACGCACCACTTCGTAATATCCGGGCTCGAACGATCCGCCTGCCGCACGGCCAAAAGCCTCTGTCCATCTGCTGTATTCGACAACGAGCGTGACGGTGATCGGCGATTCCGGCATCGCGAAATTTGAAATGTTCTGCTTGACGCCGTTCTCAAAGATCGCAAAGTTTTCCTTCTTCAGGCCGGTGATGATCTGCCCGGTTTTTTTGTTATAGACGACGGCTTCGACATCGACGATATTGGTGTCGATCTTTTCAACCGTCGGATCAAGGACGGCGTTCTTTTCTTCTTCGGCGCGTTTTTTCTCTTCTTCGGCTTTTTTCTGTTCTTCGGGAGACAATGGCGCGGGCCGCGCATTCTTTTTGCCGTCGCCGGTCGGCCTTTCGACCTTCTGCGGTTTTGATTGTGCCGCTGCATTGCCGGTGAAGGCCAACGAACCCATCACGATCGTCAAGATCAAAATACTAACTCGCAGAAACTTGATGTTAGTCATAGACATACGCAACCTGGAAAGCCTGTTGGTTTAGATACCTATTGTCCGTCTTTAGTTGGTTATTATCAAGAGAAACGGAAATGCTTGAATAAAACAGTATTCGGGCGTATTATTACCGCAATTGCGGTTTCGTTATAAGATATTAGTCATGGTTTTGTAGTCCCATAGTTCAAGCGAGGAGAAAATATGACAAGGCTGTTTGCGGCAATTCTGGTCTTTGGTTTGACGGTTTTTGCAGTTGTCGGCGAGCCGGTTGCGCAGGCCGAAAGTGCTCCGGAACCAGAGATCTCGCGTCCGGCAGGCGTTCCTGGTATCGACCATGTTATTTGGATATGGTTCGAGAACCGGGAATATTCCGCGATCACTCCTGCTTCCGCGCCGTATTTTGCAAGCCTTGCCGCGACGTATGTTAATTACACCGGTTTTCACGGCATCACGCATCCGTCACAGCCGAATTATCTCCACGCTTTTGCCGGCTCGAATCTTGGTGTAACGACTAATAACTACTGTACTTTTCCTGTCCCCGAGGACAGCCTGCCGCAGCAATTGTCGGCGGCGGGTAAATCATGGCGCGTCTATGCGCAAAACTATCCTGGCGGATGCTCGGACGTTGTCACTTTCACAGGGCCCGTTGACGGTTGGGGAGCCGCTGGAAACTACGACCGGAAACACAATCCCGCTATCGCATTCGAAGGCACGCGGTTAAATCCTGCCGAGTGCGCGAACATACAGCCGCTGGCGAATTTTGATCCGCTGGTCAATTTTGCTTTTGTCGTGCCAAACAACATCAACAGCATGCACGACGGTTCGAGAGCACAGGGCGACGCGTTTCTTCAGGCGTTCGCTCCGCAGGTCTTTAACAGCCCCGATTGGGCACACACGCTGTTCATTATTTCTTTTGACGAAGGCACGACAAACATAAACGGCGGCGGCCAGATCTACACAGTAGCAGCGGCTCCGTGGCTGACTCACTCCGACCCGACCACATTCTATAATCACCACAGCGCACTGCGCACCATCGAGGAAATTTTCGGCCTGCCATATCTCAACGGCGCTGCGACCTCGACAACAATGACCGAAGTCTTTCCGCCAAGCCCAACGCCGACGGCAACGGAGACATTCACGCCGACAGATACACCGACCTACACGCCAACCGTTACTCCGACAAATACCCCGACGGATGTAATTGTGTCACTACCTTCTATTATCGCAACCCCCGGCATTGTTGTGATTCCAGTGACAGTCGGGGATCTTACAGGTCGAGGGATTGTTTCTTATGATTTTCAGGTCACCTTCGACCCCTCAGTAGTGGAACCGGCCTCACCCGCGGTCGACATAGCCGGAACCTTGAGCAACGGAATGACAATCTCTCCGCATACTGAGAATCCTGGACACTTTATTATGGGAGCGTTTCAGAATCCGGGCGTTTTGATTGGCTCTGGTACTCTAATAAATTTAAGGTTTAATGTTATTGGAACCCTCGGAGAATCGACCAATCTGACTTTTGAAGATTACACGGATCCCGTCTCGAATTTTCATTGGAGGTTCCAATTCAATGAGAACTATCCGCCAGCCGTTACGATAAACGGAAGCGTTACGATCCCAGCGGCGACACCGACCGACACTCCTACCCACACCCCGACAAATACTCCTACTGACACACCAACTGACACGCCGACGAACACACCAACACCTCCGGCGGTGATAACAGGAACAGTTACTTATGGCAATGCGATAGGTGCGCCGAGTCAGCGGTTTGTTTCAAATGTAGTGATCGACGGTGTCGGCTCGCCGAATGTTTCGGCGACGACTGATTTTCCGGGCGGCAGTTATTCGCTCACGGGATTTGGATCGGGTGCTTATACAGTTACTCCGTCGAAAACTGCTTCTCACAGCACAGCTATTAGTTCATTTGATGCTGCGAAGATCGCTCAGTATGTTGCCAGCCTGACGACGTTTTCGCCTGCCCAGCAAACTGTCGCCGACGCAAGCGGTAATAGCACCATCTCGTCGTTTGACGCGGCGCTTGTCGCGGGATATGCGGTCGGCGGTGACGGCGGCGCGGCGGGAAGCTGGAGGTTTAGCCCTTTGAGCAGAACATACCCGTCGATCACTACTGATATCACAGGTGAAGACTATTCTGCTTTGCTGATGGGCGAGGTTTCGGGAAACTGGCAAAACACTGGTGCGCGTGCAGCAAATTGCGGAAGCCCGACCGTAAGGGAGGGCGATAGATTCAACGTTGAGTGTACCGCCCTTACTGACGTGCGGGCCTCTGCAACGGACGAAATACGCGTCACTCTGACGCACTCAGTGAATTGGACCGGCAAAGAGATCGTTGTTCCGGTTGTCGTCGATGGTGCTGCAGAGAAAGGAATTATCTCGTATGAGTTTGATCTGCGATACGATCCAACAGTCATACAGCCGACATTAGATACGGTCGATGTCGCCGGAACTGTTAGCCGAGGGCTTTCGGTTGTTGTTAACTCTGCAGAACCGGGACTTTTGAGAGTCGCAGGTTACGGTGCGATGCCGATAGAAGAAAATGGCGTGCTTCTGAATCTGAGATTTACGTCTGTGGGAACATCGGGTGCGATCTCGCCTTTGACTTGGGAACGCATAATATTCAACGACGGCGAACCGGCGGTTATGACGACCGACGGAGCCGTAGAACTTGCCGGCGATGGTAAATGATCTATGCCGCCGTCTTTGACGGCTCTTGTTTGTACGTTGCAATGTTCCCATATCTAACGATATGGGCTACAAATATGCCGCCATCTTCGATGGCTTAGTATTTATTACTTGTCCGGCAGGATCTCGATCTTTACGTTAAACGCACCCGAGTTGTCGTTGAGATTGCCTTCGTTGATGCCGAGGAAAAGCGTGCCGTCGCGTGTTGCGGTGAATTCACGTTCGGCTCCGATGTAGATAAAGTCATTGTTGTCATCACCGATAACTGCGATCAGCGCGCCGGTAGGGACGCTTTTGATAAGTTTTTTATCGTCTTCAATTTCTGCATCACCCGCCGGCGAACATGTCTTGCCCTTGCCGAGCGAAACACTTCCGTCGCCGGTGATCCGGATCTTCTGTCCTTTTTTTACAACCCAGCCGGCATTCGTCCAACCGTTTGATGTGTTGTCCGCGAGAACCTTTGTGCTCCACTCGATCGGCGGAGCCTTTGACCCCGACACAGCAGGGCGCGGCTGTGAAGGTTGCGGTTTAGGCTGGGTTGGCGGCTGCGTCTGAGCTGGACTTGTTTTGACCGTCGTGTCCGTCACGATCACTTGCGGCGGAGCTGGCGGTTTTTGTTCCGTTTTGGGGTATGAAGCCGGCACAGATGTTGGTTTTGCCACTTGCGCGGCTGCCGTATCGAAGGTTATCGATTCGATCTCGTCTGCCTCAAAAGTGAGCTGCCGGAGCCGCGCGCCTTCACCGATCTCAATAACAAATTTGCCGTTGCTAAAACTCGTGATACGTCCTTTTATAATGCTGCCATCCTTTAAGCGGACCGTGTCTGCAAAGGCGAACGCCGCCAACGCAGTGATAAGGGCAAACGCGCAAACGATCTTCTGTGATCTGGATCTGAGACTCATACGTCCTCCGCTCGGTGATTATGGCAAGATGTTCAAAGATGACGGCCTATGCCTTCGGAATGTTGATGATAAAAACAACCAGCTAGTTGCTAATATCATATACGACTTTTCTGATGAGGAAGTAAATTATTTTCGATCTGTAAACTTTCATACAGAAGCCAACGCGTGCAACAGATAAGATCTATCTTCTTTTTTTGCTGACGCGTAACGCCTGTCCTCAGGTGACTTTTCATGATCTCAAGAAGACATCTTTTTGGCAGCTGATCGGATGAACGGCTTATTTTTCATAGATTTACAGTTGCTGTCGGTATAATATATGGATAAGTTTTGAGGTATGGCAAGACCACTGATACTTTCGCTCGACGGCACGGAATTTCCGGTCACGCTTGTAAAGATCGATCGTGACAAACTTTACGGACGTGTCGAGATCGAGGCGTTTGATGAGAAAGGCCGCGAGGCTTCGCTGCGCGTTTTAGCTGCGGACGGCAAGACTTTGATCGACAAAGGCGGCACGGCTCTGGCAACGATAACCGACAAGGGCGATTCCGTCGATCGAAATGACCTCGTGCCGATCACCATTGACGGCGAAATGATCGAACAGGTTCCATCATCATTCAATCAGACGAACATTCTAAAGCCTGCGACCGTTGAGGATTACTTTACCCAGGTCGTAAAGAGCGTTTATGTCGTAAGCGCTCATGAGGATGCAGACATTTCTGAACTGCACGATCATCTTTCAACCGAACGAATTTTTACCTTTCCTTTTAGCTGGCGCGGCGGCATCGAATACGATAACGCGTTTCTCATTGGCTCAGGCGGCGAGGCCTTTATGGTCGTCGGCAAGCAGGCTGAATTTCAATTTATTAAACTCAACCAAGCTGCAGTTTTAGAGTCGGCTGAAGAAGAAGAAATTTCAGCGGACGATATTGATTTTGACCTTTTGTAAATTATGCCGATCAATATTACTAATCCTAAGAATCGTGATGCCGTCGTAGCGACAGAGGCGCTAAATCCAAAACGCGAAGTGCGTTATACGGACGCAAAAGGCCGTCCGGTTTCGACACGCAAATTGTTGAAGACCGATGTACTGCACGATCTTCCGGAACTGCTTGCCAAAAAGAAAAAGCTGGAAAAGGTAGCGGACGCGCTTATTAAAGATGATCCGGAGATCGACATCGAATCGTTTGGGATGTTCCTGACCGACATGGCACGCGTATATGTCACCAAGAAGGGCATCATTCATCTTGTCGAAGAGATTGAGGTTATCTACAACCCCGACGGCACAGTTCGCGACCGGCGGCCGCGAAAAAAAGAACCTCAGAATATGAACGGCGAATTTCCGATGCGCTGGACAGGGAAGTTCATCAGCAAAGAAGAAGCCGCTCATCGATTTGTATTTACAAATAAAAAGCAGCTCGTCCATATAAACGGCTTGACCTTCGATTTTTTGTATGAGATGGCAAAAGATCTGGACAAGCGCAATGCTCTGCTGCTGGTTCGCGGCGGTGAAAAAGGCAATGAACCGCTCGTGATGAATCGCGGCGGTAAACCATATAACGCGTTTTTGGAAGGCCGCATAAAAGGCGGTGCGTATTGCCTGATCCTCCATTTATCAAACATGGAATTGAAGAAACCAAAGGGGCTCGCGACGGATGAATCTTGATTTCGACAAAAAGAAATTTAGTTGTAAATTCGGCTACTGCATCGGCAAGGTGACCGATCTCGCTGACCCGTCGCTGCATATTAGAGCTCAGGAATATAAACGCAAGGTGAGCGGACTAATGCGTGCTCTCCCGTCAGAAGATATTTTTAAACTGCCGAAGGCGCGCGGAATGTTTGTTAGCCGCAAGTACGACGGCGAGATGGCGTTGGTCTTTTTTGATGGAAAAAAGATCATTTCGGTAAATCCCGGCGGCACAGTTCGTGTCGGATTGCCGTGCTATGAAGAGGCCGAAGAGCTTTTGAAAAAGGCGAAGGTCAAATCGTGCATTCTTGGTGCAGAGCTCTATGTAAAAGAAGACGTAACGAAAGCTCATCCCGTTCAGCAGGTCGTGCGCATTTTGCGTTCGCCTTCGTCCAAAGAGCAGCTTGAGAAGATCGGCCTTGCGGTTTATGACGTGGTCGATGCCGATGGTGATTCGATCACCGAAGCAGTAAAGGTCTTCTCTTTGCTGACAAAATGGTTTGGCAAAGGTGATCGCGTTCATCCGATCGAGCACCATAAAGCAGACAAGATCGATGCAGTGATGGAGTACTTCACTGAATGGGTAGTTGGGCAAGGTGCAGAAGGCGTCGTTGTGCGGCACGATCAAGCCGGTTGGTTCAAGATCAAGTCGCGGCACACACTTGATGTTGCGATCATCGGATATTCGGAAGGTGAGGAAGGCCGCAAAGGCTTGCTGCACGATCTGCTCGTTGCGGTTGTGCGCAATGACGGGACGTTTCACGAATTCACCCGAGTTGGAGGCGGCTTTACCGAAGAAGATCGAAAGGCGATCGCGGCCGAGCTTAAGAAACGCATCGTTCCGTCTGACTATGTTGCGGTGAACAATGACTATGTCGCTTACGAGATGATACGCCCGGGGCCTGTGATCGAAATTACATGTCTCGATCTGATCGTCGAACGCGCACGCGGCGGACCGGTAAAAAGAATGGTACTTGATTGGGACGGGAAGCGATATTCTGCTTTGACGCGTATGCCGCTTGTGAGCGTGATCTCACCGCAATTCATACGCATTCGAGATGACAAAGAGGCAATTCCCGAGGATGTAAATATCAGCCAGGTGACGGACCTTGTCGATGTTCTTGAATCCGATAAAAGCGCTCATGCGGACGACGATCCGGCGAGCGACATACTTGAACGAACCGTTTATACGAAAGTAATGAAGGGGAACAAGATGGTTCGTAAGCTGATGCTTTGGAAAACGAACAAACAGGACCGCGGTGATTTTCCGGGTTATGTTGTTTACCTTACGGATTTCAGCCCGAACAGGCAAAATCCGCTCGAACGTGACATAAAGATCTCAAATAGCGAAAAGACCGCGCGTAAATTTTTCGACGAGATGGCGAAGAAGAATTTTATTAGTGGTTGGGAAAAAGTTAAATAATGCCCGCACCATTCTACGAATTTGCCGGAAACAAACGTCTCCTTTGGATCGCTGAGGAGTGGGTGCGGTATGCCGACGATCTGGCGGAGTGGGCGATGGAGCGGCTTGTGAATCGCCGGGATGTTTGGAGTCAGTACACTCTGAAGGATGGCAAGATCCGCGTATTTATGCTGCCGGTGCCTGAGCGACGCAAATTAGGTACGGACATGGTGACGCTCACAAAATTGGAGCGGCATTTTTCGGGCAAATCGGCGGCGCATTTGATCGGTCTTTTTTCGATAAGCGATCATGCGACGTGCAAATGGTTCTCGGTCGATGTCGATCTCCATGATGAGACGGTCCCAAACGCCGGTGAGATCGCAGAAGCAAATTTTGCTGCCGCGCTCGAATGGGCAGAAAAGTTACGTTCGCGGGGAATGGATCCGTTGCTGCTCGATAGCAACGGCGTCGGCGGTTATCACGTTTGGGTTTTGCTTGATAAAGAATATCCGCTTGCCGACGTTTTCGATTTTGCCGATAGCTTGAGATCGGATTGGGAGCGGCTCGGTTTGCCTCGCAAGCCGGAAATATTTCCTCCAAAGCGAGCCGTCGGACCTAATGATCTGCCCTATACGCTTCGAGTTCCGGGGCGGCATCATACAAGGTTGTTCTATACGCGCGTGTGGAACTTTGACGCGATCGCGGGTGAGAACGAATGGCTTGAAGGCGGTGATGCTATCGAGGCGCTGCTCGCGACTCGGCCATCAAAACTTCCTAAAAAAGCAAGGGCCGTTACAAAGCGAACCTTAACTCCGGCTCCTGCTCCGAAAAAACGAGAGCCGGCTACTCGCAAGCCACGCATCTGTCTAGATCTCGACGGCGTACTTGCACAATACGACAAATGGCGAGGAATTGAACACATAGGCGATCCGATCCCGGGAGCATTGAAATTTACCAAAGATCTTGCCAAGATCGCGGAGATCGTTATTTTCAGTTCACGATGCGCGCAGGATATCGCAGAAGGCTCACGTATTACGCCGGGACAGCTTCGTATTCACATTATTGAATGGCTCGAAAAGCACAAGTTTCCATATAGCGATGTTTACGTCGGTCAAGGTAAACCTCGTGCGGCGGCCTTTATCGACGATCGGGCGGTTACATGCAGTCCTCAAAACGACAAAGACGCTTTTAAAAATGCACTTGAGGCCACACGCATTTTGGTTGCGAAGCCTCACGGACTGCCTAATAAATTTGTTAGCCGAAGCTGATCAGGTACTAACGAACCCATTTCCGCACCGCTTCAACGGTGCAATTGGCACGGGCGGCAACGCCGGAAGAAACGCTGCCGATCAGATAGCGTTCGAAGGAATTTGGTGCACAATGAGGACCGACGAAGATCGTATCAGTCTTCCAATGGTCGGCTTCCTCAATGATCATATCCTTGGGATGCCCGAAACGAACCTCAACGGATGCCGTTAAACCCGCTTTTTTAAGCTCTTCCAGCGAACCGCCGGCAAGAGTTTCTGCCCACTGAGATGCCAACCTGGCTTCGACTGAAGCATCTTTCATCTGCGGAGTAAATCGCCCGATCGAATTCAAGACGGAAGAATCAGCGATCGCCAGCAACTTGACCATCGAACCAGCGGGCCATTTTCTCGCTGTTATCGCCTCGACGGAATGCAGAGCGCCCGCCGAACCGTCAAATCCAACGAGCAGCCGCGCGGCCCCCGGCTTTTCTGAGTCAGAGCCGCGTGCGATCCGAACTGAACACCCGGCTTCAGTCAGGATCGTCTGTGACGTTTGTCCCATAAAAATATCGCCGGCCCCGTGCATATGAGGCCTTTCGCCAACGACGATAACGTCCGGTTTAAAAGACTCTGATCTTGCGAGTATTTCTCTGGGAGGTGAACCAGTAGCCGTTTCCGCTCGAACCGTCCACGTCGGAAATTCACGACATAAGATGTTTTTTCCTGCATTTGCCGTAGCCTCAGCCTCTGCAGACGATTGTGGCGGCTGCCAGAATTCCGCCACGGATAGGATCAAAGCCTCCGTATCATCGGGAAATCCGGCCCGGCGAAGATCAAGAAGAGCGGCGGTCGCCGCATCAGAGCCATTGTAACCGATCAGAATTCGCATCATATATTGCCTCACCTCTGAAGATCGATCGTTTCTGTACGATCAGAAATCCACAGGTGCAAAAAATATGCCAGCAAAATAATGTCCGTATTTGCTCGAATTTGCTTCTTCCCAGCCACCAAACAAGTGTGTATTTTTTCGCGGATGGTGATGAAAAGTTCTCGGCAAGAGGTGGGCCGCTGTGCCACTTGCTTTGTCTTTTGGCAATAACTATTAGCTGCTTGTACCGCAGTCCAAGCGGAACAGGGATTGCATTGAGCCGAAAGTGATGGAGATCACCCTTCGGACAACAATGGAAAACGCTACAAAAACGAAACCCAGTATTTTTTTGGAAAATGAACACTCATGCCAGGAAGATGGCGAGCATATTATAGGGGCTTTTATCGGCGATCCGAGTGGCCCCACGCTGATCGTTGTCGGCAGTCTGCACGGGAACGAACCAGGCGGAGCCGCGGCCCTCGAAAATGTATCGAGTGTATTGGAGGGCATGATCAAGCTGCTGAAGGGGCGAGTCTATTTTCTCAGTGGGAATACCAGAGCACTCTCTGAAGGCGTGAGATTTGTTGACGCGGATCTTAATCGTCACTGGACACCGCATAATATGTCCATCATAGGTACGGATCAACTTTCGGAGACATCTGAAGGTGTTGAACTTACAGAACTTGATCATATTTTGGACGGCATTCTTATCACAGCGATGGATGAGGTATTTGTCGTTGATCTTCATTCCACGTCATCTGGCGGCGTGCCGTTCGCAACGGTCGGCGATACTTTGAGAAATAGAGCATTTGCACAGAAATTTCCGGTGACGATACTTCTTGGTATCGAAGAGCAGCTTGACGGAACAATGCTGGAATATTTGAACAACGCCGGGGCAGTAACGCTCGGCTTTGAAGGCGGTCAGCACCATTCGGCTGCAACGGTAATTAATCACGAAGCACTGGTGTGGCTGGCATTGAAGAACTCGGGAATACTGGATCCGCGCGATATCCCGCATGCCGAAACGTATCATAGGCAGCTCGAAGAAGAATGTCGCGGCGAGCGTCTTGTAGAGGTGCGCTATCGGCATGAGATCTTTGAGCAAGACGACTTTGAAATGCTGCCGGGCTTTAAGAATTTCGATCCTGTCATTGAAGGCCAGGTGTTGGCCAACGACAGGAATGGGCCGATCAAAGCAATTGAAACCGGACTTATATTGATGCCGTTGTATCAAAGACTTGGCAACGACGGTTTCTTTATCGGCCGCGCGATCTCACCGTTCTGGCTATGGTTGTCCGGTGTTTTGAGACGGATCGGCGTTCAAAAGATCATGCATTTTCTGCCGGGGGTCAGGCTTGACGAGAACGATTCCGCGACCCTGATAGTTGATACCGGAGTTGCGCGGCTATTTCCACTGCAGGTTTTTCACTTGCTTGGGTTTCGCCGCCGCCGGTGGAGCGAGAACAAATTGGTAGTGAGTCGTCGAAAGCACGACACGGATGCGCCGTTCAAATGGAAGGTTATTTGAAAAAAAAAACGAATGGGAGACAAGCAGGTCACAAGGGAATATGACGATGGACAAATGAGAGCGTTTACGCTCGGTGTTTTGAACGATCTTCAGGCTTTGGAACATATGCTCGAATCAGGCATGTTCGAAGAAACTGAAAGTCGGATCGGTGCCGAACAAGAGATGTTTCTCGTCGATTCGGCAATGCACCCGGCCGGCATAGCTGTTGAAGTGATCGAGGAGGCTCGCGACGGCCGCTTAACGACGGAGATCGGTAAATTTAATCTCGAGGCAAACCTAACACCGCGCGAATTTGGCGGTGACTGTCTTCGACTAATGGAAGACGAGCTCAACGAGATACTGAATGTTGTTCGCACAGCCGCCGGGAAATTCGATGCCGGTGTAGTGCTCGCCGGCATTTTGCCTACCATACAGCTTTCGGATCTGACCCATGATAATCTGACGCCAAACCCCCGATACTATGAGATCGACCGCATTGTGACAGAGCTGCACGGCCTAAACCGCAATATTCAGATAAAAGGCCTCGACGAACTGCAGCTTACGATCCAGGATACGTTCATCGAGTTTTGCAACACGAGTTTTCAGATCCATCTTCAAGTCGGCGCAAAGGACTTTGTCAGATATTACAACTGGGCGCAGGCGATCTCTGCGCCTGTCCTAGCCTCGGCCGTCAATTCGCCAATCCTTTTGAATCATCGTCTATGGCACGAAACGCGGCTTGCATTGTTCCAGCACGCAGTTGATACGCGGTCGCTCGTCCACAAAGAGCGAAATCAGCCACCGCGCGTCAGTTTTGGCGACCGTTGGGTCGCAGATTCGATCATCGAGGTGCTTCGGGACGATGCGATTCGATTTCGCATCCTGCTGACGCAGGCGATCGAGGAAAACTCGCTCGAAGTGCTGGCAAAAGGAGGTATTCCGCAACTCGCAGCTTGGCGGCTTCATAACGGAACCATCTGGCGTTGGAACCGGCCATGCTATGGCATCTTAGGTAACAAACCTGGCCTGCGGATCGAGGCGCGTTATTTGCCCGCCGGCCCATCGGTTTTGGACGAAATGGCCAACACCGCATTTTTTCTTGGTTTGATGACCGAACTGCCGGCAGAATTCGGCGACATCACAAAATATATGTCTTTCGATGATGCAAAGAACAATTTCTTCAACGCGGCGCGGTACGGTTTGAACGGCCAGATCCGCGGGCTCGATGGCAAAAGCCGGCGCGTCGGCAGACTTATCAATGAAGAACTGTTGCCTCGTGCAAGGCGCGGACTCATCCGTGCGGGAGTCGATGAGGTTGATATCGAGCGCCTTCTGGGCATTATTGAGGCAAGGGTTAAAAGCGAAACGACAGGAGCAGGCTGGATGATAAATTCTCTGGCCGGCATGGATAAACGGGCCAAGCCCAATGTTAAATTGCGGACATTAACCGCCGCTATGAAATCGCATCAGGAGAGCGGTGAGCCGCTACACGAATGGCCTATGGCACAAATACCCGAAAAATCCGATTGGATCGATAACTATAAGACCGTTGAGCAATTCATGGCGGTCGATCTGTTCACCGTGCGTCCGGAAGATGTTCTCGATCTTGCGGCGAGCCTGATGCATTGGCGGCATGTCCGGCATGTTCCGGTTGAGGACGACGCCGGCCGTCTGATCGGCATCGTCTCGCACCGCGACTTGATCGAACTGCTTGCCTCCGGAAGATTTGCGATGACCGTGCCGGTAATAATTCGGGACATAATGAAGACAGATCTCGTGACCATCGCTCCGGAGACACCGACGCTGAATGCACTGGAATTGATGCGCGAACGAAACATCGGGTGCCTGCCCGTGGTTAAAGAAGGACGGCTTGTCGGCATCGTGACCGCGTATGATTTCCTGACCGTGTCGGCAAAACTCTTTGAAGAAAAACTCAGGAACATAGTGCAGATAAAAGCAGTAAAACAGGAGGTATGAAATGAAGGCCGAAAAACAACACGAATGGACAAAATTCCTTAAGTTCTTCAGCGAGCAAAATGAAGGGCGACCGACGCGGATCGGTGTATTTGAATGCGACCGCGATAAAGTTAACGACTACTGGCTGGAAGATGGCTTGCCGCTTGTTGGTATCGATATTGATACAAAAGGTGAACGGCCGTCAGTTCAGATCATAGTCGGCAACTTCACGCATGAGGTGAAGGATGCCGTAAAGCTGGTATTTCGCCTTGGTGTGGAAGCAGACGAGGACGGAATGGATGTTTCCAGCGCCGCCGGACAAACTACTATTCTGCGTTTCGAGAAAATGTAACCGCAAAGCACTGCTCAGCTGAACCTCAGTTGTATCGTGCCGGTGTTTTGACAGCGCATGAAAAGGCCGCGACTTTAGAAGCTCGCGGCCTTTTTTCAAGGGGAGGAATTCACGCTGTCTCTAAACAGCGGACTTCCTTGACCACCGGGCGAGGTTGCTTTCCTTGACAATCGGTGACAAGGATAACTCGCCCGATCAGGAACGAGGGTCCGACTCCATCGTTCCCGCTATGTAAGTGAGCAACCAGCGTGCCACTATCGGCGATGCCGAACTACGCGGTGTTTAAGCGAGTACAGATGTGTTTGTTATACTGCGAGCGCGAAGTTTTTCGCGGCTGAGAGGAAAAAGGACGCGTTTTTTTGCGCCGCAAGCTCTTTTAATACGTGCTAACGCCTTTGATTTGTGCTATTTTTGCATTACTTAATCAGGGAACATTTTTTGCAGACATTTAAGAGCGGTTGTCCAAGTATGCGAAGCATTGTTGTAAGGACATTGGGAGACGACCATTGAAATTATGTCTAATTTGAATTCTCACGATCTGTCGATCCAGGAAAAATGTCATGAATGCGGTCTGACCCGCAAAGGATTTTTTTGTCAGCTACCTGAAGCGGACCTTCACGACTTTGAATCACTCAAGATAACAAAGACATATCCGAAGCGCTCGACGCTGTTTGCCGAGGGGCAGCCCGCCAAAGGCGTGTATATGCTTTGTCAGGGAAAAGTAAAGCTTTCAACCTGTTCGCCGGACGGCAAGATGATCATTCTTGAGGTCGCCGAACCGGGCGATATTCTGGGCTTGAGCGCCGCTCTTAACGGTAAAGAACACGAAACAACTGCGGAAGTATTGGAATTGTGCCAGGTCAATTATGTAGGGACCGCAGATCTGCTACGGTTTCTCAAAAAGAATCCCGAAGCATGCCTTAATGTCGCCCGGCAACTGAGTCGTAACTATCAGACCGCTTACCGTCAGATATGTTCACTTGGGTTATCCGACTCAGTGGCTGACAAGCTTGCGAAACTTTTCCTTAGTTGGAGCCAGGACGGACACAGCGATGGCGACAAAGTTCACATCAAGAATTTTTTCACCCACGAGGAAATGGCGGAGATGATCGGGGCCTCGCGCGAAACCGTTACTCGAGCCCTGAAGTATTTCCGCGAGAACGGCCTTATCACACTTCGAGGCTCAGAACTGATCATTCTTGACCGAAAGCTGTTGAAGGCCGCAATTGGTACGCGAATGTCCAAGAATAACGGTTCGCAGAATGGACATTCGGTTGCCGCTAATTCTCACGAAAATAATGGCGATTTTTTTCATCAGATGTGACATGGCTCACAGACTTGGCATTGAAAGCAGTTTAATTTTGAGGAGCGAATAGTGAAATTCTGTCTATTCGTCTCAATAACGGAGGCAATATCATGGCTTCAATTTTTAAGATAAAGATCGCTTTATTTACAGTTTTCACTCTGGCGTTAGCCGGGTGGGCCGTATCGGGAAAAGTGTCAACAGCTCTCGGCGACGTTGTCACTCAGGAATATATAGAACCTGAAACGATCGCCGGTGCGAGCGCCGAGGATTATGTTGGCAGTGATTCCTGCAAAGAGTGTCACGAAGATCAGTTTAAGAACTTCGCAGGCACCAAGCACGCCAAGCTAAAAGACGTGGCCAGCTGGAAGGACAAAGTTCAGGGCTGTGAATCATGCCATGGACCGGGCAAAAAGCATCTTGAAGATGCAACGAACCCGAACAACATAATTTCATTCAAGAAGAAAGATTCAAAATTCATATCGGAGTCATGCCTTACCTGTCATGCCGGTAAAGAATCTCATAACAACTATCGCCGCGGCGAGCACTGGCGAAATGACGTCAGCTGTATCGACTGCCACAGCCCGCACGCAGCGCCGTTCGAACACGAAAAAGCCGGTTCGATAACATTCGTAAATGATGTTTCACGCGAGAACCCCAATCGGGCATCGACGCTCAGACTGAAGGCTAGCGAGACGCAGCTTTGCATGAGCTGTCATATGGAGACTAAATCGCAGTTCAGCAAGCCTTTTCATCACAAGGTGATGGAAGGGACAATGAAATGCAGCGATTGTCACAATGCGCACGGCGGTTTCGAAGCAAAACAGACCAAGTTGGGAGTAGGCGGCGATGTTTCATGTGTCAAATGCCATGCGAACAAACAGGGCCCGTTCGTATTCGAACATGCCCCGCTAAAGACCGAGGGATGCTCCTCGTGCCACTCGCCGCATGGATCCAGTAATCCAAAAATGCTGAACCGAAATTCGATACGGCAGTCTTGTATGGAATGTCATAGCAGCCTCTCTGACGCGGAAGGCGGAGCACCACAGGCGCCGCATAATCAGTCGACAGTTCGTTACCAGAATTGCACGGTCTGCCATGCTCAGATCCACGGTTCCAATTCCAGTAAATACTTCTTTAGATAGGGAATAGGAGGGAAAAAATGTTTAGTTTAACAATTAATGTTGCGGAGATTTGGCGACACTCAAACCTCTTATTCATCACGGTGTTCGCAGTTTTTATTCTTTCCACCGGAGTTGTCGGGCAGGCACCTACGCCATCTCCCGAAGAGGCTTTGTATAACGGCTATAAGGTGACGTCGGTTACCGAATTCGGTTACCGTTGGCGTTCGCTTGACGGAAACGTGAATAAGTACCGCAGCGACCTGAACTACGACCGAGGGTTCCGATCTTTTGATACGAACTTTCTGATGGAAAGATCGGATGGAAAAGGAACGTATTTTGATTCTTTGCTGATAACAAACTCCGGTTGGGGTTCTGATCCGCAAGGTTACACACGCTTGAATATGGAGAAGACGGGATTTTACAAATTCTCCGGGAATGTCAGACGCCTCTCATATTTCAATAACTTGTCGAACTACGCTCTTGGTCAGCATAGGCAGGATTGGAAGAATACTTTTGGCGATTTTGATATCCAGTTCTTGCCCCAGAATGAACTCATTAGGTTTAATTTCGGCGGGGGTTTTGCTAATACCAGCGGCCCCGGAATGTATAATATTCGAGCTTACAGTGACGAGTATCCGGTCACGTCCGACACGGACAACCTCGCGAGGGACTTTCGTGTTGGAGCGGATGGTAAATTGTGGGGATTCGACTGGGGACTGAGTCAGGGATTTCGAAGGTTCAAAGACAAATCTTCTTATTTTTTGACGGCTCCGCATCCGGGAAATAACACCGGAAACAATTCGGCTCTGGCGACATTTACAAGGGATATGCCCGTCGATGGACATGGTTACTTTACCCAGTTCAATTTGCATAGGACATTCGCCAAAAAACTTGATTTCACAGGCCGCCTGATCTATTCAAGCACCAATACGAGATCGTCAATAACGGAACTGATCACAGGCCGGGATAATTCGAATAACGTTGTCATTCTCGATCAATTTGGCATCGCTGGTGACGCAAAACGCCCACAAACCCGCGCTGATGTCGGTGCCACGTACATGGCCACGGACAAATTCCGGATATCGAACACATTTACGTTTGATCAATTCGCCGTCAATGGCGGCGAGGCTTTAGACGAGGCATTGTTATTTAGGAACAACGCCGGAACCGTAAGCACTGCCAGAAGGGTGCTGTCGTCTGCCTATCGTGTCAATGCGTATCAACGTTATACGAACACGGTCGAGGGTGATTATCAGTTCACACACTGGATCTCTGCTCACCTCGGATATCGCTATACGAAACGAAGTGTTGATGTGACGGGTTATGACCTTTCGCGGACTACGAATACGGTCACTCCGCCGCCTAACCCTGTACCGACGCCTTCAGTGAGCTCGTTGCAGATAAGTGAATCCGAAGAAAATAGTACAAACACCGTTATAGCCGGAATGAAGATCAAACCGGTTACTAACTGGGTCGTCTATTGGGATGTCGAGCACGGCTCCGCGGACAACGTATTCACACGTCTGGAAAACTACAAGTATACAAATTTCCGGGTCCGAAGCCGGGTAAACTTAAAGACTTTGGTTTTCAACGTATCAGCGACCTCAAAGGATAATAACAATCCATCGAGATCTTTCGATCCAATACCGGTTCCGTTTGGTGCGGACGTCCAAACCCGGATATATTCAGGCGATGTAAATTGGGCTCCCGTCAACACATTTCAGTTTAATGCCGGCTACACGTATCGCCGTCTAACAAGCACTACTGATATTCGGGTCATAGGCGGCACACCGGTCCAGGGCGTCAGTCAATTCTTCGAGCGAGACAGTTATGCGTATGCCGAAGTTACGGCCAAGCCCATCAAACGTCTTTCTCTTTTTGGAACATACCGCTACGATCGAGATAAAGGCCAAGGCAGCAGGGTCGCAACGGGAGGGGTTCAGAACATCATCACGTCCTATCCGATGCAGTTCAGAACGCCTGAAGTGCGGGCTGCGATTCGTCTGACACGCAACGTAGATTGGAACGTCGGTTACCAGTACTACGATTACAAAGATGTTCAGACGCCTACCCAAAACTATAGGGCGCATTTGCCGTATACTTCACTCCGCATCTACTTTGGAGGCGGTGCTGCAGATCGCTAAACGATATGTTGTTTGTAGGACTAACGCCGGCGGTCGCATTTGATCGCCGGCGTTTTTTGTTACTGCACGCTTTGCCAATTTGAATTGATCTGGTGACCGGGAGCACAGTATTGTGATAAGAAAGTCGGTATAATTATCTTGTAACTAGAGCGATGAAACCTTATATCAAAGCAGTTATCATAGTTTGCTTTTTGCTTGTTTGGGGAGCAGTTTGTTTTTATCGTTCGGATGAGATCAAAGCCCAGAACATTTCCGCACAGCCATATTCGTCTACAGTTCCACAGCGAGCTCAGTTTCCGACAAACGTCAATTTAGAATGCAGCGGCTGTCATGGTCCCGGCAAGTCGCTGCCGTACCTTGCAGGTGAGCAATTTCACAAAGATGCCCACGGGGCTATTGATTCGAGCATTCACGCAAAGGTCGGATCTGACGGCAAAACGGTCGCAAGCTGCAAAGATTGTCACACCGTTAATGGTGACATGACTACGGCTTTTCCGGCCGCAAATCCAAAATCAACGATCAACCGGATCAATATCGCCATTACCTGCGGCAAGTGTCATGGTGACAAATCGGTTATGCAGGGCAGCGGCATAAGCGACCGCCCAATACTCTCATATCGGGAGAGTGTCCACGCTAAGGCCATAATACGTGGAAACATAGGCGCCGCCGTGTGTACCGACTGTCATAACAGCCATGACATACAACCTGCTTCGAATTCGCAGTCCTCAATTGCCAAAGCTAACATCCCATCTACCTGCGGCAAATGCCATGCTACTGAGGCCGGAGAATTTCTCCAGAGTGTTCACGGACAATCGTTGACCCGGGGCGTCTCGCGATCACCCTCGTGCACAGACTGTCACGGAATTCACGACATCCAGATGCCGGTCGATCAGGCAACCGCGAAGCCGTCAACCGCTGTAGCGACAGACAGTTGTGCAAAATGCCATGAAGGGGTCGAGTTGACTCAGGAGTTCGGGGTTGCCAGCGGGCGCGTCAGCAGCTACAAGGACAGTTATCACGGCATGGCCTCGCAGATGGGGTCAAGAGTCGTTGCAAATTGTGCCAGTTGTCACGGTGTGCACAATATCCTTCCGTCATCTGATCCCCGATCGATGATAAGTGCAGACAACCTCGCCCAAACCTGCGGCCAGTGCCACATCGGTGCGGGCACCAATTTTGCCGTCGGCAAAATTCACATGACCTCGGGCCTTGCCTCTGAGACTCCCTCCAGGGACATTGGCTTCGTAGGTACCAGTATCGTGCGTTGGATCTATCTACCGTTAATTGTGCTGGTTATCGGCGGCATGGTGCTTCACAATGCACTGGTCTGGCGGAAAAAGGTCGCCTCCAAACGAAAACAAGAGCGAAATATTGTTCGCCTTAGCCCCAATCAGCG
>CAZGSC010000013.1:0-35943 GCA_964528325.1 uncultured Chloracidobacterium sp. | reverse complement strand
GTATGGCAATATCGGTGTCAAGCAGATAATGCGGCCGCAGTTGTCCGTGTGCATCCTGTGTCAACGAATGGACTGGGGAAAAAATACTCCGAAGCGAAAGCGTTGCCGACGATATCACATTCAACAATATCTCTATCGTCGGCCGGTATGCCCTCACTTTTCAGTTCTCCGACGGTCACGATACCGGCATCTTCAGCTTTAAATATCTGCGAGACCTACCCTAGCTCCGGCGTAAGCGGTATACTTCAATCATGCAGGAACGCGATATCTTCGAGGAACGGCAAGAGATCAAGACGGCAAGCTTTTCGTGCCCCAATTGCCGCGAGCGTCATGATTATGAAATTCGCTGGCTAAAACGCATCAAACGAAAACAAGCTCCGCGAAACCTGAACGAACACGAACGAGCGCAATTCCAGAAATCTCGTGATTATATGGTGCGGGTTGACGATGTTCTGATGTGCAAAAATATGCGCTGCCGGAAAAGATTTGATATTCCTTCGTCCCAAACAGTGGTATTTATTTGAGGAGTTTGTGCCCACGCCCCCTAGTGGCAAGCGAGCAAAACTTGTTTCGTTACGGAATACCGGAACAGGTGGAACAAAAAAAGAGGCTGTCTTTTAACAGCCTCTTTGTTTTTGTCTCCTAATTCAAAAAACGATCAATATATCGAAAATGTATATTCGATCTGTTTAGTCACTGACTGGGGAACTCCGTCGACCAGTTTTGGCTGGAAAGAAATTCTTCTGGCGGCTGCGATAGCTTGCTCGGTAAGGCCGTTTGGAAGCCCTTTAACCGCTGAAATACTGCCGATCTGTCCCGATCCTAGAAATGTAACACGAAGGATCACAGTTCCCTGAACATTCGCCTGTCTGGCTGCATCAGTGTAGCCCGGCCTAGGTTTTGACGTGATCGCCAGATTCTGTGTAACTGACGGCCTTTTCGGCGGCGGCGGCCCAAAATCACCATCGCCTGTTCCATTTCCGTTTCCGTTCCCGAGGCCATTTCCGCTGCCCGAACCGTCACCGGAACCCGTTCCTGTTCCGCGTCCGCTACCCTGTCCCGTTCCTGTTCCTGTTCCCTGGCCTCCGCCTGAACCCGTTCCGTTGTTCCAGTTTGTAAACCTGCCGTTAGGATCCCCGTAACGGTCGTATTTCTGTTCAAAGTTTCTATTTCCTTGTGTCGAAGCCGGCTGCAAGAGCAATTCCGGATTGGTCATTCTCGGAATGGCCTGCGGTGCTCTTTCAGGTTTTGCGGTTTGGTTAGCGAGATCGCCCTGTGTCGTTTCTTCTTCCTGACGTCCGCCGCCGCCACCGCCACCAGCATCCTTGTCCTTTTTCTGCTGCTGCTCTTCCTCAACCGTCATCGGAACGTCATCAATGAGTGAAGCAATGAAAGTATCTTCATTGATCGCCCCGACCTCGAGGTCTTTGCTATATATACTGCCCACGATCATTGCCATCCAGAAGAGGATCGTTAAGCCAAGCACACTCAACAGCAACGTATTTCGCTGTCTGACATTCTTTTCCTCGATAACTGTGACGTAAAAATTACCGTCAGATGCATACGCATCGTGTTCTTCTTCCAATGAATGCTGTTTACGATCCGCATCAACTGGTTTCGTTTGTACAAATGCACTAGCTGAGGCCTTAGCTGCAGCCGCCTTTGCGACGGGTTCTTTTACCGTTTCTTTTGTAGCCGGAGCCGCTGTGGCTTTGATGACCGGTTCTGCCGCCGACTCAATTTCCGGAGTTAGAGGAGCAACTTCGATTATCGGTTCTTCGACCCGTTCGATCTTTGTGGCGGATGCTGAACTCAACACCGTTTCTTTAGGTATTTCCAGGAGATCGGCAGCTTCAGCCGCAACAGGCGCCTCAATGGCTTCCTGTGTGGCCGAGTTTGCCTGCTCGACCGGATTCATTTCAAAAGCTTCAAGCGTCTTTCCACAATCGGGGCAAAACGCGAACTTTGCGGCGAATCCTTCATCACAAGAATTGCAATACTTGACAATTTTTCCCATTTTCCGACCTCTCAATATCACGCCCGAATTGCGAGCGACATAGTGATAAAACAATTATACCGCGATTTTTTCATAAGTTAAGCGTTTTTCAACAAAATTTTTCATTGATCGCGGTGCAGCGAAACTTTCAATGCTTATAGATGCTGCTGCTGTTTGACGCGATGCCTGCGGGCATCTAATATTTTCATTTGTGAAACTAACCGAAAGAGTCGTGAGTCTTGAGTCTTTGGTTTTGAGTAATTAGGAAGATGATTCGAAAATTTGAACAGATCGCTTTTGGCGTTTTTCTTTCGGCTGTCCTGATCGCGCCTGTCGCTTTTTCACAAACATCTCTGCCCGCGCCAAAGCAGGAAAAGCTTTTGAACGGCTTAAAGGTTCTGATGTGGCAGGACGCAAAAGCGGAAAAGGTCATGATCAAGATCCGCATCCACTCAGGATCAGCTTTTGATCCGCAGGGCAAGGAAGGCTTGATGCAAATGCTCGCCAACAATATTTTCCCGAATGAAGCGTCACGCGATTTTTTCCGGGAAGACCTCGGAGGAGATCTTCAGATCGAAACAAATTACGACTACATTCAGATCAATGCATCGTCCAAGCCTGAAGGTTTGTTAACAATGCTCGAAACGGTTGCAACGGCAGTTTCCAATCCAGTGATCGACAAAGAAACCACTGCAAGGCTGCGGACAGACTTATTATCAAAATTGGCCATAGTCGAGGTCGAGCCGTCATACGTTGCCGACCGGGCAGTCGCAAAACGGTTCTTCGGAACCTTTCCATACGGAAGGCCTCAATACGGCACGACTGACTCGATCAAGAAGATCGACTTTGGCGATCTTATCGACGCAAAAAACCGTTTCATGACTGCAGATAACGCAACTCTCACTATGTCGGGCAACTTTGATAAAACAGCGGTCTTCAGAGCGGTCCGTCGATATTTTGGCGGTTGGATGAAGTCTGATAGGAAAGTGCCGGCGACGTTTCGTCAACCCGACGATCCGCCTGCAGGAGTTCAGGTCATCGCATCGCCAAAGCCGGATGTTTCCGCGATCAGATTTGCGGTTCGCAGCACCTCGCGCAGCAGCAAGGATTTCGCAGCGGCGTGCATCTTTTCCTCAATAATCTATTCACGCTTAAAGGCCCGCGTTCCGGCCGCCTTCGCATCTAATGTTTTCGTCAGAAACGAACAAAATTTCTTGCCTGGCATACTCATAATAGGATTTTCCGCCGGAAAGAATGATCTTGGCTCCGGCAACGGCAAGATCGACGCAAGCGACTTGGTCTCAGCGGCTATGTCTGAAGTTGTCAACGAAGTCGAATTTAAGTCTGCAAAAGCGGAAAACGCTTCCAGGTGGAACTTTCGAACCGCAGACATGTTTTGGCTTGACAACGACACATACAAAACACAGTCGGTTGAGGCCGAAAGGCTCGTTTTTGAAAACGTCACGCTCGCCGACGTACGGGCATTTGCCGACTCTCTCAAGAATTCACCTATGGCTTCGGTTCTTGTAAACACTCCGCCTGCGACCAATTGATCGATGCAAGCCGACTTAAACCCAAAGGAAGCGGCCCATTACATCGCCGTAAAGGAGATGTTCTCGGGCATCGCGAAACGCTACGACCTGCTCAATCACGTCCTGTCGCTCAATATCGACAAAAGCTGGCGGCGGCGTGTTAAAGCAGAAATTCAAGACATTCTTAATAATAAGGACGCGGTCGTTCTTGATGTAGCTTGCGGCACCGGCGATCTATCGCTTGAGTTAAAGAGAGATTTCAAAGCAACTGTGATCGGCACAGATTTCTGTCGTCCAATGCTTGCGGTTGCGGCAGAAAAAAATATTACAGAAAAAATTGCGATCCCATATCTCGAAGCGGATGCAATGTCGCTGTCGTTTGCCGACAATACATTTGATGCACTGACCATAGCGTTCGGCCTTCGCAATCTGCCGAATCATATTGCCGGGTTGAAAGAACTGCATAGGGTCATTAAGGATGGCGGTAAACTTGTGATTCTGGAATTTTCAGAGCCTCGGCTTCCCGTTTTTCGACAGCTTTATCGCCTGTATTTCTCGGCTATCCTGCCGAGAATTGGCGGCCTAGTGAGCGGTTCGCTTGGTGCATACAAATATCTTCCTGAAAGCGTATCAAAATTTCCGGATCAAAAAGCACTTGCCTCAATGATGGAACAAAGCGGCTTCACGAACGTCAGCTATCAAAATCTCACCGGCGGCATTGCCGCGTTGCATTCGGGCACAAAAACGATATAAAGTTTTAGCGTCGTCTCGATTCCCGAATGAACAAGTTGCACGAAAACCACACGCTTTCATTTGAGCGGATACTGTTCTTTAGCGATGCCGTTTTTGCTATCGTGATCACGCTGCTGGTGCTCGAATTGAGAGTTCCTCACATCGAAAGCCACGATCCATCCGACAGCGAGATCAGTCATGCTCTTTTTGAGCTTCTCCCCAAATTCCTTGGCTTTATCTACAGCTTTTTCATCGTCGGGCTAATGTGGATCGAGCATCATCGCATATTTCGTTTCATAGGAAATTGGAATTTTGGCCTCATCTGGCGCAATCTTCTCTTTCTGCTTTTCGTTGCTTTTATCCCTTTCCCGACAGCCCTTTTCAGTGAGTATTTCAGAAGCCACACTGCCTTTATTTTGTATGTTCTTAGCTTTGCGTTCGCCGCGTTAGCAAAGATCTGGATATGGAGGCACGCGGTCAAAAATCGTGAGACCTTGATGGTCGGTGAGATCGACGACGAAATGATCAAGCAAATAAGCCGTCGTTCATGGGCAGTGCCGATAGTGTGCATAGTGTCGGTCGGATTATCATTTATTGCGATCGCATTTGGAGGCTTCGCTTTTCCATTCATACCGCTGGTGGCGAATCTGCTTTATCGTAGAAAGAAGGAGGCTCCGGTCTGAAATATAAACTTCTTAATTTTGCCCGCCAGTTTGCTCTGATGCTGCTTGTCTTTTGGACGGTGGTATCGCTCGTTACACTGTTGATAGAGATAGTGCCCGGCGACCCCGCGACTGTAATTCTTGGCGAGACTGCGACACAGGAGCAGATACAAAATTTTAGGACAAAACACGGACTCGACCGACCGGCATTTTTCTTTTCATACGATGCCGATAATGGATTTGTCTGGAACGGCGGCGACAATCGTTACGCCGATTACTTTATCGGATTACTTCACGGTGACCTCGGAACGTCGTTTCGAGCCGAGCGTCCGGTCAGGGATATGATCTTCGAGCGTTACCCTGCGACGATCCAGTTGGCTTTCGCTGCAATGCTAGTCGCCATTGGCATCGCATTGCCTCTTGGCGTCTTGGCCGGTTCACACAAGAATTCACTGATAGATAATTTCGCGTCGTTTTTTGCGCTGTTGGGAATATCTCTGCCAACTTTCGTTGTCGGCCCGTTTTTGGTTTACATTTTTGCGGTCCGATTGGGCTGGTTCTCACCGACAGGCTCCTATTATCCCGAAGACATCGTCCTGCCTGCCGTTACTTTGGGAGCCGCACTGTCAGCGATACTGACGCGAATGATCCGTTCGAGCGTGATCGAAGAACTTGGTGAAGATTACGTTCGCACGGCCCGTGCAAAAGGCGTCAGCGAACGAATGGTCTTGTTCAAACACGTCTTGAAAAACGGACTCATTCCGGTCGTTACCATTTTGGGCCTACAGCTGGGTGTCCTACTTGCGGGAGCGATCATCACTGAAAAAATATTTAACTGGCAGGGCCTCGGGCTTCTGCTTTTAGAAGACGGCATCAGTAAACGTGATTACCGGCTTGTTCAAGGCTGCGTGCTAGTCATCAGTGTCACATATATTCTGGCAAATTCGCTGACGGATTTTGTTTATCGCAAGTTAGACCCGAGAATTCGTTTATCGTAAATGAGTCGTTTAGCCTACATCGGAATTGCAATAGCTGCGATGTTCATCCTCGCGGCAATCTTTGCGCCATTGATAGCGACGTATGACGTGAACGCGCAAAATCTGGCGATGCGTTACATTGGGCCCTCGACAGAACATTGGTTTGGTACGGATGGCCTCGGACGTGATGTTTTCTCCCGTGTTGTTTTTGGGGCAAGGATATCGCTTGAGGTCGGCATCACGGTCGTTGTGGTTTCGTCCATCATTGGCACGATCATTGGCTCTGTCGCTGGTTTCTATGGCGGCTTAGTCGATAAGTTTCTTTCCGGTTATGTCTTTAACGTGTTCCTCGCTTTCCCTGGCCTTCTGCTTGCTATCGCGTTGGTCGCATTTCTCGGTGCAGGCCAGGGTAAACTGATCTCAGCTTTGTGCGTCATCGGTTGGGTCGGGTACGCGCGAGTTATGCGCGGACAAGTTTTGAAGGTCCGTGAATATGATTACGTACAGGCCGCTCGTGCATTAGGTGCGAGCAATTTGCGTATTCTGTTCACGCATATATTACCAAACGCCATCCAACCGTTGATCGTTCAGGCGTCGCTTGGCATGGCAGGCGCAGTTTTGTCGGAAGCATCCCTTTCATTTCTCGGTTTGGGAATCCCGCCGCCTGCACCAAGCTGGGGAACCATGATCGAAGAAGCTCGACAGTTTTTCAGCACATCTCCACACATTTTGTTTTTCCCCGGCGTTGCCATCGCTTTGACTGTATTGGCGTTCAATTTCATAGGCGACGGACTTCGCGAGTATCTTGATCCCAAACAACGCAGCAGATAACATCAAAAGTAAGTAACCCTTTCTATCCGCAATGCATCTAAACGGCTTTAAGTAATGTTTTGATTGAGGTGGCCGCCAATGAAAAGACTTGTTCCTATTCTCTTGTGTTTGTTTTTATTGGAGGTCGCGGGCATTGCTCAATCGGGACGAAAGGCGGTTTCGTCCCCAAAACCAACGCCAGCTGTTGTTAGCCATGACACCCCATCGCAGTGTTCCGAATCGAAACCTCATCCGCCCAGAACAATCCGCAGCAATGATCGATTTCCCGGCATCGGTGGCGGTAAAACTGTAATACAGTCGACGAACCCAACTACAGCCGACGCAAACGATGATAAGGAAGAAGCCGAAATCCTTCGTGTTGAAACAAATCTCATCACTATCCCTGTTTCAGTTTTTGACCGAAATGGCCTTTATATACCAAATCTTAGGCAGCTGGATTTCAAAATATTTGAGGACGGCAAAGAGCAGGAAATAGCCTATTTCGGAACAACTGACAAGCCCTTCACGGTCGCTTTGCTGCTCGACACGAGCCCATCGACGGAATATAAGATCGGCGAGATCCATCGTGCGGCGGCCGCATTTGTCAATCAACTCCAGCCGCAGGATCGCGTGATTGTGATCGAGTTCAATAACAGCGTCAAAGTCCTAGCCGAGGCGACCTCCGACCGGAACACAATATACGAAGCTATCAACAAGGCAAAATTCGGATACAACACTTCCCTTTACAATGCGGTTGGTGAAACATTGAAAAAACATCTGGCACGAATAGAAGGTCGCAAAGCGGTTGTCCTCTTCACCGACGGCGTTGACACAACATCGAGAAAAAATTCATACGACGGCACTCTCAACTATGCCGAAGAGTCGGATGCCCTGATTTTCCCGATCTACTACAACACTTATTTTGACAACGCTAACAATGGGCTTGGCAATATTAACGCCGGTGTTATTCCGGGCGCGAATCGCGGCCTCGGCCCTGTCGGCTTGAGACCGGAAGATTATGCTCTCGGACGAAAATATCTGGAAGATCTTGCAGATGTCACAGGCGGACGGATTTTCCGTCCTGAGTCAACTCCGGGTGGATTAACCGCTGCGTTCGAGGGAATTGCCGAAGAGCTTCGCCGTCAATACAATATCGGTTACGTTCCTAAGGATGAGGGAAAACCCGGCCAGCGAAAACAGATCAAGGTTCGCGTTAATAGGCCAAATCTCGTAATCAGGGCGCGAGATAGTTACATTGTCGGTGTCGGTACTGTCAATCCCACTCTCTATACCGCACCTTCCAAATAAAAGGGTGTCCGCAAGCGGACACCTCTAATGCTACCTGACCCGCGAAGGTCCAAAACCTTCGGCTCAGGCTTCGTTATGATCTGCGCACCAACCTGCGCTTATTCCGCAGCGTTAAGTACGACTCGTCCGTCAGCAGCAATCGCTTTCGGGTAGCCGTCATTAAACATCATACGCTCCCACGTCAACTGCGACACTGAACCCGGTGCTCCAACAGCGTTGAATCTAAGATTCAGCAGTACGCCGGTTCCGTCGATCGGCATTGGACCGTACAGAGCGACTCTGAGAAGTCCCGGCTCTCGAGCATTGGCGACGGCGGTAAGTCCACGGCTGACAGTTCCCGCCAAACCGACAGGATCAGTCTGAGGCTGAATAACCGAAGGATCATACCTCAGCACAAACTCATACGATACTATTCCTTTGTTAATCGTCGGCTCAATGCTCACCGGCACGATCACTTCGCCGCCTATCGGTGATGACATGTTCGGCAATTTGATCGCCGTCGCACTCTCAGGTCCATTGCCGCGTTGCACTGGCCTCGCACCTGTATTCGTCCAATTTCCAGAAACATCGCCCATCAACAGTCCGGTATAATCCTGACCAGTCAAGTTCGCGTTGATCGTCGGGTATGTCCTGCTCGTTGGCGACGCTCCGGGAGGGAACGGAATATTTGGAATGGTGTAGAACTTCCAGGTTCCAGTTACTCCGAAAGGTGGAGTATTAGTAACGTAACGTGCGATTTGAGCAGCGTCGAATGAGTTTATATTGCCGTTTCCACTGACATCAGCCACAACTAACGCGTTGCCGCTCAAAAGATTTGTTCCGGTGACATGAGCAATGACCCTGGCCGCATCGAAAGAGTTTACGGCGGGGTCCGGACCGCCCGCCTTTGTGGGCGTAACGGTGTAAGGTCCCGGGCCAAATACGTTAAGCAGATACTGACCCGCTCCAGGGCCCGGCGCTCCAGTCATAGTAAAGACATTTGGCGAACCGATAGCCGTCATCGTTACATTAGAAACATACCGCGGCGTCGGCGCACCGATCGCATTGCCGTATGTAACCGTCCCGGCAAGCGTAAAGGGCGAACAAGCTCCCAGTCGGATCGAGACGTTGTCAGAACCGTCGTTGGCAGTGACAAAATCCTGAAAACCATCACCGTTGAGATCCCCGATCGCAACCGAGAGAGGCGTAGCCCCCGCAAGAGTGATCTCAGGAGTTATTGGTAGGGTAAAGCCTCCGCTGCCGTTTCCGTAACGAATGGAGACAGTGGCTGCACTGGAATTGGCCGTTGCTAAGTCCTGCTTCCCGTCGTTATTGAAGTCCCCGACCGCTACAGCTTGAGGAGCGTTGCCAACCGTAACCTGTGGTACTACAGGTGGAGTGAATCCGCCGCTTCCGTTCCCCAAACCGATCGACACGTTATTTGAATTGTAATTAGCCGCGGCGAAATCCTGCTTTCCGTCGCCGTTAAAATCACCGATGGCTACCGATCGAGGAACATTGTCAAAGCCAAGCTCAACTTCACCGTGTAGCGGCGACGTAAACCCTCCCGTGCCATCTCCCAGTCGGATCGAAATATTTCCTGAAACTGAGTTAGCGGTTGCAAAGTCCTGCTTTCCGTCGTTATTGAAATCTGCGATCACTATCGAGCGAGGACTGCCGTCGACTTCCACAGAAGGCACGGCCGCCTGAGTGAATCCGCCGCTGCCGTCTCCCAAATAGATCGAAACGTTCACAGAAGCCGAGTTAGCGGTAGCAAAATCTACTATGCCGTCACCATTGAAATCGCCGACCGCGATCGAGTAAGGACCTTTGTCAACTGAAACTTCAGGTGACGCCGGAGAGGTGAACCCGCCGCTGCCGTCTCCCAAACGGATCGAAACGTTGCCTAAAGCGAAACCCGTCGTTGCAATATCCTGTTTACCGTCGTTATTGAAGTCCGCTATCGCAACTGATCTCGGGAATGCACCAACTGAAACTTCCGGAACAGCTGGCAAAGTAAATCCGCCGCTGCCATTTCCCAAACGGATCGAAACGCTTGACAATGCGTAGTTTGGCACGGCAATGTCCTGATTACCATCATCATTGAAATCTCCAATTGCGATAGAGCGGGGAGAATCATTAACCCCGATCTCCGGCACAGCTGGCGACGTGATTCCGGGAAATCCGTAACAAACGGTACCGTTCGTAACGGTCATTAAAAATGTTGTTTGTCCCGCTCCACCCGGGCCGAAAGCCTTTACTCTGACGGTATATGCTCCCGGAGAAATATTCGCGTGATGAGCATTGGTCACGCGAATAACGCCTGTCACAGGGTCGGCCGTGAGTTCGCCGACAAATCCGGTTGCCGATTCAACGCTGATACTCGTCGTGTCTGTCGGGGCAGCATCAGGCGTGATCGTAATATTGTCGCTCAGAGCAATACTCGTCGCTGGATAGATTCCGAGCGTAGGCGGCGGAGTATTAAGGGGACTGGCTGTCGGTGTACTTGTGGCCGTGTTTGTGGGCGTATTTGTGGGGGTGTTAGTCGGAGTGCTGGTCGCCGTATTCGTCGGTGTTAATGTCGGCGTCTGCGTTGCTGTGTTCGTTGAGGTTGGGGTTGGCCCGCTAACCGTGAAGTTTCCATTCGTAGTGATCGAAGCCGGATCGCCCTCATTGAATGCAAAGCCCGTGTGAAAGACCGAATTCGGATCCGTATAATCCTCAAAGGTCAATGCCGTGGACTGTCCTCCGGTGGTGCCCGCAACGTTGAATTTTAGATTGATCAGCGTCCCGGAACCAGCCAAATTCGCCGCCTGAAAGGCCGTGATAATGAGGTGTCCTGGAAAAGCTGCATTAGGCGTGATCACCATTGTGCTGCTTAGAGTACCCGCAGTATCAAAAGGGGTCGATGCAGGCGTCAGGATCGCGGGATCGAACGTGACCTGAAAGTCATACGAAATTACCCCCAGCCCGGTTATATCGGCTGTGGTTACTGGGATAGTAATGGCTGCTCCTGGCGAGGCACTCACAACTGGCATCGAAACCGGCACTGGTACAACTGACGATGAGACTTCGTTTGAAAGATCATTTAATGATTCCGAAGCTTGTATATTCAAATAAGAGGAAGAGATCTGCGAACCAAAGAGGCTTCTAACCTGTTCAACGAATATAGAACGCGAACTGTCAACCGATTTAGCGGATGTGGTCAGTTTCGCTACGAAAAATATCGCAATGATGGACAAAACAATAACAAACGAATAACGTATTTTCCCAATTTTCATCTTTTCATCTCCGGAATGCGTGTGACCAAATCTCATGTTAAGAGGATCACGGAAAATGCCTTGAGGCCGTGGTGAGTAAAGTATGTCATTAAATGACCTATACGGATTTGCCAGTCAACTCTGGATTTGAGGTAAGCATACGCCCGAAAAATAAATTGTTCAAGGAATGGGCGTCAGAAATGTGCAACAACCGTCCAGCAGCAGCATGTAGGTAATAGTGGGCATGTTGCTCGGACCGGCCAGTCAATTCCGCACTGTTATTCAGTTCACTGATGTCGTGGAAAGCTCAATACGTACATCTCCAATTCCAAATATCCTTGTCGCCCTCACCTAATTTAGTGCTACTGAAAAAGTTCGATCAGTCCGTCTATTGCATTCGATGCAGGATCGCCTTCGTTGAACAATATTCGTTCCCATTGAAGTGGCGACGACAAACCATGCTTTCCAACCGCAGCGAATCTTAGTTTTAGGAGCAGACCATTTTCTTCGATCGCCATAGCGCCGTAAACAACCACCCTCAGCAGTCCCGGCTCCGAAGCATTCGTCACTGCCGAAAGGCCGCGGCTCGCTGTCCCTGCCAGATCGACCGGCTCGGCTAAGGGCTGAATCACCAATGGATCGTATCTGAGATCGAACTCATACGAGATGATCCCTTTGTTGGCGGCTCCTTCGATCGAAATCGGAATAACGACTTCTTTTCCCGTTGATGATTCCAATCGTGGTGCCGTGATAGCTATTGCTCTCACCGGGCCATTGCCAATATTGCTGCTACCAGTACTGCTAGCTTGCATCGCCCCGGCATCCACCCAGTTCCCCGTAACATCGCCCATTAAAAGAGCCGAATAGTCCTGCCCGGAAATACTTGTATTAACGATAGGGTATGTTCTGGTCACGGGAGAAAATTTCCATGTTGCCGTTTGCCCGATACCCGGTGCAGCATATGGCGGGCCTGCAGCAAATTTTGCGATCATCCCTGCATCCAACGACGAGATACTGCCATTCCCGCTTACATCGGCAACTATCAGCTGGTTACCGCTTAGCTGCGGGTTGGGAGGACCGGCCACGTGTAGAGCTATTCTGCCGGCATCAAAAGAACTAACGGCACCGTTTGCGCTGCCCACTTTCGAAGGGCTGACCGTATATGCGCCTGCTCCGAATCCTGCAAGCGAATAAGTGCCGTCGGGGAAACTGGACACGGTTGAAACACCATACGATCCGACACCGTTCATATGTACGTTTGACACAAAACGCGGCGTCGGAGCCCCGCCCGGCGTGTTGCCATAGGTAATAGCTCCCGTGATCGGAAACCCTTCACCCTGCGTGATAACGAAGCCCTGCGTTCCAACATTGATGGTTGTCGACCGAAATGGTCCAGGGTTTGGTTTAACGGAGAACTGCACAGTTCCATTGCCAAGATTACTACTCGAAAGTACGCTGACCCAATTGCTGTCAGGCTGGCGATCCGCAGTCCAAGTACACGGTGAACTTGCGACTGCCGTAAGATTCGAGCTTTGCTGCGTCACGACAAACTCACCCTGACCACCAAATCCGGTAAAATTGCCATCGCCCGAGAAAATATACGAGCAGGGTAGCGACGGAATGTCGCGTATAGCATTCGCCGACGTCAAAGTGACGACTTCGGGCAGAAAGACGTAGCCGCTACGCACCGCCCGCAAAGTATAGGTCTGTCCGGGAGCAAGATTGGATGCGACGTAATTTCCGTTGGAGTCGCTGGTCACTCTCATAGTGAATACCGCGGTCGAAATATCAATTACTACGCCGTTCAACCCCTGACTGCCGTCTCGAACCTGGCCGCTGATGTTGAATGTTGGTGAGGAAGTCGCGGAAATGGCTTCCTCTGATGTCGCAAGGTGAGTACTATTGATCACAGTGCGCGGCAGCGGCAGCACCGGAAACTGAAATGCTGTTTGAGGCGCGTTTGGAACTATTTGATGGGTAGAGTTTGGCTGAGTCAGGCAATCATACCGAACTCTCATCGTGCCTCCCGGCCCGCCGGTCACTATCACTGGAGATGTCGACAAAGGCGGACCGCAGACATATGGCGGAACCGCGCTGTTACTACCAGTTGAAGCAATTTGCACGCTTAGGGGTGTGGGCTGCGTTAGTGAGCTGACGCCATGGATGTATCCGAAAAAATGTTGCGGAATAGTGTTTGTCGGATTGGAGGTCTGATTCTGACCGCCGCCTGTCGGCCCAACCATCAGTTCGTCGTGTAGATTGAATGTGTTGTCTATTGCATATGTGGACGGCTGCCATGTGATACCACTAGGACCCGATATAGTGGCCACATAGGGTAAATTGTCGTCCGGCAAGTCAAATTCATAAACTCCAAGAGAGACCAGAGCTCCATTTATGGTCGGCCCCTGGCTGTCCTGTCGGACGGCAGTTACGGAAGTCGGTACGATCGATGTTGGATAACCGTTAAAGTTTTGCAAATAGAGTCTGTAGAGACGGCTGTATTGGCGGTAAACGAGCACTATGCTGCCGCTCGATCCGTTCCTGCCGTCGATCGCGATGTAGTATTCCGTTCCTGCCGTCGGCCTGAAGTTGATCTTGCTCGTCTGGTCAAAATAGGTCGTATCGTCATTCTCGGCAATCCGCGTCAAATTCCCCACACTCGGCCCCGTATAGATCGCCATGACCGTGTCAAAATCACTGCCCGATGTGGTAAAGCTGTATAGATCGCCTGTCGGTGCCGTCCATTTGTACCACACCGACCGTGCTGCCGTGCTTCCGGCGTGTACCGGCTCGCCCGCTTCGAACGTCGCATTTGTATTGCGCCCGTTAACAGTTATTGGAGCAAATAATGGCACCAGCACCTGAGCCGATGCAAACGCATCGTTAGCCGGTGCGAGGATTCCGAATTGAGTTATGGTGTGCGTCGATTGACCATTATTGACGGTGATCGTCCCGGTCCGGTCGGTACTTCCGCCATAAGGTGCGACATTGAATGTCACCCTTCCCCCTGTATTGGAAAGTATCGTAATATGAGAGCTATTAGCTCCCAATGCGGCCGTCACCGTCGGACATCCCACTTCGCTCACAACGTCAAAGAAATACGTCCCACCGCCCGGCACCACATTCGTCACCGCAGGTGAAACCCCGTAATTACTGCAAGACCCCGGCAATGTGGGCTGAAGGTTGAGCAAAAGCGAGTAATCGCCAAAATTCCCCGGCGATGTTGACGCACGGATGGTGTAACTTCCGTTCGAAGGGAGTTGGAAAAAACCACTTGTGGGAATCCGCGCATTGATCGTGCCTGAATTAGATGCGATCACAGTTGTCCCATCAATCCCGATAAGCTCCAACGAAGGCTGAATACCAGCAGGCGACAACGAATCTAATGATATGGCGATATTCTGCCCTGCCGTTCCGGTAAACGTATAAAGATCGGTAGGCCCGTTGATCAAGCACGAGCTGGAGTTCAAATTGCCGCCCACATTCTGTCCATAATCGATCTGCATCGGGACACACTCCGGCTCTGCAGGACACGACGCAAAATAACGAGCGAGGCCAAATTTGACATTAGTGGTCAATACAACCCTCGCATTGCCGGCTGCGACGATCCGGCCGTCGGATTGGATCGCCACCGTGTTAGCCACATCGTCTTCAACGATCTGGGTCGTCACTTTTCCGGTTCCGTTAAATGAGGTGTCCAACGTCCCGTTAGTGTTATATCGAGCTGCCGCGAATTGATTGGTCGAGGTTTGTAAGATAGAGCTATAACCTGCTGCGACGATCTTTCCGTCGGATTGTATGGCCATCGCAAGAGCCTCAGCGTATTCATTGTCGAACGGAGTCAAAACCTTTCCGGTGCCATTGAAAGAAATGTCGAGCGAACCGTTCGTGTTATACCGAACAAGGCCAAACTGATTGTCACCTGAACCCGCGACGACTATCTTGCCATCGAACTGAATTGCGACGGCGGTTCCGAAGCTGCCGCCATTGCCGAGTTGTGTGACCACCTTGCCAGTGCCGTTAAATGTAGTGTCAAGAGTTCCGTCCGGATTGTATCGGACTGTTGCGAGACTAATAGTCGGATCATAAGCATAACCGGCCGCGACTATCGCTCCGTCAGATTGAACGGCCACGCCGTAAGCTCCATCGTCATTAATCCCCACAGGCGTGACAACTTTTCCAATGCCGTTAAATGTTGTGTCGAGCGTGCCGTTAGCGTTATATCGGACAAGCGTAAAATCATCGTTCGTGGCGCTTCGGCTGTTTCCCGCAACGATGATCTTGCCGTCAGACTGGAGCGCGACAGCATAGGCCTCAGCAAGAGCGAAGGGGCCGATCGCCGTGGTTACGATCCCGGTGCCGCCAAACGACGTATCGAGCAAACCGTTCGTATTGTAACGAACGACGGTGTAGTTTCTTTCGAAATTGTTATAACTATAGCCCGCGGCAACGATCCGTCCGTCGGGCTGGAGGGCCACAGCATACGCAAAAGCGTCGCTGGTGCCGACTTGCGTAACTACTTTTCCTGTTCCATTAAATGTAGTATCGAGAGAGCCGTCGGAATTGTATCGAATGATCGCAAATCCAAAAAGCGACGTCGTATCGTAGCCGTACCCGGCTGCTACTATCTTGCCATCGGGCGCGATGGCAATGCCCAGTGCTTCGGAGTAGGAGCCAACTTGTGTAGTAACGGTTCCTGTGCCGTTAAACGAGGGGTCAAGGCTGCCGGCGATGCATGTTTCTGTCGGGGTCGGCGTTGGGGAACCGGTCGGAGTATTGGTTGCTGTTGGCGTCGCAGCCATGCAAGTACCGAGACGGATCGAGACATTATCTGAATTAAAGTTAGCCGCGACAAAGTCCTGTATGCCGTCGCCGTTGAGATCACCGACCGCGACGGAAATAGGTGCAGCGCCGGCTGCAACCTCGGGCACGGCCGGCGGGGTAAATCCGCCGCTCCCGTTTCCTAACCGGATCGAGACGTTGTTTGTGCCATTGTTAGCGGCAGCAAAGTCCTGATTGCCGTCACCGTTAAAATCTCCTACCGCTACCGATAAACCATACGCGCCGATCGTCACCTCAGGCACCGCGGGCGACGTAAATCCGCCCGTGCCATTTCCTAATCGTATCGAGACGTTGGAATCATACTGGTTAGCCGTGGCAAAGTCCTGATTTCCGTCACCGTTAAAATCTCCGATAGCGACCGAGCGAGGGCCTCCTCCAACGGTAACCTCGGGCACGGCGGGTGAAGTAAATCCGCCAGTGCCATTTCCTAATCGTATCGAGACGTTGGATGAATCACGGTTACCCGCGGCAAAATCCTGATTGCCGTCGCCGTTAAAATCTCCAACCACGACCGAAAAAGGACGCGCACCTACCGTAACCTCAGGCACGGCCGGTGAGGTAAATCCGCCGCTTCCGTTTCCTAACCGGATCGAAACATTGCTCGAAGCGTCGTTAGCCGTGGCAAAGTCCTGCTTGCCGTCGCCGTTGAAATCTCCGACAGTGATCGAGAAAGGATTCGTACCGACCGTAACCTCAGGCACGGCCGGTGAGGTAAATCCGCCCGCGCCGTTTCCTAACCGGATCGAGGCATTGTTTGAATCGATATTAGCCGTGGCAAAGTCCTGATTGCCGTCACCGTTAAAATCTCCGACAGCGATTGAGTAAGGAGTCGTCCCGACCGTAACCTCAGGAACCGCGGGTGAACTAAATCCGCCGCTCCCGTTTCCCAGACGGATCGAGACGTTGCTTCCACTTTGGTTAGCTGTGGCAAAGTCCTGATTGCTGTCTCCGTTAAAATCACCGATCATAACAATGCGGGGATTCGCGGCGGCTAACGTAACCTCAGGCACGGCCGGCGATGTAAAGCCAGTTACTCCTGTACAGGCCGTGGCCGTTATGGTCAGGTTAAACGTCGCGGTCGAAGAACCGCCGGGGCCGAATGCCCGGACCGTCACCGGATATGCTCCGGCGGGGATCTTGGCGTGGGCCGCATTGGTGACAGTTACTACACCCGTCGCCGGATCGGCTGTCAGTTTACCGACAAAGCCAGTTGTGGTCGACACGCTGATACTCGTTGTGTCCGTGGGCGGAGCACTCGGCGTGATCGTCGTATTCGCACCGAGAGCAATGCTCGTATTCGCATACGTCCCAAGCGTCGGCCCGGCAATAAAAGCATTTCGTACGGATTCCTGAATGCTTTCGGAACCGTTTAAATACCCGGTGCGGTAATAGCCGCGGGCGCGGATGTATATGTTCTGATTGGTTGGGAGATTTAAGCCTGTCAGCGTCCAGTTGCTGCCGACGAGCGTGCCGCTGCCCAAAGGATTGTAGTTGACATTGTCGGTCGAAGACTCAAAGGTAACTCGGTTAAATTGCGGACTCGATCCGTCTCGTGTCCAAGTAAGTGTGGATAGCGTAACAGCCAGATTCTGCAGCGCGGCGGTATCGTTTGAGAGCCGAGCGATCCGATTCCTAGATTGCCCACCAATCGTCGCAAACTGTCCTCCCATTAGAACCTTTCCATCAGCTTCCAACGCTGTTGAAAGGACAGTGCTGTCCACGATCGGATTGAACGATGAGTCGGCTGATCCGTTTGCATTGAGGCGCGCAATGCGGTTTTGGCTGTTGCCCGCTATTACAATGAAAGAACCACCGGCCAATATCTTTCCGTCAGACTGCACTGCAATCGAATAGACAGTGCCGTCGCTGTTCGGATCGAATGTAGGATCCAGTGTGCCGTCTGCGTTCAGCCTCGCAACCCTGCTTCTGGCTTGCCCTCCGATCGTTGTGAAAGATCCGCCCACTAAGATCTTTCCGTCAGGCTGCACCGCGATCGCATTAACAACATCGTTGGCATTCGGATTGAACGAAGTATCCACTGTTCCGTCGACATTCAGACGCGCGATTCGGTTTCTAGGCAATCCGCCGATCGTTGTGAAAAAACCGCCGACCAGAATCTTGCCGTCAGGCTGAACCACAATGGAAAAAACGGAACTGTCGGCATTCGGATCGAATGAAGCATCCAATGTGCCGTCCGCATTTAGCCGAGCGATACGATTTCTCGTTTGTCCGCCGATCACAGTTAATGCTCCGCCAACTATGATCTTTCCATCAGACTGCACCACAATCGATAGAACAGAATTCGTGGCGTTAGGATCGAATGACAAGTCCAACGTCCCATCCGCGTTCAGGCGTGCAATACGATTTCTGCTTAACCCACCGATTGTGCTAAAAATCCCTCCGACTAGGATCTTTCCGTCAGCTTGAACCGCTATCGAAAAGGCATTGCTGTCGGCATTCGGATCGAATGAAGTATCTAGTGAGCCATCCTTATTTAGCCGTGCTATACGGTTTCTTGCCTGCCCGCCGATCAGCAAGAATTGTCCGCATATTAGGACCTTTCCATCAGGCTGCACGGCAACTGAATAGACACTAAAATCTGCATTCGGATTAAAAGAGGCATCCACTGTGCCATCGGGTTCCAGCCGGGCAATGCGGTTGCGAGTCAACGCTGAGCCGCCGTTTGGCTCGAGCGTAGTAAAATTACCAGCCGCTAGGATCTTACCGTCCGCCTGCACTGCGATCGAATAGACATCACTTCCTGCGTTCGGGTCGAACGAATCGGCGAATCCAGTCACGGAGTCGAGGCGGGCGAAGCGGACACGCAGTTGTCCGCCTATTGTAACGAAATTACCACCAGCTAGAATTTTTCCGTCAGCCTGCACCGCAACCGAAAAGACGTCACCGTTCGGATCCGGATTGAACGAATCTGCCAAGCCGGACACTGGATCAAGTCTGGCGATACGGCGGCGTAACTGACCACCTATATTGATGAAGCCACCGCCGGCTAGAATCTTGCCATCCGCCTGAATCGCAATTGTTTCGACAAAATTATTCGCATTCGGGTTAAACGAATCAGCCACTCCCGAAACAGGATCAAGACGCGCTATGTAGTTACGAGTCTGCCCGCCAATGTTGAGGAAACTACCCCCAACTAAGATCTTGCCGTCCGTCTGTAACTTTATTGTATTTACAGAACCGATCGACACGTTGGGATCAAACAAATCAGCCGCTCCAGAAGTGGCATCGAGTCGAGCGATCCGGTTTCGCGTCGCTCCGCCGATGTTTGTGAAAGCTCCGCCAAGTAGAATTCGGCCATCCGCCTGCAGTGCGATTGATAGAACAAAATCGTCGGCGCTCGGGTCGAACGAATCTGCCAGTCCGGTTACAACATCGAGCCGGGCAATATAGTTGCGCGTCTGTCCGCCAATGGTTGTGAACTGGCCGCCCACCAAGACTTTGCCGTCCACCTGCACCGCAATTGAACGGACAATACCGTTCGCGTTTGGGTTGAAAGCTGTGTCCAGCGTGCCGTCAGGGTTTAGCCGAGCAATCCGGTTGCGCGTGACCGTCGCTCCACCGTTCGGCGAGAGTGTTGTAAAATCACCGCCGATAAGTATCTTGCCGTCCGGTTGGATGACGACTACGTTAACCGTACCGTTGACGTTTGGATCAAATCCGTCGAGCGCGGATTGCCCTTGGGCCATGTATACAGCGGTAAGGGCGATCAGCGATACGAGCAGCAATCGCTCAACGTGTACGGCCTTGAAAAACCGCGGTAAAATGAATTTGCGCCGCATGATCTGATCTCCTCCCCGCTTATCTGCAGTTACATGTCATTTATTACCTCGTGTCTCTCGGACGCTATTGACGCACAGCCAGCTTTACAAATGCCACGGCTGGTTGGCCTGCGGGGGCCTTTACCTGATATATGGATTGCGGCAGCGATTCTTCGCGAGTCAATCCGTTTGTGCCGCAACCTTTTCCCGCAGATTTGTCGCGTTCGAGTTGGCGCGCTTTTACGCCGCATGCGGCCGCCGACTCGGCTGTCGAGTATATTCTGTCGCCTGTATCTGTGCGGCTGAATAGCTCGACCTGCGCACCAAGTTCCATATCTCTGAGTTCATCACTGTCGCGGACATAACCGTCCTTGTCGAGTTTTATGATCGTTAAGGGCTTTGCCGCGATGATGACGGTCATTATCTCGCCGGTATAGTTCTCCTTCTTCGGATTTAATCTCAAATAAGCCACATCTTCACGCTGATCGGGAAAATCAAACAGTAATCCGGGCCGCACAGAATTGTCTTCGCTCGGCCCTGTTGGAAAGATCGGATATGGCATGCCAAATGTGCCGTCCGAATATGTTTCGCGGCCAATGACGTAGAGATATCCGGGCACGGATGATTCGACGGCAAAACGCAGCGGGTCACGCGGCGCAAAAATGGTATCAGGACTTACACGTTCGGCGAGCCAGCGGACTCGCCCGTTGCTACCGTCATCGACACTAAAGAAGTAACCATTTTCACCATCGACCGGAGGCCGGAGTTTCCATACCGTCACTCCGATCTCGGTGATAACCGGTTTGACATGTTTGGTCGGCCGCGGCTTTACTGCAGGTGGTTTTCGCCGAATGGGATTCTTGTCCGAACGGATCGATCTGTAAGATAGTGATTTGGCCTTCGGTGCATTCCTGGTCTTGGCAGGCGGACGTTGGTTGACAAAATCCTCTGAAGTGATCGAGCGCGAACGCTGCCCTTCCTGGGCTAGCATCATAGTCGCCGCGGCTATGACAACCATGCAAATCGACGTAAGTTTTATCAGGAAACCTGTTTTGTTGTGCATCATTATCCGTTTCTCCTTAACTTTTTGATTCTCAAGCCCTATGGTCGTGCAACGACGAGAGGCCGTGCTTCGGCTTCGCGGCGGTAAAATACACGCGGACGCTGCGGAACGCGGTCGGCCCCCTGGCCCCCGGCTTTTGCCTTGTCCCTCTCCAGTTGCCTTCCTTTGTTCTTATCTTTATCGAGTTCTTCCTGGTCTATCTGCGGCACGCGTTCGGTCGCGTAGTCGAGCCACTCACGAAGGAGGACCTGGCCATCCTTCGGAACGCGGTCAGCCACATTCGTCTTTAGGCCTTCCTCGACAAGTGCATAGGTCAGATAGCCATGTCCGAGTCGCTCATTTTCAATCGCATTCTGCTGACTCTGGGCAGCAGTGAGGATAAACATCCCTTTTTCATATGCCAACTGCGCGAGGCCTCTACTATTCATGGGCCCGCGCCGCTTTTCTTCCGCTTCAAGTGCCTGACCCGAATTGCATGCATCCAGCACGAGCAGAATATTTCCGGCATCAATATCCTCCAAAGATCGATATATCTCCTCGTCGGAGATACCATGATCGAGTATTGTCTGCAGATCCGCAGCCGTCCGCTGATCGCGGTTACCCAGATAACCAAGATCGTGCGGAATTAGATAAAAGCGATTTTGTTTCGCGACTCCATGTCCGGCAAAAAATATGGTCAGCCAGTCTTCAGGCTCAATTTTGGCTGCAACATCGGCGATGGCCTTTAAGATATTTTCCTTTGTCGCGAATTGATTCTGTAAAACAGTCGTTTCGACGCGCTCGGCGATATCGATCCTAGCCTGTTGACGCTTAAGTTCGCCGGCAAAATCAATAGCATCGGCCACGGCAAGATTGAGATTGTAGTCCGCATTTGCATAATCGTTTATGCCAACGGCCAAAATATACGAAATCCCTTTTCGAACGAGCACGGGTGGACCAACAACCGTAATTGTCGAATCGCGGCTTTTTATGTCATCAGAGTTATAAGCGTATGCTGTCAGCCGATTGTTACCAGCCACGATCGGAACACTTGTTTCAAGCACTGCCGAAGTTTGGGTCTTCAACACGTCTCCCCGCCAAATTTTTACGAGAGATCCATTTCGAAAAAGCCGCACATCTTTCGCACCGGCCGGAGCATTTGAAACAAAGATTCGCACTGTGCGTTCACGTGCGTTTAAAATTGCGCCAGGCAACGGATCGACCATCGACAATTTCAAAACAGGCTGGCGTCGGTCCTTGCCAGAAATATTTATATTTGCCGGCAATTTCTTATCATTCAAGAGTTCGGACAATAATCCGGGCAGCCAAAATTCGCTGAAAAACACTTCTACAGGTTTTACATTGAATGTATTTTTTTCAAACCGCCATGATAGCTGGCTCCATGACGATTGCGTTCCGTCAAAAAAACCTTCCGGCGTCGCAACGAGCCAGTCTTCGCTCTCATTTAATGAGATCAGCGTCGCTAGTCGGTTGCTGTTTTCCTTGTTCCAGATAATAATGCTGCCGTCTTCACTCGCTGAAGCGACCCAGCGCTCGTCGGGCAAATAGGTCGCCGAGAAAACTGTACCCGCGTGTCCGGACAAGTTCCGAAGTTCACTTCCATTTCCGACATTCCAGACTCGGACGGATTTGTCCTGGCTTGACGAAACGATCTGACTGCCATCTGCACTAAACGAGATCGAATAGATCCTCGCGGTGTGTCCCGCAATTGTACGCACCAGACTCCCTGTGACCGCATCCCAAATGCTAATATTCTTGTCGGCACCTCCAGACGCAATATATTTTCCGTCAGGGCTAAATGTCACAGCGTCAATCACTCCGGCCTTTGGCTCGATCGTCCGTATCACTGTTCCGCTTGCCGTATCCCAGATCTTTATCGTTGCGTCAGAACTAGCAGACGCGATGAGACGTTCATCATTGCGGATCGCTACCGAGATCACTTCGCCCGTATGCCCCTTTAAAAACCGCAATGCTGTGTTCGTCTCAATGTCCCAAACACCGATTGTCTTATCAGCGCTGCCCGACACGATCAGCTTTCCATTTGCGCCAACCGCAAGGGAACTTATTGTACCCGTGTGTCCCTTCATCACTGCGAGAGGCCTCAAAGTGATCGTATCCCAGATCCTGAGCGTGCCGTCTAGACTTCCCGAAATGACCCGCCGGTTGTCAGGGTGAAAGGCCACACAGGTAACACGTCCCGTATGCCCTTTTAGCGGTGCTAAACTCCGACCGGTTTGGAGGTCCCACAGTTTCACCGAGTTGTCAAAACTCGCCGACGCAAGCCAATGATTGTCTGAACTAAATGCCACTCCGTAGAATCCGGCTGTGTGGTTTTCCAGTGTTGTGAGCACTTCGCCATTTTGAGCTTCCGCAATCGTAACTCTCCGGTCGCCATTACCGATCGCCACTGTTGCAGAATCGTGACTGAATGCAGCCGACACGGCTTCACCTGTCGACGTCGCCGCATCCGCTTTTTTAACCGAGGTCAAGCTGCCCTTTCCAGACGTGTACCAACAGCGGATCATGCGTTCTGAGTCGACCGATACTATTTTCTCAGGCGAAACAAAATTAATCGCAATGATCTTTCCGGTATGGCCGTGAAAAGAGATCGGCTTACCCGCTCCTGCACCTCTCCAAATCCTCAGGGACTTATCATCACCGCCCGACGCGAGCATCTCGCCGTTCTTCTCAAATTGGAGAACTTCAACCCGACCCGTGTGGCCCTTGAAAGTTCGTATTAATTTACCCTTATCGGTATCCCAGATCTTTACCGTCTGGTCTGCGCTCCCCGAGGCCAGTGTGTGGCCGTTCGGGCTGAATGCTAAAGCGGAAACAGCGTCAACATGACCGGAAACACTAACCAATTCCGTTCCTGTAATTACGTCCCGGATCAGGATCGTATTGCTGCGGCCGCCCATTGCCAGCCTTTTCCCGTCAGGACTAAATGCGATCGCCTCGACGGACTCTCCATTCTGGCCAAAAGTTGCGATCTCTTTTCCGCTCTCGACCTCCCAAATGCGAACCGTGCCATCAATTCCACCAGATGCCAGGAGTTTGCCGTCAAATGTGCAGGCCAAAGATTTGACAGCACCGACGTGTCCGGTTAGCGAGCGTAACTCGCGCCCTGTCTCCAGATCCCATATCTTGACTGTACTATCAAAACTCCCTGATGCCACCCAGCGATCATCAGGACTGAATACGATCGCCTCAACTTTCTGGCTATGGCCAGTTTGCAGGATCAATTCAGGTCCAAACTGTCCGGTATTGTCAGACTTTGTTTCCGTAACTTGAACACACGGAACATGTCTCGCCTGAAAAAACACGATAAATATACTCAATACAATTAGGCGAGCCTTCATACTGTCTCATTTCGTCGTCATGGAGTTATCGGATTCGGAATCGGTATATCTGTACTTAGTCCGAACAAGGTTGCTGAGATCGCCGTATTCTCGGTGCATGACCAAATATACCAGCCTCCATTAGATGGACGGAAAACAGCAATGTCCACGCGTTCATCACCGTTGTAATCAGCTTGTACCGGCTTATCTCCGGGCAACCCAAACTGGAAAGCAATAAACTGTCCGCTTGAACTGTTGAGCCTATACCAAATGCTTGTCGAAGGTCGATAAACGGCGATATCAGCTTTGCCGTCGCCATCGTAATCGGCTGCAACCGGAACATCTCCTGCCGTTCCAAACTGAGTAGCAAAAAATCCTGTCATCGAGTTGTTCAGATACCACGTGCCGGATGAAGGACGGAATACGGCAACATCCGCTCTGCCGTCACCGTCGAAATCGGCAGGTGCCGGAAGGTCGCCTATGGTGCCCCACTGCACCGAGCCGTAATTGGTTGCTGGGTCCAGAGACGTATACCAAGTTCCTGTCGAAGGCCGAAAGATCGCGATATTATCGTCTCCATCACCGTCATAATCGGCAGGCACCGGGATGTCTCCAGTTGCCCCGAAAGCCTGCTGCATAAAAGCCCCGGTTGAACTATCTATGCGATACCAATAACTTGAAGATGGCCTGAAAACCGCAATGTCAGACTTGCCATCACCGTCATAGTCTGAGGCAACAGGTATGTCTTCCGACAGTCCGAAATACGTATACTCAAAGCCGACCGTTGAGCCTGGGCGCTCAACATACCAAAAGTGGTCTGACGGGCGATAGACAGCAATATCAGATCGGCCGTCGCCGTCAAAATCGAAACGCGGCCGATGCAGACCGTCGGCAGCATCCTGGCTGACGGTTACCGATTGTCCGCCGATAGAGATGACCGCGGAACGGGCGATTCCTTGATTAGCCGCCACAGAAAAGTTAACAGTTCCGGTTCCGGGCCCCACACCACTCAAAGCAACCATACAGTAGTCGCTTGCGGATGGCTCCCACGAGCACTCCGGCGTCGTAGTAACTGTAAAGCTGCTGCTACCGCCTGTACTAAGGAAACTTATTTGCGACGGTGTCGAAAGTGTGTAGGTACACGAGGAGGCCTGAATGATCGTAAAATTTTGTCCCCCAACGGCGATCGAGCCTTGTCTCGCTGATCCCGTGTTTGGCTGAACCGAAAACTGCGTCGTGCCGTTACCGACACTACTGCCCGAGAGAATACTGATCCACGGAGCGCCACTGACCGATGTCCAACCACAGGCAGAGTTCGACGCCGTTACGGAAAACTCGCCCTGACCGCCTCCGCTCGTAAAATTGCCATTGCCGGTCAAGGCAAACGTGCAAGTTTGCGACGTAATGTCGCGCGTTAGATTCGACGTTTGCAAATTGACCGTCTCAGGTTGGAATACATAGCCGTCCAGAGATGCCCTTAAAGTATAGATCAGGCCTGGCGCCAAATTCGGGGCTAGGTAATTTCCGTTCGAATCGCTTATCACTCTCATTGTTAGCGCCGCCGTTGTGATGTCGACATTCGCACCGGCTAGGCCTTGTGCGCCAGCCAGGACGCGTCCGCCGATATTAAATGTAGATGAAGCCGTCGCAGTAATGGCTTCGGCAGATGTCGGAAGGTGATCCGTGTTTATTACTGCAAGTTCCAGCACAGGAACCTGAAACGCTGTTTGGGGTGCATTAGGCACGATCTGATGCGTTGTGTTTGGTTGTGTTAGACAATCGTACAAAGTTCTCATTGCGCCTCCGGGCCCACCGGTGACGAGCACGGGCGCGGTCGACAACGGCGGGCCGCACTCCTTCGGCGGAACCGCGCTTGGACTTCCGGTCGAGGCAATTTGCACTCGTAGTGGTGTAAGCTGCTGTTGAGTGCTGATGCCGTGAATATAACCGAAGAAATGTCTTGGAATGGTGTTAGTTGGGTTTGAGGTCTGATTCTGGCCTCCTCCGGAGGCTCCCATCATCAACTCATTAAATCTTGCCGAGCTGTTGTCAATGGTATAAGTTGATGGCTGCCATGTAATACCGTCAGGGCCAGCGATCGTTACAGTATACGGGGTACTGTCATCCGGCAGATCGAATTCATACACGCCAAGTGAAATAAGATCCCCGTTTATGATCGGCCCGGTGCCGTCCTGCCTTATGGCGGTTACAGAAGTCGGGCTTATTGGCGACGCATACCCGTTAAAGGTTTGTAAATAGAGCCTATAAAGACGACGATAAGGACCGTAACTCAACACAATGCTTCCGCTCTGGCCGTTTTTCCCGTCAATGGCAATATAATAAACGGTGCCGGCAGCCGCCCTGAAGTTGATCTTACTTGTCTGATCAAAACTGGTCGTATCATCATTCTCTGCGATCCGCGTCAAACTTCCGACGCTCGTGCCCGTGTAGATCGCCATAACCGTGTCAAAAGTGCTGCCCGATGTGGTGAAGCTGTATAGATCGCTCGTGGGAGCCGTCCACCTGTACCAGACCGACCGTGCAGCGGCGCTTCCACCATGCGGCGGTTCGTTCGGTTCCGTCGTTGCATTAGTATTGCGGCCATTGACCGTCCCCGAACTCCCATTTAACAACCCAGCTTGCGCAAAATTGTCGTTATTGGGAGCAGTCACTCCATACTGCGTTATTGTGTGAACGGGACCTCCGTTGACGATGATCGTGCCTATCCGATCGGTCGTGCCGCCATATGCCGATACACTGAACTCAACTCGACCCCCGGTATTTGAGACTATTGTGATATGTCCGCTGTTCGCACCCGTCGCCGCAGTTACGGTCGGACAACCGTCACCACTTAGCACGTCAAAGAAAAACACCCCGCCGCTCGGGTTGACGTTGGTCGACGCCGGTGCAACGGTATAGTTACACGCCGCCGCAGGTTGTAGCGTTAACGACAGCGAGTAATCCCCAAAAGCTCCTGATGGTGAGGATGCCCGGATCGTATACGATCCATTTGAAGGGAGCGGGCGAAATCCATTTGCCGGAATGCGCGCGTTGATAGTGCCCGAATTTGTTTCAACCACCGTTGTTCCGTCAGGAGCAACAAGCTGTAACGAAGATTGGATGCCGCCCGTTGTCAGTGAATCTAACGATATGGCGATCTGCTGGTTAGCGGTCCCGGTGAATGTATAAAGATCGGTTGGACCGTTAACAATACAGGAGGAAGAATTCAAACTGCCGTTGACGCTCTGGCCATAAGAGATCTGGATAGGAACACACGAACCTGTCGGAGTCGCATTTAGACGTGCAATAGAATTTCGTGCAACGCCGCCGATACCCGTAAACCTGCCACCAACCAGAACCGTGCCATCAGGCTGTCTAATAAGTCTTTCGACATCGTTAAAAGAACCTGTATTCAATTGTGCGGTAAAGTTTGTATCGCGCGTCCCATTCGCATTCAAAAGGGTAAGCTGATTAATTGCGGTTCCGTTATAACTGCTAAACGCTCCGCCTGCCAGCACTTTGTCGGTAGGTGGCTCGTACGATAATGCGAAAACGGTGCTATTAAAACCCGTACCGCTGACAAAATTAGAATCAACCGAACCGTTGGAATTAAGTCGAACAATCCTACTTGTATTGGCTAAGCTGTTGAACGACGTGAATGCCCCGGCAATATACATCTGTGTATTGGGAAGGAGTGCGACATCAAACACTGCGGAGTTCGCTCCCGTCCCGGGGTTAAAGGTCGTGTCGAGCGATCCATCGTCATTGATGCGGGCGATCCGGTTAATAAGCGTTCCGTTATAGTTCGTGAAGGGGCCTGCAATCATTGCCTTCAGGCTGCCGTCAGTGTATGGAATGATTCTGTTCACCGTGGCATTTGACCCCGATCCGACCGCCGTTTGGTCATATGTACCGTCAGAGTTCAACTTAACGATCCCGCTATTTACGACCTGTACGCTGTTCTGGAAAAAGCCTGCCAGAACAATCTTTCCTCCTGAACGGACCTCAATATCGCGAACCATGCCTACTGCGTCGGTATAGATAAAACTGCTGTCGGTCGAGCCGTTTGAATTAAGTCGAACGACATTTACGCGCGAAATTCCATTGAAACTACCAAAGAAACCGCCGACTAGAATCTTGCCATCGGTCTGTTCAGCTATCGAATAAACAAAAGGCGTGTTAATGCCGTCTGCACCCGTTCCCGGGTCAAAACTAGGGTCGAGAGTTCCGTCAGAATTTAGCCTTGCAATATTGCGTCGGGCGACACCATTGATGCGGCGAAATTGTCCACCGACCAGCAATTTGCCGTCGGCTTGACGGACGATGGAATATACAAGCGCGTCCAGTGCAATTGAGCAAGCAAAATTATCCGATGTCCCGTCCTGATTTAAACGCACTAGATTGCGGCGCTCACCACCCCCAAACTGCGTAAATAAACCACCAAGTAAAATCTTGCCATCCGCCTGAAGAGTGACAACATAACCGAAATCGTCAACTGCACCGACATTAAATGTCGGATCCGTTGACCCATCCGCATTCAACCTAATGATCCCCGCGCCGGACGGGCCTCCCACAAATCCAGAAAAGCCACATATTACTATCTTACCGTTGGGCTGAATCGCAAAGAATTCAACACCCCCCATATCCCCCGGGACCGCAGAGGGAACGAAAGAAGTGTCCAAACTTCCGTCCGTATTGATACGAGCCAAACTCGTGTTGTTGCTAACCCCATTATAGGTATCAAAATCACCGCCGATAAGTATCTTGCCATCGGATTGGCGTTCCGCAGCATAAACACCACCCGGACCTCCAAACGACTGTGCGCCGCTTCCGACGTTAAAACTTGAATCAACCGTTCCGTCCGAATTCAGACGAGCAAGACTGTTGCGCGGAGTGCCGCCAACAGTTGTAAAGACGCCGCCAATAACTATCTTTCCGTCCGGCTGCAGAATTAACTCTTCGACAAAACCACCCCCGGCGCCGTTCATCACATTTGGGTTAAACGCTGTGTCAAGCGTTCCGTCAGCGTTCAAACGGGCCACTGCATTGCGCACTACACCATTAAAACTCGTAAAATTGCTGCAAATCAGTATCTTTCCGTCGGGTTGAATGACCATGTCCTGAACGCCGCCATTAACAGAAGTGCCTTGCGGCGTAAAGGTCGGATCAAGACTTCCGTCCGGGTTCAACCGAATTATTTTTTGGGCAGTAGAACCATTATAATTTGTAAAAAAACCTCCAATCATGATCTTCCCGTCAGGCAAAACTAGAATCACATAAACGGTACTGTTCGCCCCCGAGCCGCCGGGGTTAAAAGTGTCGTCGTGGGTTCCATCGGCGTTAAATCGATCGATGCCTCGACGCTCAACCCCGTTGATCGAGGAAAAAGTCCCGCCGACCAAAAACTTACCGTCCGGCTGTGTCGCCAGCGCATTAATTCTGGACGATCCCTCCGTCGCACTTGCGCCAAAACTGGTATCAACGCCCCCGACCTCCGGTACTAGGGTTGTTTGTCCCGCTCGATATTCGGGCAATTCTGTTTGGATATCTTCGAGATTCTTTTGCAAATGTCGGCGCGGCTTAATTGCCGCGGCAGCCGGAATCAGCGATCGGCTTTGTTCTGATTGGGCTGAGGCAAAATTAGTGTAAATAACAAACGAGACGAATCCCGTCGTGACTACGATCAATACCCCTATCATCTTCGCTTTCGCGACTAAATTTGGGTGTACTGTTCGGTGGGAATAATCTGGGCGATTCTTTAACATTTTTTCTCCTTTTTTGGTTATGCCGACAACTAAAATTCATATTTGAGGCCGAACTGTATTCGACGACCCGGAGTGACCGTGCTTGTGGCCCTGCCAAAGCCCGGAGCTTCCAATAACCGAACCGGTACGCCGAAATTTGCCCGATCGATAAAATTAAAAATATCAGTTCGAAATGCAAGGCGATTAGAACCGATAGAAAACTGTTTGATCACGGACATGTCAAGTTCAAGCACATTTCCAGCACGGAAGCTGTTGCGCCCGACTTGGCCATCCTGACCAAAAGTCGCAAGCAGATCGAACGGATTCGCTACGGTCAGACGAAGCGGCTGTTGCCTGTCACCGGTTATTTCAATGCCGTTAGTCGTATTCAGCCGATCAGTCAGGTTGCCGTCAAGATTCACATCGACGATGCTGTTTACCGTAAACGGCTGGCCGGAATGAAAACGCCCTGTCGTGGCGACTTGAAGTTTGTTAGTGAGAAGCCGGAAAAACTTATTTTCTTCGTTCTTAGGAAAACTGTATATCAGGTCATAAGTCCAGCGGTGCCGCACATCAAAATTTGCCGGGCCGCGCTCTGCCGCGAGATCAAAGCTGTTCTGCGGCAGTGCATACGCCCCGGCCAGATCAAAAACATCCGATACGTTATCCGTTACCTTGGAAAAAGTATATGAGAATTGGAAATTCAATGAATTGAGAAATCGTCCGCGCAATTGAGCCTGCAGCGAGTCGTAACGCGAACTCGCAGTCGTTTCAAATTGATTGACCGCACCGATCGTGTTTTCCGGCCGGTCAAGGTCGAAGACTAAACCGCTTGCAACAGGTGCGATAATCGTGGGATCCACATCGAGTCTTGTCGGTACGATAGTTGTCCCGGCTCCCAGATTCGGCGTCGAAAATCGAAGCAGATTTCTGCCCCTTGTGCCCACGTAACCGATCGAAGCCGCCAAGTTTCTGTTTAGCTGCTGCTCATATACAAACGAGTAATGATGAGCCAGCGGCATATCCATTTTACGGGCAGGCAGTGTCACGTTTATCGCATTTGGAAAGCTGGATAATATGTCATTCAAAAAAACGCCAAACGGAATTTGAGGATTGAAAATGTTGATCGTTCCGGGAATGGCTAAACTCGGAAAACTACCATACTCAACACGACCCGGATTTATAAGATCTAAATTGACCTCGATCCCCGATAAATTGGTAACACCACCCAGATTAAGCGTAAGAAACGTTGGGAAGACATTGCGCGACTGGTTGACGACCGCGCCTAGGACCTGGTCGTAGAAAATTCCGTATCCGGCTCGGAAAACACTAACCCGACTTTTGCTAAAAATATGTGGGGACCATGCCACGCCCACGCGTGGCGCAAAGTTATTTTGATCGGATTCATAGAGCCGTGTGCGGCCGTCAATAAACGTCCTTAGGCCAGGTGCAAGATCGAGCCTCGGATCGGAGAATGTCTGCTCGATCAAACCATTAATTTCTTTAACAGGTGTATTAAATTCATACCGCAGCCCGAAAGACAATGATAATTCCGGCGAGATTCGCCACGTGTCCTGACCATAGAAATCTAGCTGATAGTAACGCAGGTTAACCTTTGCATCAGGCCGGTCAACGTTAAACGTCAACAGAGAACTACTGGCAGATCCGAGACTAACGAGGTCTTGTGGACGGATAATTCGCGTTGGATCGTTTGCCGGAAGAAAGCAGAAATTCCCGATGCCGCCATTTTGACAGGTTCCTGTGCTCGGGGTCAGTCGTGGAGTGCCGTTAAAAGATATTAGCGGGCGGGCGAGCCGGGGCAGATCGCTGTTAAGATCGGTACGCCGCGTGTCAGCTCCAAAAACAAGTGTATGACTGGTTAATCGCCAAGTTAGCTCGTCTGCAAGTTGAAATGTGTTGTTTACGCGGTTCTGTGGAAAGTTGTAAACATCAACGCCAAGCGGGCTAAATCCCGCAACAACGACCTGTCCGATCGGCCCGATTTGGGTTTCAACCGACGGGTGAAAGGACGGAACACGAGGAGAAGCGGCAATGTACGTAACGCTACCTGTGTTTGGTTGTCCGAGACTGGGTGGCAAAGTCGTATTGAAAAGGTAAGGTGCATTGAGTAAAAACGGAATGTTGGAATAATCATCGCTCGGGATAAGGAACCCTGTGTCCCGAACCTCATTAAATTTCAAGCGGGTTCGCCCGAACGAAAAACGCACTTGATTAAATAACCGACTGGATGAGGCCGACGCGTCAAGTTCGCTGTTGAAAAATATCGATAAGTTGTTTGTCCGGGTCTTTGAGAGGACTGTCGAAAAAAGGGCATCATTTACCGACGGTATGTTTTTTTTGTCATCAGTAAAATTGTATCTCGCGGTCAATGTTTGCTGACGGCCTCCTATCTCAAAATTATTGTCGAGCCTGCCCGACAGGATCGCGCCACGTCCCCCTGACGGTTGAGTCTGTGTAAAAGTGTTTTCCCCATAAACTCCGATTGGATCGTTTGGAAACGGGAACAAACTGAAGATAGCAGCGGTTCGTTCGTTAACCGGTGACGATCGAAGTGGCTGTCCGCCATTGAAAAAATTTTGAAAGATGCCGCTCGTACCCGTGCCAAATGCTCCTCGTTGTTCGAGGGTCGGTACAGCAAAGCTCTTTTCACGCACGGCGTTGACCTTTTGATATTCGCCGGAGACAAAATAAAACAGACGATTTTCTTTTATCGCTCCACCAAGGACTCCGCCACCCTGTCCGAAGGTGAATGGATCTTTCCCGCCACTTTGCTTGCCCACAATCAGCGGTTGTCCATCCAACAGAACTGCCTGGCCAGATGCGGACCTTAACGCGAATGAGTCATTGCCGTTGATTGTGTCAAAAAAATTCCTTGCATTGAGTTGACTGGAGTTGAAAACACCATAAAGAGCTCCGTTGCTTTTATTGGCACCGGCACGCGAAACAACGTTCACTTGCGCACCCAGGTTACGGCCAAATTGCGCAGGAGCAAGCAGCGTTGTTATCTGAAATTCCTGTATAGATTCGATCGGTTGTGGGATGAATGTGACAAAACCCTGCCGCCGAACGCCAATATCCTCATCATTGTTGTCAGAGCCGTCAACCGTAAAATTGTTCGCACGCGAACGAAGCCCGTTGACCGCAAACTGTCCCGCTGAACCAACTCCGGGCCCGACACCCGGACCTGCAACGTCACCAATCGTTTGCGGCGGCGGTGCAACGCCGGGCAGAAGCAGCGCTAACTCGTCAAAGCTGCGGGTAATGCTATTCGAACCGATAGGAATTTTCGTGATCTCTTCGTTTTTGGTCGAATCGCCACGCCTGGCATCCGTCGTGCCTATTTCAACGCGAATGTCATCGGGGGGTTCCAAAACTGCAGCCTGGGTAGTTGGCACAGTCTCAGGCTCAAGCGAAACCGGCACAGGGACCACCTCGCCGGTCAGGGAAACCCTTATTTCACGACGTAGCAATCTGGGCTTGAATCCCGCAACCATGACCGCAATATCGTACGAGCCGGGTGAGAGGAGACCTTGGTAAAAGCGTCCTTTTGAATCCGAGGTCAAGTTATAGACAATTCCGGTCTGCACATTTGTGATCTGCACAACCGCTCCTGCTATCGGCTCGCCGGTTCGACTGTTGCTGATATCACCTTGAAATGCACCAGTGACCGTATCTTGCGCTGCCACACCGGAAACCAACAAAAACAAATAAATAAGAAGAACTATCCCTAAAGTATGGATTTGGTTTCCACCTTTAAAAAAGGAGAGTATTTTAACCGCTCTGGGAGATAATCGACACCATTGAGCTCGTTTGATCCTATGCATAATAAGCGTTCATCCTCGATAACCGATTCTGCCGAATTAATAGGGAAACCGATTTAAAATAAAGACTTGATCAAAAAGAACAGTCCGGCGATCGTCCCCAAGAATGAAACGCTACAAACTTGCTAAGTAGCTTATGCACTGTGTATTTCGCGACCAGTATGCCACAGCCCTCGGCGTTTTACAACGACAAAGTGATCCTACTGGTGTTCGAGTTCAAAACGGTGGACAACAACATCGCCCTGAGATTTAACGACGGTTCGCTGATTAGCGGAATCTTTGAATGATTCTGACCTCACGTTACGGTATTTCTCTAAAAAATTTTGCAGTAATACCGGACTAGCAGTATCGGAAAATGTGCCGTCGGATGACAAAAATGCCGATCTGACAGTGGCTTCCAAAATATCCTGCCGGTCTTTAGCCCAGATCATCCACATCGTTTCAGTTCCTTTGCCGCCGGTAAAGGTATTTTGTTTCGTTTCAATTTTCTGTCCGGTCGAAACCATTGTCGATCCGTTATTGACCGTGGGCGAAGGAAACAGGAGCGAAAAAACCGTATTGCCCATCTCGCCTTTTCCTTCATTAAACACATACATATAACCATCCGCATCGGGCTGAAGGTTGATAATGAACTTCCATCCCGTTTCAAATATCTCTCTGCCCGTTGACTGGAAAGGTGCTTCGAACTTTTTTCCATACCGCATCTTCTGCACCGTCAGAGAGTAGTAAAACTCATGCTGTACACCTGAGTCCGGCGGCACTGTGGCTTGTATGGCTTGATCGACATTGGAATCAGAAAAATTCCATATCACAAAGGCCGTGGAGATCGAGAGGCCCGCGGTGATTAGGGACACGATCAAAACCCATTTTAACCACTGGACCTTTTTTTTATCGAAAGGTTCTGACATAACCTGCGTCGCGACACTGAAATGGCTCGAATCCGGTGGAATAGATAAGTCCCTTAATGCTGCCCATTCGGTTTTGACCGAAGAGTAAAATTCGTCGGTGACTCCTTCACTGTTTTTTCGCAGTTCATTTGCAAGGTACTGCCCGAATATTCTCGCGTTCTGTGGCCTTTTCTCCGCCTGAAATTCGAGAGCGGACATAATGACCCTTTCCGCTTCGCGAGGAAGGTCAGGACGTAATTCGCTCGGCGGAACCAAGACACCATCCTTTTCCAGCTGATACATCTCGGCAATGGACTTTGGTTTGAAAGGCAAATCGCCGGTAAGGATTTCATAAAAGACGATCGCTGATGCGTAAACATCAACCGTCGGTGTTATGTTCGGGCTTCCTATTAGCTGTTCCGGCGCAATATACAAAACCGTGCCGATGGCTCGTGACACCTCCGTTGCAGGGGCCAGTTGCGAGTCGCCAACTCGAGCGATGCCGAAGTCGATCAGTCGTACACGATCGTAACCGTATTCCTGCGGCGTAAGCATAATATTTTCGGGTTTAACGTCTCGATGAAGAATGTTCTTCGAATGTGCAGCTGCCAGAGCATCAGTTATCGACTCGATCAGATGGGCTGCGAAATCAAATGGTAATTGTTTCTTATTTTGAAGCTTCTTTCGCAGGGACTGACCCTCGATATACTCCATAACCATGAATGGATTGCCGTCGAGGAGCGTACCTGAATCAAGGATCCTGACTATTCCGGGATGATCAAGTCTTAGCAGAGCTTCCTTTTCGTGGAGAAATTTGCGAGTGAGATCTGCGTGTTCCAGTAAGGTTTCCCGAAGGATCTTAACGACGACCTTTTTACCCATTAACTTGAGGTCGGTCGCAAGGTAAACAAGTCCAAAGCCGCCCTCCTCAGCACCTGTATCGGTAAGGTTCTTTTCGATCAAAAACCGGCCGTCAAGGCTTTGGCCAACCAGCGTGTCGGGCTTTTCAAAATCAACGGTAGTTGTCTCAGAAAACTCTCGTGTTATATCTTCGCGAAAAGTTACGTTTTCCGATTCGTCTTCCTTATCCATAGTGTTCTCAGGACGGCGTATTCGACGAGCGTCAAATTTGTTTTGATCGATATTATTGGAAAATTGTAGATAAGATTAGTCCGGATGTAAAGGATTGTTC